>CAKUKP010000090.1 GCA_934663625.1 uncultured Clostridia bacterium
CTTTCAAAGAAAATCCGCGCCGTGGAAAAGCAGACCATCGCCGCGGAACTGACCAACGCCGTATTCGTCACCTCCGCGGGCATGGTGCTGAAGCTGGGCATCGCATCCGTGGCGCTGACGGGCTCCGTGCTGCTGATCAACGGCAGCATCGATGTGCTGACGCTGTTTATGTTCCTGCTGGTCGCTTCTCGATTGTATGATCCCATGCAGGGCGCGCTGCAAAATCTGGCGGCGGTCATCGCGATGCGCACCAACGTAGGCCGCATGAACGAAATTCTGGAATACCCCGTGCAGACCGGCAGCGAACAATTGACCAATCAGGGCTGCGATATCGTATTTGATCACGTGGGTTTCGCCTACAATTCCGGCGAAACGGTGCTGAAGGACGTATCCTTTACCGCAAAGCAGGGACAGGTCACGGCGCTGGTCGGCCCCTCCGGCGGCGGCAAGACCACCGTATCCCGCCTGGCGGCGCGCTTCTGGGATCACCAGAAGGGCCGCATCACCGTGGGCGGCATGGATATATCGAAGATCGATCCCGAAAAGCTGATGAGCCTGTATTCCATCGTATTTCAGGATGTAACGCTGTTTGATAATACGATTCTGGAAAACATCCGTCTGGGCCGCAAGGACGCGACCGACGCGGAGGTACTCGCCGCCGCGAAGCTCGCCAACTGCGATGAATTTGCGGAAAAGCTTCCGGATAAGTGGAACACCGATATCGGCGAAAACGGCTGCGCCCTCTCCGGCGGCGAACGCCAGCGCATTTCCATCGCCCGCGCATTTTTGAAGAACGCGCCCATCATCCTGCTGGACGAAGCCACCGCCAGTTTGGATGTAGAAAATGAAACGCTGATTCAAACCGCGCTTTCGCGGCTGATTCAGAACAAAACCGTTCTGATCATCGCGCACCGGATGCGCACCGTGGCGGGCGCGGATAAGATCGTAGTTCTGAAGGACGGCGTGGTCGCCGAACAGGGCAGCCCCGCCGAGCTGTACGCGCAGAACGGCCTGTACACCCACATGGCGAACCTGCAAACCGACAGCCAGAATTGGACGATCTGAGCAATCATCATAAGAATCGCCCTGAAAACGCAAAGATGTTTTCAGGGCAATTCTTATTTTGCCAGTCCCGTCTTTCGGCGGGGAAACAACCGGTAGACTGCGGCGGCGATGCCGATTCCCAGCGCGGCGGCGGCGAGCACATCGGTCGGAAAATGCACGAACAGATACAATCTTGAAAATGCGATTGCGGCCGCCAGCGGGATCGCGATATAGCCGAACCGGCGATCCGTGCGCGCAAGGCATGCGGCGGCGATGACCGAGGACAGCGTATGTCCGGAGGGAAAGGAATAATCCTTCGGCACGGCGATCAGCATCGGCGCATCCGTCCGTATCCAGCAGGGGCGCGAACGCGCGATCAGATGCTTGAGCGCCACATTGCCGATCAACACGCCGCACAAAAGCGCGCACAGCAGCATTACGCCGTTTCGTCGGTATTTTTTCGTGGCGATCAGCGCGAGCCCCGCCGCGATCCAGATCAAGCCCGCGTCGCCCAGCCGCGTTATGATGGGCATCAGCGCATCCAAAAATCTACAGCTGAATATATTTCGAATTCCTTCCAGAATCGTCCAATCCAGATTTTGAAGCGTTTGCAGCATGTCAGCCTCCTGCGAATGTATGAAGTATGCCCAGCGACGCCAGCGATACCAGAATGCCCGCGATGAGCACGCCCAGCGCGATCGCCAGAAACGCCCGTTTCCACTTAAGGCGCAATAGCGCGGCGATCAGCGCGCCCGCCAGCGCAAACGCGCACGCCTGTACCAGCGCCCCGTTCAGTTCGTCGCCGCACAGCTCTTCCAGTCCCACGAAGCATGGCGCGTAATAGCCCAGCTTCAGCCAATACGATGAGATCATACAGATCGCGCTGTTCAGGGCGACGCCCGCCGCCGCGCCGCGCAGAATCGAAATTAAAAATCTTTTCATGCGCGCCACCTTCAGAACCAGATGCAGTCCGAAAGCTGCCGTTCATGTCCGCCCGCGGGCTGATTCAGAATTTCGCCCCGGAACCAAAGCTCGGTCGATCCGCCGCCATCGAGATTGATCGCGGCCTGCGCGCCGAGGACGACGAACATATGCTGCAGCATCTGCAGCGATATGCCCTCGGAATAGTCCGGCTGGCGTCCGTCAATTACTAAGATAACATAATGCAGCGGAGAAATCAAGCCGATCGCCGTTCTGGGTTCCCTGCGCGTATCGCGGGTGGAAATCACATCGAACGCGGCGGGAAAATCCACCGCCTGCCCGTTTTGAACCAGCACGGGGCCAAATTCAAATGTATTCTGCACGCCCTGATCCTGCAGCCGCTGCGCCAGCGCTTCCGGCGATTCTACCGTTCGATCGGATACGGTTTCAAACGATCCATCCGGCAGCACCGCCAGCATATGGCGCGTGGTATCGTGTACGCGCAGGGTTTCGCCGTTTCGCAGAATCACGCCGTACTTGTGCGCCCGATAATCATCGGCGTTGATCGCCAGCACCGCGCCTTCGCGCTGCGCCATCGTGGACAGCGGTTCGAAATCCGCCTGCGCAAGTCCGGCGTGCAGACCGGAAGCATCCCGAAGCTGTACATCCACGGCAAAGCCCGCGGATTGATCACCATAAATCTTCCGAATCGATATCGATCGCTGATCATCGGCATAGGCATAATCATACTGCCCATCGAAGCAGGGCGCTTCCCACGTATTTTCCTGCGCGCAGGCGCCAAAGATAAGGATGGTCGCCATCACGAGCGCAAGCGCCAGCAGCCGCTTCGGATTCATCTTGATCAACTTCATCATTTTCAACTACTTCGATTTAGGTTCGCATACAGGATACCGCAGAAAAATAAGATTGTCCCCGCGGAAAGCGGCGAAATTTTCTTATACTTTTCTTACATTCGTGTGCTATAATCGTGCCAAAAGGGGCGGTAGATGATGAGATTGCTTCTTGTGGAGGACGATGCGGCGCTGCGGCAGATTCTTGAAAAGCGCCTTGCCCAGGAGGGCTACGCCGTGGATACCTGCGGCGATGGAAGCGAAAGGCTGGATTGCGCGCTGAGCGCGCCCTATGGAGGAAAACGGCAGCGAGCTGGCTTCCTACGGCGAGGACATTACATCGTTTGATTCTCTGCCCGTGCGCGAGGGCGAATTTTCCCGCGCGCGCCTTTCAGATGTGGAATGGCTGCTGCTGGATTCAAAGCCGATTACTGTAAACGGCGAAGGCGTGCGCATTCGCGTAGCGGCCTCCTGCGCGCAGATTCGGCAAACGCTTCGGATATTCAAGGTGCTGTTTTTAATCGGCGTGCCGATCATGACGGCGCTGGCGGCGCTGATCGGATTCTTAATCGCAAGGCGATCGCTCCAGCCGATTCACCGCATCATCGCCTGCGCGGATGAAATTGCGAACGGCGATCTGACGCGGCGCGTTCCGGAGGAGCAGACGGCGGACGAACTGGGCGAACTGACGCGCACGCTGAACCGGATGCTTGCATCGCTGGAGGATTCCTTCCGCCGCGAGCGGCGCTTCACATCGGATGCATCGCACGAGCTGCGCACGCCGGTGGCGGTGATTCTGGCATATACCGAAAGCCTGATGGCGGATGCTTCCCTGCCCGACGCACAGCGTGAAACGGTGAAAACCATTCTGAACGAATGTCGCAGAATGCGGCGCATGATCGAACAGATGCTGACGCTGACGCGCGCGCAGGAGGGACGATATCCGGTCACGATGGAGCATATCTGTTTAAACGATGTGCTGGACGGCGTGCAGGCGGCGCTGGAGCCCATCGCCGCAGATCGATCGATCGCACTGCACATCGACGCAGAATCGCGCATCGAGCTGACCGCGGATCAGAGCCTGATTACGCAGCTTCTGCTGAATCTGATGGAGAACGCCGTAAAATACGGAAAGGACGGCGGCGACGTATGGGTGTGCGCGCTTCAGGACGACGACAGCGCGGTGATCACGGTTTCCGATAACGGAATCGGCATCAATTCGGAAAATCTTCCGCACATCTTCGATCGCTTCTTCCGCGCGGACGCAGCGCGCGACCGCACGGGCACGGGGCTTGGATTGTCCATCGCGCAATGGATCGTGCAGCTGCACGGCGGAACCATCCGCGCTGAGAGCGAAGAAAACACCGGAACGCGATTTACTGTAACGCTTCCGATGCACTGAAAACGAATCCCCAGCGGGTTTTGCCCGCTGGGGATTTATTTGATTGCAGCGTTTATCCGACACCCGACAGATTGATTTATTCGTCGATATCTACCCAATCATAGTGCAGATAGTTGGTGAAGGCTTCCTTCAGGATCGCCTTGTAATGGCCTTCGCAGATGGCGGTATGGTGCTTGAAGCCGCCGCGCGCCAGCTTGATGCACTTATCCTGCAGATGATCGATTTCCGCAACGCCCGCGCAGCCGAAATAGGTATCTTCGATGGGATCATCGGTGAACTTCGCTTCGGAAGCGTAGACCACGATCTTGCCATCCTTCGTCTGGCAGTTGGAAATGGTGATCGGCATCGCCTTGATGCGGCCTTCGTTGCAGCCCCAGCCGGATCCGGGATCGCCCTTGGCGAACATCTTATGTTCGGTTACGGTGCCCTTGCCCGTCATCAGGCTCTGCGCCACGGGGCCGCAGTGGAACAGGATCACCTTATCCTCATCATCGCCGTAATTGTTGTTCCAGTCGAGCACCGCGCAGGGGCCTTCGCTCGCCAGATTCATGGCGCGCATGGTCACGGCGGAGCACATATCGATTTCGCAGGAAGCCACGATGCCGCGATCATTCAGTTCAGACAACAGCACGCAGGGGCACACGCGCATATAGGTTTCCATTTCGTTCCAGCAGCGCAGCGCCAGCGCGTCCAGATGGTATTCCTCGATATAGCCGTCGATCGCCACGGAAACCTTCGCCAGCGTGGTGAAGTTCTTCTCCGGCACCTTGGAAAAATCGGTATAATCCCACAGAACCTTTTTCTTGGCGATCACGCGCGCATCGTCGTCCGCCATTTCCTCTACCTTGTGGAACAGTTCGGAAAGATCGAAGGATTCTACGTTGATGCCGTGCTTCTGCAGCGCCAGTTCATCGAAGCGCACCGTTTTAAACGCGGTGGTACGCGCGCCGATGCAGCCCAGATTGAAGCGCTTCATGCCGTTGACCACGCGGCAGATCGCGGCGAAATCGCGCAGGTTTTCCTGGAACTTCGCGGACAGCGGATGCACCACGTGCGGCTTGAGCACCGTGAACGGCACGCCGTACTGGCAGAACACGTCCGTGACGGAGAATTTTCCGCAGAACGCATCGCGGCGATGCGCGAAATCCATCTTGCCGATTTCATCGGGATACGCCTGCATCAGAATCGGCACATGCGCATCCTGCAGCGCCGTGATCGCGCCGTTTTCATCGGCGAAGATCGGCATGGAGAAAATCACGCCGTCGTATTCGCCCTCGTGCTGCTTGAGCCATTTGGCGTACAGCAGACCTTCATCGCGGGTTTCCACGCCGCCGTAGCGGGTCAGTTCCTTATCCATGATGATGTAATCATAGCCCGCATCGGTCACGGCCTTGACCATATCATCGCGCGCGCCGTAGATCAGTTCGCCGGGCATGAAGCCGCGGTTTGCAAACGCCAGAGCAAACGTCATCTTCTTTTTCATCGTTGTACCTCCAAAATACAATTTTGATACTTTTATTTTAACAATCGAATTCCGGATATTATAGTAAAGAACGTTCGTTTTACTTTGAATTTGTTCGTTTTTATGGTACAATTTTATAGTAATCACAATGGGAGGCGAACGCAATGCGACCGGTATTCGATTTGGAAAAGCTGAACCGCCTGCTGCGCGATTTTTATGAAATTACCAAAATCCGAATCACGGTATTCGATGAACAATTTGCGGAACTGACCGCCTATCCGCAGGCGCTTTCCCCGCTGTGCAGGATCGTGCGCGATACGGATGCGGGGCGCTGCGCCTGCCGGAAATGTGATACCGCCGCCTGCACGCGCGCGGCGGCGGACGGCGGCGCATACATTTACCGCTGCCATGCGGGGCTGACCGAGGCCATCATGCCGCTTCAGGTGGACGGCACGCCCGCGGGCTATATGATGTTCGGGCAGATCATGTGCTACGATACCTTTGAAAAGGGTGTTTTCGCCATCAAAAACGCCTGCGCCGATTTGCAAATCGACGCAGACGAAATTCAGCGCGCCTGTGAAAAGCATCAGCTGCTGCCCGAATCCTACATCCGTTCCGCATCGCAGATTCTGCGCGCGGTCGCCAGCTATTCGGTAAATGAAAAGATGGCTTCGCTGAAGGCGGATCGGATCGCGGAGCAGCTGGACGAATGGCTGCGGGATCACTATATGGAAAATATTTCGGCGCGCGATCTGTGCGATCGCTTCGGCATCGGCAAAACGCAATTGTACGCCATCGGCAAGCAGAAATACGGCTGCGGGCTGATGCGCCACGTGCGCGATCTTCGCATGGAACGCGCAAAGCGCCTGCTGGTGCAGCGCCCCGATCTCTCCGTGAGCGATATCGCATTCGATTGCGGCTACAGCGATTACAATTACTTCATCAGCGTTTTTTCCCATCTGGTGGGCAAATCGCCGAACCGATACCGGCGCGAAGCGGAGGATTAATCGGACAGCTCCGCTTTGGGTTCCATCGGGAATTTCCGAATCAATATGGCGTAGCAGATCAGATGCACGCCGCCAGTGAGCACCCATGAAATCGGATAGGAATAATACAACGTTTCCAGCGGATCGAAGCCGAAACCGGGCGCGAGCGGCAGAATCGCATAGATCCAGAAGATGCGGAACGCGCATGCCCCGATGATGGAAACCACCATCGGCGTAATCGATGCGCCCATACCGCGCAGCACGCCGCAGGTAACATCCATGCAGCCGCACAGCATATACGTAAGCCCGAAAACGGTAAGCCGCCTGACGCCCGCCGCAATTACTTCGGGATCCGGCGAATAGATATTGATCAATTGCGGGCGCAGAATATATGCGATCGCGCAGAGCAGCGTGCCCACCGCGAGCACCAGAATCAAACTGCTGGCGAGCGTTTCACGGATGCGCCGGTTTTTGCCCGCGCCCTTATTGGCGCTGGCAAAGGTAATCGCCGCCTGGCAGAAGGAATTCATGCCCACATAGATAAAGCCTTCGATATTCTGGCTGGCGGAATTGCCCGCCACGACGATCGCGCCATAGGCGTTTACGGTGGACTGAATCAGCACGTTGGAAATGGAAAAGCAAACGCTTTGAAAGCCCGCGGGCAGACCCAGCCGCATAACTTCGCGGAACTTTTCCGCCTGAATGCGCAGCTTGCGCACATCCAGATGCACATAGCCTTCTGTACGGATCAGGCACAGCATCACCAGAATCGCCGATACCGCCTGCGAAATGATGGTTGCCCACGCGACGCCCGCAACGCCCATACCCACGTTGATGACAAAGAACAGATTCAGACCGACATTGATAATGCCGGATACGGACAGGATGATCAGCGGGCGGCGCGTATCGCCGACCGCGCGCAGCACCGCCGCGCCGAAGTTATACAGAAGGTTGACCGGCATACCGATAAAATAGATTTTGATGTACGTGGTCGCCAGCGGAAGCACGTCATCCGGCGATCCCATCCATTTTAAAAATGTACCGCCGAACACATAGCCGAATATGCCCACGCCCACGCCGAAAATCAGGCTGAGCAATATGGAGGTATGCACGGTATCCTGCGTGCCCTGAAAATCGCGCGCGCCGTAATACCGCGCCGCTACGACGTTCGTGCCCACGGACATGCCGATGAACAGATTGATGATCAGATTGATCAGCGGCCCCGTAGAGCCCACCGCCGCCAGCGATTCCTTGCCCACGAACCGGCCGACGACGATTACATCCGCGGCGTTGTATAGCAGCTGCAGCATGCTGGTAAACATCAGCGGCAGCGTAAATACAAGCATCTTCGGCAGTATGGCTCCATGGATCATATCCATTTCATATTTCCGTTTTTTCTTTTCCATGCGCATCCCCTCCCCCACGCACTTTATTATAGGATACCGAGTTTAATTCGGATAGGGGTTTTTGTATCGATTTGGGTGCAAAATCGCAGTTTACGCATTTTTCATCCAAAATGCGCGTTTTTATGCTATTAATTTACTATGCTAAAGTGCTAAACTAGTACCAGTTCAAAACGAACGCGCGCCGCACGGCGGCAAATCTGATTTTTATGGAGGATACGAAAATGAAGAAATTGATCGCTCTGGCAATCGTACTGATGATGGTTCTTTCCGCGGGCGCGCTCGCCGAAACCTTCAAGATGGGTATCGACGCGGCCTATCCCCCGTTCAGCTACCTGGGCGAGGACGGCGCATACACGGGCTTCGATGTAGAAATGTGCACGCTGGTGTGCGAAGATCTGGGTCTGGATCTGGAAGTTGTTCCGATCAACTGGGATTCCAAGCTGCTTTCGCTGGAGGCGGGCGAGATCGACTGCATCTGGTCCGGTCTGACGATCGATGTACTGGACGGCGAAAAATACTGCCTGTCCATGGCGTATGTCGACAGTTCTCAGGTAATCATGACCCGCAAGGACGCAGGCATTGCGACGCTTGCCGATCTGGCAGGCAAGAACGTAGCGGTGCAGCTGGGCACCTCCGCCGATCTGATGCTCTCCGGCGATCAGGCGGATCTGGCGGCGACGTTTGGCAATCTGGCGCGGTATGAGGATTACAACGTATGCTTCACCGAACTGATGGCGGGTTCCGTGGACGCGGTGGCGATCGATTCCAGCGTGGCGCTGAACAAGATTCAGGTCTACGGCGATGAATATATGATTCTGGATGAAAAGCTGCAGGCCGAGCAGTACGGCATCTGCTTCCGCGGTGCGGATACGGAGCTGTGCGAAAAGGTGGAAGCTTCCTTCATGAAGCTGGTGGAGGACGGCACGTATCTGGAACTGGCAGAAAAATACGAACTGGATACCAGCACGCTGTGCCTGCTGAATCAGTAAACAAATTCAGCCAAATCAGGAAATATGAATACGGGATAGGGGTTATCGCAGGATAACCCTCTATCTGACAAAAAAGATGGCGCAGGACAGCCTGTAAAATCAAATTCAGCGACATGTGCGGTGAATTTGGTTTTT
>CAKUKP010000091.1 GCA_934663625.1 uncultured Clostridia bacterium
AAAAGCGTTGGCTTTGGCTTTGATCCGAGCCTGTGAGCATCGCTCACAGGCTCCTTTTCTTCCGCAGATTGCGTTTGAATGCGATCATCAGCGGCGGGTGGTTGGTTTGATTTAGGTAGGTTTTGAGCATGACATCGTACTGCTTTTCATCGATGGTTTTCGCCCAGTTCAGCAGCGCTTCGCGCTCGCGCGCGCCCTCGGCGTGGCCGGGATAGACGCAGACGGTCATCACGCCGCCCATTTTCAGCGCGCGAAGCGCCGCTTTAACCGCCGCCAATGTGGTTTCGGTTTGGGTCGTTACGATGTGATCCGCGCCGGGCAGCCAGCCCAGATTGAACATGACCGCATCCACGGATTCTTCATCGATGTAGGCAAGCATATTCTGATGCCCGTCACAGATCAGCGTGGCGCGATCGGACATACTGTTTTCGGCAAGGCGCGCGGCGCTGCGGTCTACAGCTTCCCTTTGCACATCGAAGCCGTACACATGGCCGCGCTCCCCCACCAGATTGCACAGCCAGAGCGCATCATGCCCGTTGCCGAGCGTAGCATCGACGGCGCGCGCGCCGGGTTGCAGGGCGTTTTCGATGATCTCCGCCGCCCAGAATCTGGCGGATCTGAAATCGTTGGACATGCCGCCTACCTCATTCCACTCCATAGAATTCATACAGATATTCCTCCAGACAGAGATTGTTCTGCATGATGTACATCGCCGCATCCACGCCCACATAGCGGAAATGCCACGGTTCATGGGATATTCCGGTGATTTCCACCTTATCGGGCGGATAGCGCCGGATAAAGCCGTATTCGGCGCAATGCGCCAGCATCCAATCCCATACCCGCTGGTTGCTGCATTTGGATGTATCGGCGGAATCGATATCCACCGCCAGACCCAGCTGATGTTCGCTGTAGCCGGGATACGCCGCCCATTTGAGCGCTTCCTGCTGCGCATCCTCGTGCGAATAGCCCTGATTGATGAATTTATTGTATTTGTTGATCAGCATCTGCTTCTGCTGATCATAGGTGCGAAAGGACGATAGTGCCAGCGGCAAAAGTCCATCCGCGCGGCAATCATCAAACATCTGCTGCAGCGCGGGATACATGCGCGCATCTACGCTCTGCCCGCGCTTCAAATTCACCACTTCGATGTTCCAATCCTCCGGAACGGCGTGCGACGCGTTCACCAGCGTGAGCTGCCACGGCAGCTCCTGCGCGGTAATCTGAACAATATCGGGCGCTTCCGCGACCGGCGTGGGCGCAGGCGTGGCGATCGGCGTATCCACCGCCACATCCATCGCGGCTTCCATGGCCTCGCACAGCGCGGGCGATGTAAGCATCATGGCAAGCAGGAAAAGCGCAAGTATTCGCTTCAGTTTCTTCATGATCATCCTCCGTTAGTTCCACTACCTGCATTATACACGCCCCGCGCCAAAACTGCAATGAACAATCTATAAAATAAAAAATGACAGCCGCACGGATTGTTTCAATTTGTTTCAATCCATGCGGCTGCCGGATAAATCAAATGTTCGCGATCAGCGCTTGCTGTTTTCGCTCAGCAGTTCGGGCAGCATCGCCACGGCGGGGATGAACGCAATTGCAGCACACGCCAGCATTTCCGGCCCGATGTAGCTGATATTATAGGCCAGCGAATAGAGCAGCGCGCCCTGATCGCCCGCGTATTCGGCGAAGAACACCACGCCGGACAGCACCGCCATCAGGAATTTGCCCATATAGCCCAGAATCACGCCGACGGGCAGGCGCAGAACCTTCGGCAGCGGCAGCACCTTCGCCACGCAGCACAGCGCGATCGCGGCATAGCTCATCGGATAATCCACCAGCAGCTGGATCGGATGAATGACATAGGGGTCTACAAACAGCTGCAAAAGACCGGCGGCACAGCCGACCAGCACGCCCTCCTTCGCGCCGAACGCCATCGAGAACAGGATCAACGGCAGCAGGCTGACCGGCGTTACCGTTCCGCCCATGGGCATACGGAACAGGCGAATCGTGCTCAGCAAAAAGGACAGGGCGATGCAGACCGCCGCCTTCGCGATCATCGAGGCATTCCATTTGACGCGCTTGGCGGACAGGATCAGCAGCACGACCATCAGCACCGCTACCGCCGCGATGGCGATCAGGCTGGAGGTCGCAGTAAGCCCGGATTCTTCTTCCTCGGCTTCTTCGGTTTCAGCTTCCGTCTGGGCAGTTTCCGTTTCCGCTGCTGCAGCTTCGGTTTCCGTCTGCGCGGCTTCGGCTGCCGGTTCCACAGCGGCAGTTTCCCCTTCGGCGAACGCAAACACGCACGCGCACATCAGCACCATTGCCAACAGAACACAAATCAGTTTCTTCATTTCCTTCATCTTGCTCTCCCTCATCTTTCAGTTCGATTCATACGAAGCTCAAATAAAATCGCGATATATGGCGAGCAGATTTTTTGTCAGGCGCGTTTGTATGAATCGACGGAATAGCAGCGCTATTTCTAGATGCATACAAACAGCGTATGGCGGAAAAGATGCCGCCAGATGAAACAATTTTATGCAGAGGTTCGTATGGTCACCGCCAAAAGGAAACCCGCATGTCAACGCGGACATGCGGGAAACAAATATCTTCTTCCAATGCTATGATTTTGAAATCAGACGTTCGCTTCCCTACGGTGGGATTATCCACTTCAGGTTCCAAGGGACCGAACGTTTGCACGCTCATCTCAGCCAATCGGCGCCCCCAGCGTTAACGCCTACATTATAACCGACCTGTGCGCCGCCGTCGCGATCATTTCTGTTAATTTTGATCATATATTCTGTGCCACTGCGCGCTGTGATTTCCATCAGCGTCGTAGAGAATCAGCGGCTCCAGCCAGTTCAGCATACTGCCGCCGCCCTTCACCGCTTCGATCAAAATCAGCTTCGGCGGGCGATCCGCGCGGGCGTGCACGGTCTGCACGCGCTTGGGCGCGAGATTGTGCCTCTGCATCGCGGACATCATTTCAAAGGCGCGCGGCGCGGGGTACACCACGCAGAACCGCCCGCCGTATTTCAGGATTCGCGCCGCAGACGCAGCCACATCATCGATCGATAGATCATCCATCTGCCGCGCGATCCGCGCGCCGCCGTCCCGCGCCGCGGGATCGGTGCTCTTGTTGTAGGGCGGATTGCACACCGCCAGCGATATGCAGCCGCTGCCGATCGCGCGGTGCGCATCGCGCATATCAATATTGTGTACGCGGATTCGATCCGTTAAATCGTTCAGCGCCACGCTGCGCGCCGCCATTTCCGCCACATCGCTTTGAATTTCCACAGCTTCTATCGAAATATCCGGTCGGTACGCCGCCAGCAATATCGAAATAATTCCATTGCCGCAGCCCAGATCCGCCGCGCGTTCCTTTTTTCGCGGCGCGGCGAAATGCGCCAGCAGCACCGCATCGGTACCAAAGCAGAACCCGCCCGGACGCTGAATCAGCCGGTAGCCGCCGCATTGGAGATCATCCAGCCGTTCGTCCGGCCTCAATTCCACCATGCTATGCCTCCGCTTCAGGCGCGCGCCAGTGCAGAATGCGCGCATCGCTGATCATATCCAGATAGCTCATCACCACATAGCCATCCGCACCGCAATAGATGATCGCGCCGTCCGCCGTGGCAACGCCGTATACCTGCGCATCCGATACTTCCACCATCACCACATCGCCCGCCTGAATATCGGCGATATCGGCAATTTCTGTCATCTGCATCTGATCCGCGCTCATTACAGGAACGCCCGCCTTCAGATATACGTATATGCCCAGCTCCGCCTGCGCTTCAAATTCCAGCTTCCTGCCCAGAAGCGCATCCGCAATTCTGGATACCAGCGCAATCTGTTCGGGCGCGGCGGCGGGTTCAACCTCCGCCGTCATTTCCTTTGCAGCGCCGCCCTTGAGCGTTTCCTGCGTCTGCGCGTCCAGCGCGCCCGTCACGGCGATTCCATTGCACAATTGAAACTGCATCACGGCGATTTCGGTGTGCGCGTTCAGCGTATCCCCCGCGGGATAGTTCAGCGCGCGCAGTTCATCCAGCATCTCGTGCACGTCATCCGAAAGTCCTTCGCGATCCGCGTTCAGCGTAGCGTTGGTCACGGCGGCGCGATTTGAATACAGGATTCGGCAGGTGGCTTCATTCGCCACGCCGCTGCCGTCCAGCGCGTTATCAATCTGGAAATTCTTCACCGCCGCCTGTGTACCTTCGCCGTAGGTGCCGGTGCAATCGCCCTGAAAATAGCCCAGCCGCTTCAGCCGCATTTGCAGCATCCGCACGTTGCTGCCGCTATCGCCGGATTTTGCCGCCGCAGAAGCGATAAAATCATCCCATGCGGGCGCTTCGCTTTCGTACATGCGCATCTGTGTGGAGCCATCCGCAACGCCGTTGGCCTGCACGCCCACCGCCAGCTGGAAGCTGTAAACGGCGGTTTCGGTGCCATCGCCATAGGTTCCATTGCATTCCCCGCTGAAATAGCCCAGCTGCTTCAGCGCGTTCTGAAGCTTTTTCACATCATCGCCATAATCGCCCCACGCCAGCACGGCGCTGCCGCTGTATACATTGGCATACGTTTCCAGATACGCCTGTTCCGGCATCGCGGCATCGCTCATCAGAAGATCAACCGTCGCATCGTCCGCTTCACCGGTAACCTTCAACCCGTTCGCGGTTTGAAAGTTCTTCAGCGCGCTGACGGTCGCATCGTCCATCTGTCCATCGCAGTTTTCATCGCGATAGCCCAGTTCATATAACCTGCGCTCCACCTTCAGAATATCCGCTTTATTGCCCTCCGCCGCGGCGCAGGTCATCAGCGCCGCGCACAGAAGAACCGCCATGATCTTTTTCATATGTACTCCCATATCAATTCACAATCCGAAGATATTTGTGCTGCACGAAGCCGTAGCGCCCGTTTAAGCATATGTACGCCCAGGTCGCATCGAACGCGCCCACCTGCACGGTAACGCCCGCGGGCAGGGTGCCCAGCGACGCGCTGGATGTGGAATTGCTCTTGCGCACGCGAACGGCGGTGGTCGTCACCGCGTACACATTGCAGAAGGTAACGTTGGTATCCTTCGGCGTGCAATCATCGATGATCGGCGTGACCGCGCGCTTGGTCGGCGCTTTCGTCGGCGCGGGCGTGGCGACCGCCGCCGCGGTCAGATAGCGCTTCGACACATAGCCGTTCTGCCCGCCCTCCGTCGTCACATAATACCAGTCGTTTGACAGCGTGCGCGCGTACACGCGCGTTCCGCGCTTCAATCGCGCCAGTACGCGGCCGTTCAGCGACGGCGCGCTGCGCAGCGCAAGGCTGCTGCCGGAGGATACGTTCACGTACATATAGCGGTTGATTTCCGTGGATTTCGGCGTGGACGTGGGCGCGATGGTCGGCGCAGGCGTAAATATGGGCAGCGTGGGCGACGGCGTACGCGTCGGCTTCACCGTCAGATCGGGCAGGGTCGGCGCGGGCGTATCATCGCCAAAGATCGGCAGCGTCGCGCCCGGCGTGGGCGTAGGACGCGCGGTGGGCAGAAACGCAGGCGTTGCCGTCGGTTCAACCGTTGCGGTTGCCGTGGGTTTCACCGTCGGGTCTGCCGTCGGTTCAACCGTTGCGGTCGCCGTCGGTTCGATCGTCGGGCTTGCGCTCGGCTCCGGTGTGGGACTCTCGCTCGGTTCCGGCGTGGGGCTCTCACTCGGTTCCGGCGTGGGATACGTGCTCCCCGCGTGCGCGCCGCCGCCCGTATCCGAAAGCGAAAGCGTGCGCCGGGTCGTGCCCGGATAATAGAATTCCAGAATCTGTCCGCAGGATGCGCCGTAATCGCGCGCCATCACCTGTGCGCCGCGCTGGGACATGCCGATGCCGTGTCCCCAGCGGCGGAAGGTGACTGTAAAAGCGTCCGCGCCCGCTTCCACCGCGATCGTTTCATTGCTGCCCGAATTGATGGACAGATCATACCAGCTTTCGAACGCGCCGTAGGTGGGAATATCCACATCGCAGGTGAGCTGCGCGCTTTTGCCATTTGCCTGCGCGGAAACGGTAATGTTGAACGTAAGCGTTCGGTACAACCGGCTGGGGCTTGCATATTTCGGATCGCGGGGCGTAATTGCGTTGATCGACTGAATTTCGACCTGCGCACCCGCCAGCCCCGCCGCGTTCAGCGCGGGCGCGGTTCCCGCCCGCAGTGCAGCGGCTAACTTTTCATGCAAACCGGAAGCGTCGCGGCGAATCGCCGCCGTTTTCTTTTTGCCCGCGCTTTGCAGATCGTAGGGATCATCCTTCACCACGGAATAGCTCAGCGCATTCCCCCACGCATTTTTCGTGGATTCGGTCTGCCCGCCGTTGGAAGCGGTATAATAGCACGAAGCCAGCGCCGATCCCGCGTACAGCGTAAGCCCCGCCGTGCCGCGCACGGCGTTGATCACATTGCCGTAGGATGCATTGTAGCCCTTGAACACCTGATTGGATGTATTGTCGGTCACATCGTAATAGCTAGAGCCGCGCGCGCTCTTCTGCCGCAGGGCATAGTTGCGCGCCGCGACCGCCTGCGCCTTCAGCGCTTCCAGCGGATAGGAATCGGACATTTCATACGCCACCACGCCGCAGAGGTAATCTTCGATATAGATGCTCAAAACGGTGTTGATCGCGTTTCCGGATGCGTAAAAGGTCAGATCGCCGCTGAACAGATTGGCTAAGGATGGCGAAGTAAAGCGCACGCCGCGGTTTCCACCCTGGGTGCGCGTAAGCCGTACGCTCGACCCGCAGGCAACCTGCCAATCGCCGCAGGTTACGGTCAGACTGCCGCCCGCCGCCTGCACATATACCGCCGTGCCCGCGGGCACGGCATAGCCATCGTCCACCATCAGCACATAATCGCATTGCGGGGTCAGATGAATTGATGAGGGCGAACCCAGCCGCGTTAAATACACGCGGATCATGCCGTCGGAGGCCGCATACGCATCGTTCTGCGCGCACGGAATCCAATCCGCGGAAAACGCCAGAACAGCAATCAGAAGCACGCAGATCAGCCGCCGCCAGAAAAAACGCCGTTCGTATTTTTCGCGCATTCAACCGCGCCCCCTTACCGTATACATACTGCACCCGATTATCCAATTTATATTATACATAAAACGGGCGGCGCATTCCACAGATTCACAGCAATGTCAAATCATTGCCGCAATCGCCGTATTTTTCCGTTCAAAGATAACACGCCGTGCGGAATATCAAAATGATCGCTTTATAATCATCTGTTAAAATAAAGGTATTGGAAATGGATGCGAAGGAGCGATGGATATGAAGCGCGTGGTTACCATACAGGATCTTTCCTGCATCGGCCGCTGTTCGCTGGGCGTGGCGATGGCGGTGCTGCCCGCGATGGGCATTGAAACCGCCGCGCTGCCGACGGCGCTGCTGTCCGCCCATACGCAGTTCGAGGGCTTTACCTTCCTCGATCTGACCGACGAGGCCGAAAAGATCATGGCGCACTGGCAGAAGCTGGGCATCCGCTTCGATACGATTTATATCGGCTATCTGGGTTCCGTTCGGCTGGTGCGCATGGCTTCCCGATTTATCCATATTTTCCGCACTGCCGGTACGCGCGTGATCATCGATCCCGCCTTCGGCGATAATGGAAAGCTGTACACGGGCTTTGATCTGGAATATGTCGCGCGCGTTCGCGATCTGTGCGCGCAGGCGGACGTGATTTTGCCGAACGCGACCGAGGTATGCTATCTTGTGGGCATGGAATATGGAAACGATGTATCCGCCACGCGCGAAATCATTCGCCGCGCGGGCGAATTGCTGGGCGGCGATCTGAAAAATGTATTGATCACCAGCTGCCGCTTTGCGGATGATCAAACCGGACTCGCCTGCATCGGCAAAAATGCATTTCAGTATCCGCACGCACTGCTGCCCTATTCGCTGCAGGGCAGCGGTGATCTGTTCGCATCGGTATTCGCCGGAATGATCACGCTGGATCGCGATATCGAAGCCGCCGCGCGCATCGCCGCCGATTTCACCTACGATGCGCTGGAATATTCCATGCGCCTTCCGGATCGCCGCTGGTACGGGCTGGATTTCGAACCGATGCTGGCGGAGCTGATCAAACGCATCTGAGTAACGCACGGATACTACAGTTCTTCCCGTTCTTCGATCAGGCTTTCCACGAAAAATTCGATAAATTCATGGCACTTGATGCAGCTTTTGCCGCAGCCGGTCATGCGCTGCACATCTTCAAAGCTGCGCGCGCCGTTTTCCACGGTGCGGACGATATCGCCGTAAGTAATCCCCGTGCAATCGCACGCCACCTTGTTCAGATTCATGATAACCTCGCGTAATTTACAGAAAAGGGAGAGCCCGAAAGCTCTCCCTTCAATATTTCTGTTCTTCCCGAATTATGCCAACTCGGAGAAGTACTTGATGGTACGTACCATCTGAGATACGTAGCTGTTCTCGTTATCATACCAGGACACGACCTGAACCTGAGAGGTGCCGTTTTCCAGATTCTGAACCATGGTCTGGGTGGCATCGAACAGGGAGCCGAAGCGCATTCCGATTACGTCGGAGGATACGATTTCATCCTCGTTGTAGCCGAAGGATTCGGTCGCTTCCGCCTTCATCTGGGCGTTGATCTGTTCCTTGGTCACGGTGCCCTTCACAACGGCGTTCAGGATGGTGGTGGAGCCGGTGGGAGTGGGAACGCGCTGTGCAGCGCCGATCAGCTTGCCGTTCAGAGCCGGAATTACCAGACCGATCGCCTTGGCTGCGCCGGTGCTGTTGGGAACGATGTTCACAGCGCCAGCGCGGGAACGACGCAGGTCGCCCTTGCGCTGCGGGCCGTCCAGA
>CAKUKP010000092.1 GCA_934663625.1 uncultured Clostridia bacterium
GGCTTCAACAGCGCGCTTGAGCGTCCGGCGTATGATCCCGATGCGGCGCGCGCGCTGCTGGAATCCGCGGGCTATGCCGATGGCGATGTGCACTTTGAACTGGCGATGGATGCATCGGCTTCCGGCAATATCCAGCTGATGTATCAGGTAATTCAGCAGTTCCTGCAGGCCGTGGGCATTCAGACCGAAATCAAATCCTACGATTCTTCCTCCTGGCTGGATGTGCGCAAGTCCGGCGAAATGGACGCCTACATCAATACCTGGACGATGGATTACAACGATCCCGCCAACATCATGTTCACCTTCTTCGGCAACGATGAAAAGACCGCGATTCGCAGCCTGAACTATCCCAATGAAGAAGTGATGGCGCGCGTGGCGGCGGCTTCCGGCATCACCGATGATGAAACGCGCATGGCGGAATATCAGGCGCTGGAAAAGCAGATCGTCGAAGAAGACGCGGCCTGGGTTCCGCTGCTGGGCAACACGCATCTGTTCGCCATCGGCGAACGCGTGGAAAGCTTCACCCCCTACTGGGCGGGCTACAGCAACTTCTATGCCCGCAACGTAATTCTGAAGTAACCCCGAAAGCGCGCAGGTAATGTGCGGACGTTCGAATTTCGAACGTCCGCCTTGCGCGTATTATCACATCGTCTTTTCCCATTGAGAGGAGCAACATGTTCAGAAATATATTCAAGCGGATAATCCAGACTTTGATTGTGCTGATCGGCGTGGCGTTTCTGATATTCGTGATGCTGCGCATCATTCCCGGAAACGCAATCACCACCATGATGGGTGAGCATGCCAAGCTGGAAACCATCGAACGGATGACTGCCGAACTGGGGCTGGATCAGCCGGTGTACGTGCAGTTCTGGCGCTACATCAGCGGCGCGCTGACCGGCGATTTCGGCACCAGCTATTCGCTGAACCGCAGCGTGAGCGAATTGATCGGTCTGGCGTTTCCAAATACGCTCCGGCTGGCGCTGGCGGCGGCGCTGGTGGCGTGGATCATCGGCATCGTATGCGGCGTGATCGCTGCCGTGCGCAAAAACGGTATGCTGGATTATATGTTCATGGGCTTTTCTCTGCTGGGCGTTTCCATGCCGGTATTCATGGTGGCGATGGTGCTGCAATATCTGTTCGCCTATAAGCTGAAGCTCGTGCCGATTTCCGGCGTGGATAGCTGGGTGGGCTATATTCTGCCCGCGATCGCGCTGGGCTGGAACAGCGCGGGCAGCATTGCGCGCCTTACGCGATCCACTCTGCTGGAGGTCATGCAGGAGGATTATATCGATACCGCGCGCGCCAAGGGGCGCAGGCAGATGGGCGTTATCGTGGTGCATGCGCTGCGCAACGCCGTGCTGCCGGTAATTACCATGATGGCGGTGCAGCTATCTTCGCTGCTTTCGGGCGCGGTGATCTGCGAAACGGTGTTTTCAATCAACGGCGTGGGCCGCCTCGCCGTACAGGCGATCGAGGGCCGCGATATTCCGCTTTTGCAGGGTACGATACTTTTTGCCACGGCGCTGGTAATTCTGGGCAATCTGGTTGCGGATTGCCTGTATACCGTGCTGGATCCGCGCATTCGAAAGGGGGCGTGACGCATGAAAAAACAGGAAAAGCTGAACGCCGCGCTTCGCGCGCAGATCGGCGAGGGCGAAACCTTTTCGAGCATCGTGCGCCGCCTGTGCCGCGAAAACAAGCTGGCGGTGATTTCGGCGGTCGTGATCTGTCTGTTTGCGTTGGCGGCGATATTTGCGCCCTGCCTTACGCCCTACGAATTTGATGAAATGGATCTGCTCAGCCGCCTGTCCGCGCCGTCCGCCAAGCATTTGCTGGGCACGGATGAAGCCGGACGCGATGTGCTTACGCGCATGCTGTATGGATCGCGCGTGTCGCTGCTGGTGGGCATCGTGCCCACGGTGGCGTCCATGTTGATCGGCGCGCTGTTGGGCATCATCGCGGGCTTTGTCGGCGGGCGAACGGACGCGGTGATCATGCGCATCGCGGATATCATGCTGGCGTTTCCGTCCATGCTGCTGGCGATGGTGATCATGTATACGCTGGGCGACGGCATCATCAATATCTTTCTGGCGCTGGCGCTGGTAAACTGGGCGAGCGTTGCGCGCATCGTGCGCGCGGAAACGCTGAAGCTGAAAAGCAGCGAATATGTGGAAGCCGCGCGCTGCATCGGCGTGGGGCGCTTCACCATCATGCTGCGCCACATCCTGCCGAACTGCATTCCTTCGCTGATCGTGCTGTTTACGCTGAATATTCCATCGGCGATCCTGTCGGAAAGCTCGCTCAGCTTTCTGGGCATCGGCATCAAAGCGCCGCAGGCCTCGTGGGGATTGATGGCGAGTACCGGACGGCAGTTTCTGTACAATCAGCCCTGGCTGAGCCTTTCGCCCAGCCTTGCCATCATGGTGATTGTTCTGGCGTTTAATTTTCTGGGCGATGGTCTGCGCGATGTGCTGGATCCGCACCTGAAGAATCAGTAAGCGGGGGAGGATGAGGTAATGGAAAAGGATACCCTGCAGGTGGAACATCTCTGTACCAGCTTCTTTACGCAGAACGGCGAAGTGAAGGCGGTAAACGATGTATCGATTACCGTGCCGAAGCGCAGCATCATCGGCATCGTGGGCGAATCCGGTTGCGGCAAGAGCATGACCGCGCGATCCATCATCCGGCTGCTGAAATATCCCGGAAAGATCGTCAGCGGCAGCGTGCGCCTTGCGGGCAAGGAACTGACCACGCTTTCGGAGCGCGATATGGCGGATGTGCGCGGCGAAGAAATCTCCATGATTTTTCAGGAGCCCATGACCAGCTTAAATCCCGTGGTGAAGGTGGGCAAGCAGGTGCGCGAGGTAGTCATGCTGCACCGCAAGGTGCGCGCGAAGGAAGCAAGGGCGGAAGTGCTGCGCATTTTTGAAAAGGTGGGCATTTCCGAACCGGAGCGCCGCTATGAATGCTATCCGCACGAATTGTCCGGTGGTCTGCGCCAGCGCGTGATGATCGCCATGGCGATGATCTGCCGTCCGAAGCTGATCATTGCCGATGAACCTACCACGGCGCTGGATGTAACCGTAGAAGCGCAGATTTTGCAGCTGATGAAGGGACTGCGCGATGAAATCGGCACCAGCATCATTCTGATTTCCCACAATCTGGGCGTGATCGCGCAGGTGTGCGATTATGTTTACGTCATGTATGCGGGGCGCGTGGTGGAACAGGCGGAAACCTTTGAACTGTTCGATCATCCATCGCATCCCTATACGCGCGGGCTGATGAATGCGGTCGCTTCACTGGAGGGCGAATCCGCGCAGTTGGATACGATCCCCGGCGTGGTGCCCAATCTTCTGCATCTGCCGGATGGATGCAGCTTTTCGCCGCGCTGCGATCGCTGCTGCGAGGACTGCCTGCATTCCGCGCCGGAGCTTGCCGAACTTGCGGCGGGACATTTTGTGCGCTGCATCAAAACCACGGAGGGCTGATATGGAAAAGAAGGTATTGCTCGAAGCGAAGAACCTTTCCAAGGAATTTCCGCTGAAGAACAAAAAGCGGGTACACGCCGTTTCCGATGTTTCGCTGCAAATCTATCAGGGTGAAACGCTGGCGCTGGTGGGGGAGTCCGGATGCGGAAAATCTACGCTGGGCAGATTGCTGATTCGCCTGATCGAACCCACGTCCGGAGAGGTGCGCTTCGAGGGCGCGCCCGTCAGCGGCATGAATGATCGCGAATTCCGCCCGTACCGCCGCCGTATGCAGCTGATCTTTCAGGATCCCTATGCTTCGCTGAATCCGCGCATGACCGTGCGCGATATCGTCGCGGAACCGCTGAAAACCTATAAAATCTGCAAAAGCGAGGCGGAAACCACGCAGCGCGTGCTGGCGCTTTTGCAGGCGGTGGGCATTCCCGCCGAATTCCTGTATCGCTATCCGCATCAGTTTTCCGGCGGCCAACGCCAGCGCATCGGCATCGCGCGCGCCATTGCGCTGGATCCTTCGCTGATCGTGTGCGATGAACCGGTTTCCGCGCTGGATGTATCCGTGCAGAATCAGATATTGAATCTGCTTCGGCAATTGCAGGCAGAGCGCAATTTGACCTATCTGTTCATCAGCCATGATCTGTCCGTGGTGCGTTTTATTTCGGATCGCGTGTGCGTCATGTTTCTGGGCTGCCTGTGCGAAGTGGGCGATACGAAAATCGTCTATGAACATCCGATGCATCCCTACACGCGCTTTCTGATCAACGCCATTCCCAAGGCGGATCCGCACGCGCGCGCCGAGGAAAAAATGCTGCTGACCGGCGAAATCCCAAGTCCCATCGATCCGCCGTCCGGCTGCCGCTTCCATACGCGCTGCCCCTACGCCTGCGATCGCTGCCGCACGGAAGCGCCCGCGCTGCGCGAGGTTTCCGGCCGCATGGTGGCGTGCCATCGGGCGGGCGAAACGGATTTGAACGTATAAATCATGCTGTGAGCGCGATTCCGTGATTTCGGAACCGCGCTTGTTCATTCTGAAAATCTTCCTGTTTTTAATCGCGGATAAATATTGCAAAATAGAATGCTTTCTGGTATAATGCCTATATAAGATAAACCATGATATGGAAAGAAACATGAGGAGATGAAAATGAAGAAAAAAATCTTGTTTGCAATGCTCTTATGCGGCATGCTTCTGGCGGTGCTTTCGACTGCGGCGCTGGCAAGGGATTTCATATGCAAGAATTGTAAAACGGATAATACGGCTTTCCTGGAATATCGGAATGCCAATGATGGCACAGGCAAACATTATGCATGGTATAAATGCAATAACTGCGGCGAGACGATGAGAGACGAAGCCAGCGGAAGCTATCATAGCGGAGGTACAGCTACATGTACGCATGGGAAGTATTGTGAGTTCTGCGGGACGGAATATGGTCTCTTTGGACACACCCTCAGACAGGGTGACAGGCCTACTTGTCAGAAGCGTTTGGTTTGCGCAGTCTGCCATGAGGAATTTGGCAAGCTTGGCGATCACGAGATCCGGACAGTACCTGAGAAGCCGGCTACCTGTCAGCAGGAAGGTCATACGAAGTATTCGTATTGTACTGTGCCCGGATGCGGTTATAAGGACGGCTATCAGACGCTCCCCAAAACGGATCACCAACTAAAACAGGCGCGAGAATTTACACGGGAACCGACCTGCCTGAAAAAAGGCTGGAAGAGCTACTATCTATGTAAGGATTGCTCATATTCCACGACGGATTGGCTCGATGCGCTCGGTCATGATCCGATATCTCACACGGCGCAAGCGCCGACCTGCACCAAAGATGGCTGGGCGGAATATGAAACCTGCTCCCGCTGCAATTACAGTACATATCAGGCGATTCCCGCGCTGAAGCACGATCTGAAGCACCATGAAGCGAAGGCGGCGACATGCACGGAAAAGGGCTGGGAAGCCTACGATACCTGCAAGAATTGCAACTATACGACCTATGCGGAAATCCCTGCTCCCGGTCACGATCTGGAGCACCATGAAGCGAAGGCGGCGACATGCACGGAAAAGGGCTGGGAAGCCTACGATACCTGCAAGAATTGCAGCTATACGACCTATCAGGAGATTCCTGCGCTGGATCACGACTGGGACAATTGGACGCACAATGGCGACCGCACGCACACCCGCACCTGCAAGCGGGATGCCAGCCACTCTGAAACGGGAAACTGCAGTGTTTTTTTTGAAGCGAATTGCATTAGTCCTTCCAGATGTAAGGTCTGCTGGGGTACATACGGCGAAATAAATCCGGACAACCACCAGTGGCTGAATAACTGGAGATCCAACGGCGATGGAACCCATTACAGCACCTGTAACCACAATGTTTTCCACGTCAGGACAGAAAATTGCACCGGCGGCGATGCAACTTGCACCAGGGAGGGAAAATGCAGCGTTTGCAATGCAATGTACAAGGTGCCCCACAAGGACGATGATAAAAATCACCTGTGCGACGCATGCAATGAAAAGCTGAGCGAACACAGCTTCACGGCGGAAAGCACGGATGCCAGGTATCTGAAGTCCAAGGCGACCTGTACTTCTCCGGCGGTGTACTACAAATCCTGCGCCCTGTGCGGCGAAAAGGGAACCGAAACCTTTGAAACCGAAAAGAATCCGGATAACCACGATCTGGTGCATCACGATGCGAAGGCTGCGACCTGTACCGAAATCGGTTGGGACGAATACGACACCTGCAAGCGCTGCAATTATACCACTTATAAAGAGAAGCCCATCGATCCGGACAACCACGATCTGGTGCATCACGATGCGAAAGCGGCGACCTGTACCGAAATCGGCTGGGACGAATACGACACCTGTACGCGCTGCGATTATACCACCTATGTGGAGCTTCCGGTGCTGGGACACGATTATCAGAAGACCGTCGTAAAGCCCACCTGCGAAAAGGGCGGCTATACCCGCTACACCTGTTCCCGCTGCGAGGATACCTATACCGAAAATCCGGTGAAGAAGCTGCTGCACTGGTACGGCGAATGGACGCCGAACGGCGATGGCACGCACAGCGCCGATTGCCGTCGCAATGGCTGCAAGCACACGGGCAAGACCGATTGCCAGAAGTTCGAATTCCAGGTGGAAGAAAATGAAAGCCTGCTCTTCTGTCCGGTATGCGGCAATGTGAAAAATGGCGAGCGACTGGAATTGATTGAAAAAGCGCTTGCAACAGCAGTAACCGGTAAGCTGCCCGCGGGCGAAGTGGTCGTTCGTATGAATGATGCATACTTGAGCATAGCATTCGAGTATGCGGGAAAATTGACTGCACCCACGGGGCAGGTGAAGATTACGCTGCCCGTAGAACTGCTGGAAGGCAAAACGCTTACGCTGTTTGCTCTGGACGGCAGTGAAATGGAGATTCCCTTCGAAATCGATGGCGAGGAGATTTCCTTCACGCTGGATTTCACCGATGCGGAAATTCCAGTGATGCTGATTCGAACAAATCCCGAAGCGTGATTTCCCGAAAATCGAAACCGATTGAAGCGGCAAAACACCGTGTCAATCTGCCAAAAAGGTCACCGAAGGTGGCCTTTTTGGCTTTTGTGATCTGTTATGTGTTACCTCTCATTGTGCTGATACACATTTTTTAAAAATAGGTATTGACACGCTGCCGATTATACGATATAATATACTTCGTCCGAAAGAACATAGGGGCATGGTGTAATGGTAACACGTGGGTCTCCAAAACCTTTGTTGTGAGTTCGAATCTTACTGCCCCTGCCATTATTTAGAGCGTTTCGCGAAAATGGAACGCTCTATTTTATTGTACATAATAAATGAAACGATGGGTACGATCACGGCAGTCGATACTTTCTTTGGCGTGATTCTTGGAATCAGGTTCAATGTCAAATGCAGGGGTAAGGATTGGCGGCAAGCAGAATTCTGGCTCAATGTCAAATGTTGGGGCAAGGATTAGCTGCGAGCAGAATCCTGGCTCTAAAGGAAGCGAAGTTTCTGAAGCCGAAAGCAACGCGCTTCAGAGTTTTGATAGCATTGTTGCAGCCCTCCGTAAAACCGTTGGACAGGTGAATGTCGAAAGCGTTCAGGATGTAAGGTCGCCAGTTGCGGAGCATCTTGCGACAGTCATTAAACTCAGGTAGATTCAGGAGGTCGCAGGAATCCAGACAGAAATCCAGTTTGCGGTCAGCTTCGGCACGGCTGGATGCGGCCATAAAGTCGTAAAACGCCTCTTTGGATTTGTTTTTTGCAGTGCTGTTATTGTATATATGAATATTAAATATTATATTCACATCAAAATCAACTTGAAAAATAAGGGTAAACGTGTTAAAATATAGTGTAATCTAGTGGCGTTTTAAATGTACTATACAACGCTTTGGAACGAGGTGTTTTTGTGGCGATTAAAAAAGGGCAGATACTATGGACGAATAGTGGAGATAGGGTAACGGTTGGGGATGTCATCAGTCTTGAAGGCGGTTCGGGCGATGTTTTTCATGCAACATTAAATGGAAAAGAATATGCCATTAAATGGTTTGGCAAGGCTGGTCACTTTATCGACACTAAAAATCGCAAGAGTCAGTATAGAATTATTCGTTACCTATATGAACATTATCCGGAGGAAAAAATGAAATCGAATTTTACATGGCCGCTCTATTTGAATTATGTTTCACGGGGAGGCGCTGTGGAAGGGCAAGAATTCGGCTATCTCATGAATCTATTGCCAGACGGATACTATGAGATGAAATACTTTCTCTTCTCGAGTGGTAATCCACGACGCAAAGTCTTTAAGTCTTATTTCGCACGCCTGCTGGCGTGTATGCGGTTGGTGTATCATATTCAATGGTTACACCAAAATGGATTGGCATATTTGGATATGAGCGCTGGAAATTTTGCCTTTAATCCAGAAAATGGAAAAATTGTGGTCATGGATTGTGATAATATTACCTGCGATGGTTTAGGGTTAACGGTTCGGGGTACACCTGGTTATATGGCGCCTGAAATTCCGAATAGTGGATATAGGATATGTCCGTCTGTGGACACGGATCGCTATTCGCTGGCTGTGGTTCTCTATAGAATCTTGTTTGTTGATCATCCGATGGATGGAAGGCTATTCTCAACAGAAGATGTCCACAATATGCCTGCCAACAGGGCTGAAGATGAAGTCTATAACAAACGTCACATTTTCTGCTTTGACC
>CAKUKP010000093.1 GCA_934663625.1 uncultured Clostridia bacterium
CCCCACAAATAGGTATCCCTTTCATTCTTGCTTTTACATCCAAATAGCGGATCATGCTGTGCCACATTTCTCCACTATTTGCATTGCGTTCATCAAGAACGTTCAGAATGTCTATCAGACCGCCTTCGCTTATCATCTCTTGTGCCAATGCGTTCACCTATTGCAAATTACTACTGGCCATCTAAATCATGCGGTATAATACGGTCCGCTATCCGGCTTGCAGTTGGAAGTATTGGGAACAACTTCATTTGTAACAGAGCACTTGCCGCTCGCTACGACCACCTGATCGCGGTACTGGAACTTTACCACTTCAACCTCGGGGGTTTCGTATGTCTTCTTCATGGAATGATCCTCCTTATCGAAATCTGTTTTCTATGCTTAAATCTGCTCAGGCTTCAGCAGACCTTCGGCCACCATTCGTTTTGTCCATGCGCAGATGCTGGGGCTGGCGTGCCCGGGCGCCGCGCCCGCGGCGTGCTCCGCCGCGCAATGCTTGCACACGGGTTCATAGAAGCAACCCCCGCATTCCGCGGGTCTGGGGTAATTGCGCGCCGCCGCGTTCGTGCGCCGCCACGCCTCCGGCAAGCCCAGCGAAAGCACATCCGCGCCCTCGCAGGGAAAGGTATTGCAGGGCTTCATTTCGCCCCGCCAGTTGATGGAAAACCCGCTGCGCCCGGCGCCGCACCGAACGCCCCGTTCCGGAGCACTTTGCGCGCCGCCGCCATCGGGCAGCGCATCCGGATCGCATTCCGGCTCCGCCGCTTCGCCCTTCAGTTCCAGCACCAGCTTCAGAAGGTCAGCGTAGGTATCCAGCCCCGCATCCGCCAGTGCGCGCCCCGTTTCCGCCCTCGGCTGCATCAGCCCCGCATTGATGGAAAACGGCAAGCCCTCGCCGTGCAGCAGCCGAAGCAGCGCCGCGCCATCCTTCATATAGGCGTTGGGCGTGACGGCGATGCACAGCGGCAGCTCCGCATCGCGCAGGGCGCGGACGTTCTGCATCACGCGCGCAAAGGCGCGCCTGCCGGTCACGCGCTCGTAGGCTTCCTCGCTCGCGCCGTAAACCGTGATCTGTATCGCCGCGGGCGGATTCCGCTTCAGAAATTCCACCATTTCCGCATCCATCAGAAGCCCGTTGGACAGGATGCTGACCTCCACGCCGCGATCGCGCAGGAAGCGGTACAGATCGCGAAAGCCGGGATAGGTAAGACATTCGCCGCCGGTGAGCGTCGCGAACAGCATGCCCGCATCGATCGCCTGACGCATGATCTCCATCCATCGATCCGCAGGCAGCAGCTCCGCGCCGTGCAGCTGTTCCCTTTTCAGATGCACATAGCACATTTTGCAATCCAGATTGCACAGCGGCGTAAGCTCGAAGGCGCCCGATATGGGCTGATTTTTCTCCCGCGCGCGAAAGCCCAGAAACCGGCGCATCGCCCGATAGCGGCGGTAATCGTATATGCCCTGCTGATCCAACTGCCGGAGCAGCTCGCGCAGAGTCGCGGGCTGTTTAGCTTCCATGGGCTTCGCCGCCTTTCTTCGGATTCAGTCTTCGATAGCATCGCCCCGCAAGGCTTCGCAGGCGCATGTACGCGCGCCGCAGCGGGAACGCCGCCATCCATATTCTGCCGAAAAATCGGGCAGGGCGCGTATCCAGCCGGTGCGCGCGGCCGTTTCTGCGATAGCGAATCGCGCGGCCCAGCACCTGTTCCTTCGGAAACCACGGTTCGGGGGACAGGCAATGATCGCCCAGCGTCTGCACGCGATCGCCGCGGGTTTTCCACAGCCGGTGCACCACATATCGCCCGTCCAGCGTGAACAGCACCACATCGCCGATGCGCAATTCGCCGCAGATGGGCACGATCGTAACCGGATCGCAGCCCCGGCGAATCAGCGGGCGCATACTATCGCCCTCCAGCGGGATGGTGACGGGCGGCGCTGCGCCCTGCCGCGCCATTTCGCACCATTGCCGAATCGGAATTTCGCGCGTCTGCGACATGCCGCCTCCATTTTACTTCATTGCTCGCGCCCGATTCCGAGCAGCGATCCGCCGCCGCACATCAGGCGGCGCGCATATGCCGTTCCATAGCGTTCGGCAATGCATTTGTACGCCGCGCGCATTTGCACGGGGCGCGCGTCTGCATCGTGCGCATCGCTCGCGATCAAATCGATCGCGCGTTCGCGCAGCATCCGCCAGACGAAATAGCGGGTGCGCAATCCGCGCGGACGCAGCACGGTATTGCAGTTCATCTGATACAGGATTCCGTATTCCTCGCGCAGCGCCATTGCGCGCTTCGGCGATCGTATCAGGCGGCGGCAGCGCTCCACATGCGCAAGTATCGGGCGATACCCCGCGCGGTACAGGCTGTCCGCCGCGCCTTCGATCGAAGCAAGATCGATTCCTTCCGGAAATTCGATCAGCACATAGCGCGAATTGCCCAGCGGCAGAAGCTTGCCCTGCGCCAGCAGATCGGGCGCGGCGTCGCGATACATGATTTCGCTGCCGGACAGAATCTGAATCGGCAAATGATGCTTCGCGCAATAGGCATTCGCCGCGGCAAGGCGCTTTTGATACAGCGCCCAATCGACGGGCGATCGCCGCGGATCGGCATGCACGGTGGCGCAGATCACAGCCACGCCCTGCCGCGCGTTCTGCCGCAGCAGCGCATGCATTCGCTTCGGCGTATCGGGGCCATCGTCCAGCCCCCACAGCAGATGCTGATGCAGATCCGCAAAGGCGCGCTTTTTCATTCTTCTTCCGCTTCCGTCTTCGCGCGCCGGCTTTGCTTTCCGGACTTGCCCGCGTAATGATGATAATAGGAGGAATAGCGTCCGGATCGATAATAGTACCGGCGATTGCGGAAGGACTTCAGATTGACCCCGTTCATCACCGCGCCCAGAACCCGGCAGCCGGTTTTCTGGATGCTGGCGGTCACTTCGCCGATATCCTGCCCGCGCCCCTTATTGTACGCGACCACGATGATCGCACCATCGCAGTATTTTGCGATTTCCAGCGCGTCCACGATCACGCCCGCGGGCGGCGAATCCACCAGCACCGCATCGAAATGCTCCCGCAGGTACGCCATCATTTCCGCATAGCGCGGCGATGTGAGCAGCTGCATGGAATTGAGCACCTCGCGCCCGGCGGGCAGCACGCAGGCGTTCGCCAGATTTGTTTCATAAATCGCGTCTTCCAGCGAACACATGCCCGCCAGATACTGCGCAAGTCCGGTCGGCTCCTTCTGCGCATAATCGAAGCGATAGCGCCGCGCCAGCGTGGAGCAGCGCAGATCCGCGTCCACCAGAACCACGCGCTTGCCATAGCTCGCCAGCGTGCGTATCACATTCATCGCCACGCCGGATTTGCCCTCCTGCTCATAGCGGCTGGTAAACAGTATGGTGCGCAGGTTGGTTCCGCAATAGGAAAGATTGGTGCAGAGCGTGTTCATCGCTTCATTGCACGCGTAATCCAGCGCGGGAAAATTCGTAATCGATAGCTGTTTCATTGTTCCCTGCCCTTTCTTGCGCGCTTTTTGCCGCCGATGAAGCTGGGGCTCGCGGGGATTACCGAAAGCGTGGGAATATTCGCGTAGCGCTGAATATCCTCCGGCGTTTTGGGGCGGGTATCCAGCAGGAAGATCAGCACCAGCAGCCCGCACGCCAGCACCGTGCCCAGCAGGCTTCCGCGAATGATCCAGCTGGTTACGCCCACGCCGCTCGCCACGCTGGGCACCAGCGCGATGGAGAACGTGCTGGGTTCATCCGTCTGCATGATTTCCGTAATGAAGCGCTTGGCGGCGGTGCCGTAAGCATTTGCGATCTTCGCCGCCATTTCCGCATCCGGATAGCGCACCGTGATGTACAGAATGCGCGTGTCCTCCGGATTGGATATGGTCAGCATGCTTTGCAGCATGGAATAGCTGAAATCCGTACCCAGCTCATCATTCACCATCTGATGTACTTCCCAGGTTTTGAATACCTCCTGATAGTCCATCGTCAAAACGGTGCCGATTTGCAGATCGGCGATGATGCTGTTTCCCGTTTCACCCACGATATACAATTTCGATGTGGCGGTATAGATGGGTACGGATCGCGCGTTTGCATACATGCCCAGCAGCACCGCGCCCAGCACCATGCCCAGCAGAATATAATGCAGCTTCGAAAGCAGGAAGAAGAACAGTTCCACCAGATCGATGGTATTCTTTCCGGAAGCCGCACGGGCTTCGGGCGCTGCATTTTCGGTATCCCGCTTCTGCTTTTCATCCATCCGCGTCAGGATTTCCGCAAGCAGCTCCGCTTCGCCGGAACGATTGTTTTCCGCGGTTCCACAGGGCTCTGTCTTTTTGTTTTCCATTCCATCTGCCTTCCCGAACGCGCCGCGAAAGCGTTCTGCTCTCCCGCCGCGCCCATGTATTTTACGGATTTTCCTGCGCGTCCTCCGTCTCCGGCGGCTCGCTCAGGATCAGCAAAAGTCCGGTATCCAAACCGGTTTCCGGATCCATATCGATCAGCGTCATCTGGTCAAATACGATATCCACGCACCCGTTTTCGCGCACAATCACGGGCTGCACCGCCCAGCGCAGCAGGGTTTCCTTGCCCTCTTCCTCCCGCGCGGTGTATTTCTTGCCGGTCTGCGCTTCCCATTCCTCGATCGGAATGCCCAGCGCGGAAATCACGGTTTGCCCTTCTTCATAGGGTGTGGCGAAGGACAGCGTAGCGATGGCGTCGCCATCGGTATCGCGATAGCTTTCGGTGATCAGCGGCACATATTCCGAAACGATCAGCGAATCCAGCGTTTCGGTATCCGCGTGCAGATGATAGCGGATTCTGTCCTGATCCGCCTGCGGAAGCCATGTAACCGCGGGCTGTTCCTGCTGCACCACGTAATCGCGCAGCATGGAAAGCTCCCGGCGAATCAGATCGGTTTCCGGCACGACGATCAGCTTGAAATCGTCCTCCAGCGTTTCGCCGTTACGAACCGTTTCCACGATGCGGGTGTTGTTTTCCGCCTGCTTGCTGGGAATCTCCTCCGGAATTTCCGTTTCCCGCCGTTCGGATGTTCCGCCCGCGCCCGGCCGCACAGTAAGCAGGCTGAAGATCACATCCTCGCCCTGCAGCTGTTCCATCAGCGCCTGCGGCACTTCAAATTCCACCAGACCCACCTGCGCAACCCATGATTCCACCGGCGTCCATACGATGTCCTCCGGATTCGTCGTATCGCCCAGCACCACCACGGTAAGCTGGCCGATCTGATAATCGATATCCAGCATGAGCCTGCCGCGCAGATCGTATTTTACTTCTTCGATGGCGGCGGCGTGCATGCGCATAAACTCCGTCATGTACAGAATATCGGGATCCGCATTGATCATTTCCGCGATGGCGATCTGCGTTTCCTCCGGATACCAGCGCGCGGGGCGGTGAATCTGTTCGTATGTAAAATCATATACGTCCACCGCGTTATCCACGGTAAGCTGATCCGCGGGCTGCAGAGTAAGATCATAGGGCGTATGATCCTCGTCCAGCCAATACGCCTCCAGCGAAATCGCGCGATCCTGCGTGGGCGTGCCGGGCGCGTCGGTCAGTACCGCCGCCCACGCGCCGCCGGTCAGCAGCATCAGCGCAAGAGCCATGCAGAATATCCGTTTCATTGCGGTTCTTCTCCTTCTTTAATCGGTCGGACAGTCTTGCCTTTCCATCTTCACTCAAACAGCGTCATTCAAAAAATTCCGTCGCCAGCATATCGCTCAGCGCGTCCGCGTCCGCATGGAATTCCACGAATCCATCCTCGCCGATCGCGCGGCTTCCCGCCAGCGTTTTTACATCGGGTATCTGGTAATCGCGGCACGCATACGCCCGATTGATCAGCCAGCCGCGTTCAATATCGGTTTGCACGTGGCCGTCCAGCGCATCGTACAGCTTGCCGATATAATTCATATCTTCCTTCATGCCCTGCCGGATCAGCTCCTCCGCACCGCGGATGAACGCCTGCTGGCGGCGCATACGGGATGCGTTCGTGCCGTCGCCCACGTTCATGCGGCCGCGCACGAAATATTCCGCCTGCCTGCCGCGCAGAGTGATCGCCGCGCCCTTCCGCATTTCGGGATCGAGCGCGGAAAAATCATCCTCCAGCGTGACGGTAACGCCGCCCAGCGCATCGTTCAGCGCGGTGATTCCACCCATGTCCAGCGCCATATAGCCGTCGATGGGAATACCGCCCAGAAGACGGCTGACCGCCCAGAGCGTGTTTTCACAGTTCTCCGCCGCCGATGTGCCGTAGGCATGCGATAAGCAGATCTGCGTCTGCTGAACGCCCGTGTAATCGCCGAACGGGCCGTAAATGCGAATGTCCGCGATGGTATCACGATCCACCTGCAGCATGGAAACGGTCTTGTTTCGCTTATCCATCGTAAGCAGCCCGATAAAGTCCGCCTGTCCCGCGTAGCGGCCGGATACTTCGTCTTCGCCGCTTTCCCAGTCGATACCGATCAGCAGAATGTTGGTCAGATCCTGCTTGCGGTAGCGCCACGTGCGATCGGCGTATTGCAGCTTCAGATCATCGGTTCCGAATCGCCCGTCCAGCGATCCCACCGGTTCCGCCGCCGGATCACCCTCGATCCGGTTCCCGATCGCCCGCACACCCAGCAGCACGCCAGCGTACGCCAGCGCGGCGCAGATCAGAATCGCGATGATCGCCGCGCCGGAGGGGCGCCTTCGTTTACGTCTGCGATAAATCGACAAGAGCATCTTCCTTTTCTGTTAAAATCAGAAATTCACCGGAGCGCATCCACCAGTTCAAAGCCCAGCCAGATGGTAATGGGGCGATCGTGAAAATCCACGATGATCTGCCCGCTGCGCCCGCGCTTGTCTATGCGCACAATTTTGCCTTCCATATCCTTCAGCGGCCCCGCGATGATGCGAATGCGTTCGCCCTCGCGGTACGCCTTGGAAAAGTCCAGCAGCCCATCATATCGGAAAAGCCATTCGGCGAAGCGCCTGTCGCCGCCGCAGAGCCGCCATTCGCCGTTATCCGTGGTCAGAATGCGAATCACATCGATCTTCGGCAGCGCGCCCATCGGATCCGCGTCCGCGGCCGCGCGGAAAAACACATAGCCCGGAAGCAGCAGGCTTTCCTCGCTGGATTTTACGCCGCGGCTGGTTCTGTATTTCATTTTGCGCATGGTCACGGCGTGCACATTCGGGCAATTGTCCCGAATTCGCTCAGCCACCAGCTCTTCCCTGCCGGTTACGCAAAACAGGCATCCGTATTCAAACGGCTGATCTTCGCGAGCGCCCTCGCCGCCCGCGGCTTCGCATTGCAAAAAATCCATAGCTTCGCCATCCGATCCGCCAAATCAGATTTGATTTCGCGCATCGGTATGCTGTTCCTTCCTATCGATTGCCGCGCGCCGTCGCCGCTGCTCTCAGTCGTGCGCGCCGCATGGCAAATTGTGTTTTTCGATTGGTTTTCCGCCGCAGTCAGGGCGCGAAGCACCGGTGCATCCCCCGCCGGCGGCGCTTCAAATCGCACCTCACCGACAAAGGCTTCTGGTACTCCTACTATTATTATAAACGCGATGATCTATCGCGTCAACCAGTTGGAAACCACAAAAACAACAATTTACGATAGATTTTCAATTTTTGTCACAGTGTACGTTTTGGGCAGAAAAAGGATAGAAATCCATGAAAAAACTCATCCAATCGGATGAGTTGAAATGGTCAGACTGTCCGAAAACGATCATAGATATCCGAGAAATCATCGGGAATATCGGGAGCGGAAGAGGGTTCGGGGTTTTCGGACGTGTGAGAGGCGTTTGGGGCGGAGGCGTTGACGCGGGGCGGATTCTGCGCGGCAGGTTCTTTTTTCGGATGGGCGGTTTCTTCCCCGTCCGCGGCTTCTTTCATCGCCGGCGCGTAGGGAATCAGGCCCATTCTGGCCGCTTCCCGCTGGATTTCCGGGGGAAGATCCCTCGCGTCCACGATGAAGCCGTTCCAGGAGAGCATCCAGAGGGCGGGGCTGTCCTCAATCAGCTCTGGCAGCAGCCATTGCGCGTCCAGCGGAGACAGCCGAACTAGCCTGCGGATTTCGGCGGCCCTGGCGGACGCGGTGGCGGGCGCGAGGCCGAAGGGGCGGCTCAGCTCGTCGGCGGTGCGGTGAATGGGCATGGATTTGTCGAATATGAGGTTGTTGGCCGCAATGGCGTAGACGATTCCCGCCGCCCAGGTGTTTCTCCGGCCCTTCAGCAGCGGCGAGGGGCGCTTGCGGCACAGCTTTTCCAGCAGCCGCAGGCACAGCGTGCGGTAGTCCTCGCTCAGGAACCGGCTGCAGTAATCCGAGATCATTTCGGCAAGCTCGCCGTAGATCGGCCGCATCTGAATGGGAATGTTCATCACAGCGCCTCCGCTTCGAAATTTTGTTGAAAAACCAAAAGGATTTTCGCCCTTCATGTCGAATTATACAGATATAGGAAGCGCTCGTCAAGGAGGGGATTTCGTGGGCTATGTTGTCGGGACAGACAGTCGCCAGATGACCATGGGGATATGGAGCATCGAGGACGAAGTTGCTCAGGAGAGTCCGGCGCGATTCATCGAGGTATTTGTGGAGAGTCTGGAGTTGGAGCAGCTGGGGTTCCGGCATGCCGTGC
>CAKUKP010000094.1 GCA_934663625.1 uncultured Clostridia bacterium
TCCATGCCCAGCGCAGAGCCGATGTTCGCCACCTGCACGCCGATCGCACCCAGACCGATCACGCCCAGCGTCTTGCCCGCAAGCTCAGGGCCGATAAACTGCTTCTTACCCGCCTCCACCTGCTTTTCCACGGTGGTTTCGCCGTCCTGCAGCGTGCGGCACCATTCGATGCCCTCGGCAATTTTACGGGAAGCCAGCAAAAGCCCCGCCACCACCAGTTCCTTAACCGCGTTCGCGTTCGCGCCGGGCGAATTGAAAGCGACCACGCCCCGTTCCGCCAGCTTATCCAGCGGCAGATTGTTCACGCCCGCGCCCGCGCGCGCCACGCAAAGCAGCGAATCTTCGATGGGGTAATCGTGCATATCCGCCGATCGAACCATGATCGCATCGGGATTTTCCGCTTCCGCGGATACGGAATACAGTTCTTCGTCCAGAATGGTCTGGTACACGGGCGATATCGCGTTCAGCGTTTTGATCTGATACATTTTATCTGTTCTCCATTTCAAATTTCTTCATAAAATCGATCAGCTTCTTCACGCCCGCCTGCGGCATGGCGTTATAGATGCTGGCGCGGATGCCGCCCACCAGGCGGTGTCCCTTCAGGTTTACAAGGCCGTTTTCTGCCGCTTCCTTTACGAATTTCGCATCCGTATCCGGATCGGGCGTGGTAAAGGTCACGTTCATGCGGCTGCGCGATCCCGCCTCCGCCGCGGCGCGGTAAAACGTGCTGTTGTCCAGCACATCGTACAGCCATCCCGCCTTTTCGATGTTGATCTTTTCAATGCCCTCTACGCCGCCCTGTTCCCGAAGCCATTTCAGGCACAGACCGGACATGTAAATCGCATAGGTCGGCGGCGTGTTCAGCATGGAATCATTGTCAACCAGCTTCTGATAATCCATGATCTTCGGGCAGATGGACTTTGCGCCGCCCAGCAGATCGCGCCGGACGATCACCAGCGTCGCGCCCGCGGGGCCGATGTTCTTCTGCGCGCCCGCATAGATCATGCCGAAGCGCTTCACATCGTATACCTCGGACATGATGTTGGAGGACATATCCGCCACCATCGGCACATTGCCGGTTTCCGGAAGGCGGGCATAGCGCGTTCCGAAGATGGTGTTGTTGGTGGTAATGTAGAAATAATCCGCTTCCGGATCGAAATCGGCGCGGTTCCATTCGGGGATGCGCACATAGTTATCCTCGCGCGAAGAGGCAACGATGCGCACAGAGCCGTACTTCTGCGCCTCCGCCAGCGCACCGTGCGCGAAATTGCCGCTGTCGATGTAATCCGCGCTGCCCTTTCGCATAAGATTCAGTGGAATCGCCGCGAACTGCGCCGTCGCGCCGCCCTGCAAAAACAGCACGGCGTATTCATCCGGAATGTGCATCAGCTCGCGCACCAGCGCCACCGTCTGATTGTAGATTTCCAGATACATTTTAGATCGATGGCTCATCTCCATCACGGACATGCCGGTACTGCCGTAACACAGCATCTCCCGTGCCGCCGTGGCGAGCGCTTCCTCCGGCATCGCAGATGGCCCTGCCGCAAAATTGTACACACGATCCATAATGCATCTCCCTTTCGAGCGGAATCATGATTGTTCATGATTTACCGACTATTTATTACTTTACTTATTACTTTACCATTGTAAACCGGAAACGGGCGCTTCGCAACCATACAATGTTAATTCTATCGCGTCATCACCGTATTTCGGGATTACAGCCTTTTCACATCAAAAGGATGGAATTTCATCATAGGTTGTGGTATAATGCACGATATAATAAATTGGAGGATTTTTGATCTTGGCACGCAAGGACAAATTTCTCAAAGCCACCGCGCTGGTCACGGCGGTAATCATGCTCAGCAAGGTCTGCGGTCTCGCCCGCGATATCATTACCGCCGGTTATTTTGGCACCGGCGTGGAAAACGACGCTTACGCTTCGGCGTACAGCCTGTTCTATCTGCCGGTGCTGCTGTTTAATTCCTGCATCACGGCGACAATGGTTCCTCTGTACGTGGAGGAACGCCAGAAGATGGGCGATACGCATTCCAATCAGTTCGCCAGCAATGCACTGAATCTGTTTTCGATCGCGGCGCTGATCATCGCGGCGCTGATGTTCTTATTCGTCCGCCCGCTGGTTTCGCTTCTGTTCCATTTCGACGAAACCGGCATCGAGCTTACCGTAAAGCTGACCCGCATCATGATGCTGGGTCTGGTATTCAACGTAGCTTCGATCGTGCTGGCAAGCCTTTTGAACGCGATGGAAAAATTCATCGCCGCACAGCTGACCGGATTTCCGTTGAGCTTCGCGGTCATCATCGCCGCGGTGGGCTTTTCACCGAAATACGGCATCGCCGCGATCGCCTGGGGCGTATTCGCCGCCAGCGTTCTGCAGGTGGTAGTTTTAATCCCCGCGATGCTGGGCTGGTTTACCTATGAACCGCGCATCGATCTATACGATAAGCGCTTCCACCGGCTTTTGCATCTGGCGGGCCCCGCGGTGCTTTCGATGGGCATCAGCGAAATCAATCATATGATCGATCGCAGCCTGGCTTCCGGACTGGCGACCGGCTCCATTTCCGCGATGAACTATGCCTACAAGCTGATCACCTTCCTGCTGGGCATCCTGATGGTGCCGCTGACGACCGTCATGTTCTCCCGCATGAGCCGCCTCGCCGCAAACGATGATCGGCACGGCGTGCGGGACGTGCTCAAGCAGAGCATCGTTACGATCCTGCTGGTTACGCTGCCGATTCTGGCGGTGGCGATGGTGATGGCGGTGGACGTGGTCAAAATGATCTTCATGCGCGGCAGCTTCACCATCGATTCGGCGTATCTGACGGGCAATGTGCTGCTGTTCTATCTGGTCGGCCTGCCTGCCTTCGGCCTGCGCGATCTGCTGAACCGCACGTTCCATTCCGTACAGGATACGAAAACGCCCTTCCGCGTGGCGTGTCTGGTCGTAGGCCTGAACGTGGTTCTGAACCTGATTCTGCGCAAATTCATGCAGGCGCGCGGCCTGGCGCTGGCCACGTCCATCGCAAGCTATACCGGCATGATCGTGATGTTCATCAGCCTGCGTAAGCGCTTGGGCGGACTGGGCATGAAAACGATTCTGCCCGATCTGGTCAAGCTGCTGATCGCCGCCGGAGCCGCCGCCGCGATGTGCGCGTTTATGGGGCGCGTTCTGCCGGATTCCATGACCACGCTGGGCGTGTTCGCGCGGCTCGTCGCCGCCACCGCCGCATCGTTTATCGTGTATTTTGCCGCCTGTGTGCTGCTGCGCGTGCGCTGCCTGCGCAGTACGATCGCTTCCCTGCGGGGACGTACCCGTCGATAAAGGAGAAATACTATGCAGGATGAAGAAAGACTGATCACCACCGGCTTTCGCGAGGAGGACGCGGATGCGGAGCAATCCCTGCGCCCGCATTCGCTTGCGGAATACATCGGTCAGGATAAGCTGAAAAACAGCCTGAACGTGTACATGCAGGCCGCCATCGCGCGCCATGAGCCGCTGGATCACATATTGCTCTACGGCCCGCCCGGACTGGGCAAAACCACGCTGGCGGGCATCGTCGCCGCGGAAATGGGACACAACATCCGCGTCACCAGCGGCCCCGCAATCGAACGCGCGGGCGATCTGGCGTCGATTCTGACGAATCTGAACGCGGGCGATATCCTGTTCATCGATGAAATCCACCGTCTGAGCCATTCCGTAGAGGAAGTGCTCTACCCCGCCATGGAGGATTACGCGCTGGATATCATCATCGGCAAGGGGCCTGCCGCGCGATCGATTCGATTGGATCTGCCGAAGTTTACGCTGATTGGCGCGACCACGCGCGCCGGTATGCTGTCCAGCCCGCTGCGCGATCGATTCGGCATCAGCTTCCGTCTGGAAATGTACACGCCGGAACAGCTTTCCGTAATCGTGATGCGATCGGCAAAGATTCTGAAGGTGGAATGCGACCGCGACGGCGCGCTGGAAATCGCCAGCCGTTCCCGCGGCACGCCGCGAATCGCCAACCGCCTGATTCGCCGCGTGCGCGATTTCGCCGAGGTACGCGGGGACGGGCGAATCACCGTAGAAAACGCGCGCGAAGCGCTGGATATTCTGGAGATCGATGAACTGGGACTGGATCAGACCGACCGCACGATGCTCAAGGCGATGATCGAACGCTTCGGCGGCGGCCCCGTAGGCCTTGATACGCTGGCGGCGACCACCGGCGAAGATACCGCCACGATCGAGGATGTATACGAGCCGTACCTTTTGCAGCTGGGCTTTATCATGCGCACGCCGCGCGGCCGCATCTGCACCAAAGCCGCCTACGAACACATGAACATCGCCATGCCGCAAAGCACCGAAAACAAGCAAATCCGCATGGATTTCTGAGGAAATACGCCCATGAAGCTATCTGATTTTATGTATGATCTGCCGGAGGAGCGCATCGCGCAAACGCCGGTTGAGCCGCGCGACCATAGCCGCCTGATGGTGCTGCACCGCGCGAATGACAGCATCGAGCATAAGCATTTTTATGATATCATCGATTACCTGAACGCCGGCGACGCACTGGTGATCAACGAAACGCGCGTCATCCCCGCGCGGCTGATCGGCGAACGTCCCACCGGCGGCGCGTGCGAGGTGCTGCTGCTGAAGCAGATCGCGCCCAAGCGCTGGGAAGCGCTGGTTCGCCCCGGCAAGAAGCTGCGCCGCGGCGCGGAGGTGATCTTCGGCGACGGGCGTTTAAAGGCCACCATCGCCGAGGTCTGCGAGGACGGCAACCGCATCGTGGATTTCACCTGCGAAGGCACGATGGAGGCCGCGCTGGACGAGCTGGGCGAAATGCCCCTCCCCCCCTATATTCATGAAAAATTGCAGGATAAGGAGCGCTATCAGACCGTTTACGCCAAACAGGAAGGCTCCGCCGCCGCGCCGACCGCCGGACTGCACTTTACGCCGGAATTGATGGATGCAATCCGCGCCAAGGGCGTGGATATCGTGCCGGTGCTTTTGCACGTGGGCTTGGGCACCTTCCGACCCGTCAAGGTGGAAAACGTGGAAGATCACGAAATGCATTCCGAATATTACGAGGTCACGGAGGACGCCGCCCGACGCATCAACGCCGCGCGCGGCCGCGGCTGCCGCGTAATTGCCGTGGGCACCACCAGCGTGCGCACACTGGAATCCGCCGCGGAAAATGGCCGTTTGATGGCAAAGAAGGGCGACACCAGCATATTCATCCGCCCCGGATACCAATATCAGATGGTGGACGCGCTGATTACCAACTTCCACCTGCCCGGCAGCACGCTGGTAATGCTGGTTTCCGCGCTGTACGACCGCGAACACATTCTGAAGGCATACAAAATCGCCGTAGAAGAAAAATACAGATTCTTCTCCTTCGGCGATGCGATGCTGATCGAATAGATCCATAAAACGAACGCTGAGAAGCGCAATTGCACTCCGCGGCGCTTTGATGGTCATGATCAAGATTTTCTGTAAGCGAACGAAGTGCGACGAGCAAATGATTTCCGGAGCCAGAGGTAACAAGACAGCGGATGCCCGCGAACGCAGCCACCGCTATAGCGGCTTGGGGTTGGCAGGTAGTTGGGGAAATGCTAAAATGGATGGTCGATGGGGAGACAAAGAAGTCTCTGATTTCCATCGCCGTCGGTGAAAAAAGCATAGCATTTCCCCGGCGTTCTGTCAAGGCTGGCGTCGATAGAACCCGCGTCCTCCGTGTCGATAGAACCCGCGTCCTCCGTACCGGCTCCGGCCGGTCGTCAATTCCGAGTCAGTCTGCCGGGATACATGATATCCAGCTCCGCGTAGACCTGCCCCCAATTTCGAACGGGCATGGTCCATTTTTTCGTCAACTCCCATGTCGCCAGATAGAGCGCCTTGGTCAGAGCCATAGCGTTGGGAAAGACCGTGCGGCCGCGGTTCAGGCGGCGGAACCCGCTGTTCAGGCTCTCGATGGCGTTGGTGGTATACATGACCTTCCGCGCGGTCTGGGAGAACTTGAACATAGGACTGATGCAGTCCCAATTAGGTCATACAGCCGGGGTATTTGGGCTCCCAGGCGGCTCGAACCTCGTCCAGGCGAGCCAGCGCGGTCTGCTCGTCCGGCGCGTGATAGATCGTCTTCAGGTCGTTGGCGAACGCCTTTTTGTCCTTATCCGCCACGTATTTGAGCGTATTGCGCACCACATGTACGATGCACCGCTGGTATTCCGCCAGTGGATATGCCGCCGAAATAGCTTCCCTGATCCCGCTCAATCCATCCGCGCACACCACGAAAATGTCCTGTACGCCGCGGTTTTTCAGCTCGTTCAGCACGCTTAGCCAAAATTTCGCGCTCTCGTTTTCGCCAATTGTGATGCTCAGAACTTCCTTCCTGCCTTCCTCGTTGATTCCAAGGATCACATACGCCGCCGCCTTGCGGATGACGTTGTTTTCCCGCATGTTGAACACGATGGCGTCGATGTACACGATGGGATACACCGCGCTCAGCGGCCGCTTCTGCCATGCCTCGATCTCCGCCAGCAGATTGTTCGTGATCGCCGTCGCCATCCCTTCGCTGACCTCGAAGCCTTAGATGTCTTGAATCTGCTCTGAAACCTGCGCCACGCTCATTCCCCGCGCATACATCGCGATGATCTTTCCTTCGATTTCGCTGATGTTTTTCTGGTATTTCGGTACCACCTGCGGATCGAAGTCGCTGTTTCGATCCTGCGGCTCTCGGATTGGAATCTCGCCCATGCTTGATCCCAGTGTTTTCGGCTTGTTACCGTTCCGGCTGTCGTGGTATTCCGGATCGCCCGCTTCCCGCTCCTCTGCCTGCTCCTCCAGCTCTGTCTCCAGCATACTCTGAATCGTTCCGCCCAGCAGATCTTTCAGCGCTTCCTGTATCTCCGCTGCCGTCTTGATGTCGTACATCTCGATTAGCTGCCCTATGATGTTTCGCTTCTCTTCTCTCAGGCCGTTCTTTCTCTTTCTGCCCATGGTTTCCCCTCCTGTGTTCTTATATTTTATCACAGTTCGTTATACCGCTTTACAGAAAAGATTGAACAGGCTCGCTTTGATCGTTTACAGAGGTTATTCTGCATGAAAAACAGGCTTCAGCAACGGATACAACATGTTATATCGGTTCAATAAATCTGCATACACTGAAGTATTGGCTTGATTGGGCGCAGTCGGATGGAATTTACGAATGTTTTGGCTTGCCGTAGCAATGTCAGGATATATACCCACGGCAACGCCCGCCGCCGCTGCCGCTCCCAGTGATGTAGCCGCCGCAGCCGAAGCATCAATATCCCATATTTGAACGCGACAGATATCTGCCAAAATCTGCTTCCACAGATTGGATTTTGTCCCCCCGCCAATCACCCTCATATCCAAAATCTGCATTTTCTCTCGCAAAATGTCAAGAATGCTCGCCAATGCACAGGAAACGCCTTCAAATACAGCGCGCGCAAAATGTTGTCGGTCATGTGCAGAACTGATGCCAAAGAATACGCCACGCGCCTTTGCATCAAATATCGGCGATCTTTCGCCTTCGAGATATGGCAAAAAGATCAACCCCTCACTTCCCGCTTTAATTTCAGAAGCCATACGATTGAATTCGTCAATTCCATCCTGCGCAAACAGGCGCTGTGCCCACATGACAGATTTTCCTACAGATTGAACCGTTCCAAACACCCCGCTATGTTCTCCATCCAATGAAAGAATATTAAATACGCGATGCGCATCGTCTACAAACGGTTCATCCATATTGCAAGCAACCCAGCCCGTGGTTCCCAGTGAACAGTAAACATCTCCTTTTCTTCCGATTCCAGCCCCCACGCTTGCGCAGGCGCCATCGCCTCCGCCCGCCACCACTGGAATACCCGCTTTCAGGCCAAGTGTTTTCGCTGCGGCTTTGGTCAATCGTCCAATAATTCGAATAGACGGATTTAAGGCAGGAAAACGATCTGCATCCACTCCAATATCTAAAAACACATCCGTAAGGTATTCCTTTTTACGAATATCGATCAGCATCGCATGCGAAGCGTCTGAATAGTCCGTGCTATCCAAATTGCCCGTCAGGCAATAATTCAGATAATCCTTACTCTGCAAAAAACGTGCAGTTTGATTGTAAATATCCGGCTGCATCTCTTTCAGCCACAAAGCTTTGCATAAGGGCGAAGATGGGCTCAACACATTCCCACTTCGTTTATATAACACATCTTCCCCTATTTTTTTCTCGATCTCCTGCATTTGAACCAAAGCACGGGTATCCGCATGGATCATCGCTTTCATCAAAGGTGTTCCATTGGCAGAAACCGGCAAAAGCCCCAGCATATGTCCGCTTACACCAATACATGCAATTCTATCTGCACAGCCAATCTGTTCCTCTAGAATGCAGTGTACGGCGGCACATGCGGCATTCCACCAATCATCTGCAAGCTGTTCAGCAATGCCGGAAATCGATGTATATGTAGGATAGTTTTCAGACGCTTCCGCGACAATTTGCATATTTTCAGAAACCAGCGAGGCTTTTACCGCGCTGGTCCCAATATCGAATGC
>CAKUKP010000095.1 GCA_934663625.1 uncultured Clostridia bacterium
CCACCGGCACCGTGCTGGCGATCGGCGCGACGCTTTCCGAATTCGACGGCGCGGCGCGGGATATGCTGGTGCTGCGGCACGGCCTGAAGGATAAATATCTGGCGCTGCCGAACTGCTCCACCGCGGGCGTACTGCTGAAGTGGTTCCGCGATCAGTTCATGCCGGAGGGCGGCGATTATGATGCGATCAACCGCGAAATCGCCGAACGCGGGCGCAGGGAAAGCGGTCTGATTCTGCTGCCGCACTTCGCGGGCTATTTAAGCCCCGTGAACAACGCAAACGCATGCGGCACGCTGTACGGGCTTTCGCTCGATACCGTTCGGTGCGATGTTGCGCACGCCATCATGGAGGGCGTCGGCTTCCTGCTGCGCGAAAATCTGGAACTGCTGGAAGCGCACGGCATCCACAGCAGGCGCGTAATTTCGCTGGGCGGCGGTGCGAAGAGCCCGATCTGGTTAAACATCAAGGCAAACATCTGCAGCCGCGAAATGATCACGCTGGAAAATGAAGAATCCACCGCGCTGGGCTGCGCCATCGGCACGGCGCTGGCGCTGGGCAGGATCGAGCTTACGGATATTCCCGCGCTGGTGCAGCAGAAGCGCGTCTACGCCCCCACCGAGGAAGGCGCGGCGATCTACCAGCGCAAGTACGAATCCTATCGCGAACTGAACGCCCGCCTGGGCTTCAATCCGGTGGGACAGGTAACCAAACCCTGAGGAGGCGACCCATATGAAGAAAGAAGCACTGCGCGCGGCGCGCGCGGCATTTGAAATCGAGAGCGACAGCATCGCAAAGATGGCGGCTTATATGGAAGATACGGCGTTTTCCGAGGCGGTAGCGCTTCTGGCAAACGCGGCGCGCATCGGCGCATCCGGCTGCGGCCATTCCGGCATCGCGTGCCAGCATTTCGCGCACCTGATGTGCTGCATCGAACTGCCCGCAAAATTCATCAGCCCCGCCGAGGCCGTTCACGGCGGCACCGGCTTTTTAAAACAGGGCGATGTGATGGTATTTGCCAGCCGCGGCGGCAAAACGAAGGAGCTTTTGCCCATCATGGACATCTGCAAAACCAAGGGCGTAAAGATCATCACGATCACCGAAAATCTGGAATCGCCGCTGGCGCAGGGGGCGGACGTGGTTCTGAAACAGTTCGTCACCCGCGAAACGGATAAGTACAACAGCCAGGGAACCACCAGCACCACGGCGCTGTGCGTGATCTTCCACGCGCTGCAGGCGGCGCTGATCGAGGAAACCGGCTATCAGGAAGGACAGTTCGCGCTGATCCACCCCGGCGGGGCGGTCGGCGAACGCTTAAATCATAAATCTTTATAAAACAGGAGGAAAAACCATGGATTTCAAACTCGTACAGAAGGAAATTCAGCTTCAGTCCCGCGGATGGATCCCCACGTTCCACGACATTAGCCGCGATGTACAGCGCATCGTTGAGGAATCCGGCATTCAGAACGGCACCTGCTCCGTCGTTTCCCACCACACCACCTGCTCCGTAATGATCCAGGAAGCATCCCACGATCTGGATTCCTTCGATCTGGAATACCTGCAGCACGATCTGTTGGACATCATGCGCAAGATGATCCCGGACTTCACCGAGGAAGGTCAGTATCGTCATCCCGGCCCGATCCATGCGCAGTATGGCCGCTATGTGGATGAGCCCGGCAACTTCACCTCCTACAACACCGACGGTCACCTTCGTTCCGTATTCTTCGGCCGCAGCGAAACCATCACCATCAAGGATGGCAAGCTGGATGCCGGCGAATTCGCGCACATCTACTTCATCGACTGGGACCACGTCCGCGCGCGTCCGCGTCAGGTAAACGTGACCGTAATGGGCACCAACGATCCCATCGAATCCCGCAAGTACAATAACGGCAAAGTGGTAAACACCCTCCGCAAGTTCACCCCCGAAGAAAAGGCGTACATGAAGGAATTCGACTTCCAGCTGAAGGATCGCTAATCGATATTTACACGCATCTGCCACATGCATTCGGGTGATTCAAACCCGAATGCATGTTTTGTGTAATTCATAAAGGACAGTCTTTTTTAGACCGTCCTTTTACTTGCACAATAAATGCCGATATCTTATTCAGATTTGCCGTTTCCCGCATTCCCAGGCTTTAAACCCGAATCGCACGGCCGCATTTAGCGTCCGGTTGTATTTTGCCGTCCTTCAAAAGCGCTTCGCCGTTTACGAACACGGTTTCGATGCCGAAGGAATGCGTCTGATCCGGCGTGGCGTTCTTCAGCGCCGTTTCATCAAAGATCGTCACATCGGCATAGCAGCCCTCGCGCAGATAGCCGCGATCGCGAATACCAAATCGTTCGGCGCTCGCGCCCGTCATGCGGTGGATGGTGTTCGGCATCGTATCGCCCAGCCCCAGCAGCGAATCCCGCAGGAACTTCGGGAAGCAATCGTAGATCGCCGGATTCTGCACGCCATGATCCTCCACCCATGCGTCCGTCATGTACAGGCAAAGATCGTTTTTCTCAAATTCGTGAATGATTTCATCGGTGGTGTACGGCCCCATGTTCACGCGCCCCTGATAATCGGATTCGCGGCAAAGCTTCAGATACATATTCAAATCGCTCATGTGATGTTCCCGCGCCAGCTGATGCACCGTCTTGCCCTCGTAATGCTCGTAACCCGGACCGATGTAGGCGACCTCGATATCGTTAAAGCCGAAGCCCAGCAGCTTCACCGCGGCGAACACCAGCGCCGCCAGCCGCAGCCGGTTCCACGGCTTTTGCCGCTGCGCGTCCGTCATGCCCCGATACCACGTGGGCAGAATCACCGTGATGACCGAAACGCCCTTCTTTTCATTGTAGATGTCAAACTGCGCCTGTACGCCCTCCTCGCGCAGCCGGTTGATGATCTGAATCGCTTCATCCTTATCGCCGAAGCTGCCGCGGCCGACGAAAATCAGATGCGAAAATTGCAGCTTCAGCCGCGTGCCCTTCGCGATGCGCGCCAGTTCATCCATCGCGCGCAGCAGATGCGAACGCCCCAGCAGTTCGGGATAGGATGTGGATGTTTTCGATTCCGCGCGCGGATGCACGGTCAGCGGTTTATCGTATTTTTCGCACAGCGCGGCGACCTTGCGCAATTCTTCTTCATCGGCAAAAATGCCCGGACTGTACATCAGCCCCAGCGAAACGCCCGCCGCGCCCATTTTCAGGTTTTCTTCCAGAATGGAAAGCATTCTGGCTTCTTCCTGCGCCGTCAGCTTTCGGCTTTCCGCGCCGGTCACGCTGGCGCGCGCAGAGCAATGCCCCGCCAGCACCGCGATATTGCACGGAACCTTGCCGTCCACCGCATCGAAAAAGCGCGCCGTATCGGGATACACGCCCGTCGTCTGACCGCGATAGCCGAACAATCCGCCGCCCATCTGCGCGACGTTCGGCGTGCCATCCTCAAATCCGATGGCGGACAGGCCGCAGTTGCCCGTCACGAAGGATGTAATCCCCTGCCGGATAAACGGTTCAAAGTACGGCTGCGGATTTTTATGAATGGCAAACCAGTCATTGTGCGAATGCACATCGATAAAGCCCGGCGCTACGGATTTCCCGCACAGATCATATACCGCGTCCACCGCATCCGAAATTTCAGGTGCGATCCGCGCGATCCGGTCGCCGTCGATCAGGATATCCCCGATTGCCGGATCGGCGGTCGTTCCATCGTAAATCAATCCATTTTTCAAAAGCGTTCGCATATCGTTTTCCCTTCCGCCAATCCGTTTTTATGCGCTTCCCAAAATTCAGTATACCACATTCAAGAAGCCGCATCAAGGTATGCGGCACAGGATGTTAACAAAGTCAACAGACTGACAGACTCTGAAAAACGTCGCAAGACAAGGAAACACGGGCTGCAAATGAGGGCGCATACACAGACGTATGTAACCGATTTTGCAGCCCGTGTTGGCGATGGAAGCAGAAATTTTTACTTCGATTAGAAGTATTTCAGAAAATTTCTGCGGTTGCGGCGTTTGTCAGTGGTCTGAGCCGCATCAAGGTATGCGGCGGGCGTTATGAATGTAAGCGGGCAATTCTCCGATACGCGATTTCCAGCATTGCGAGGCTCACCGCTGCGAAAATCAGCAGATACGCGGGCATGATATCGATTCCGAGCTTCTGCTGAATCTGCCCGAACACCATGGGCATGAATGTACTGCCGATGTACGCCGCCGCCATCTGCATTCCAATCGCCGCCGCGCTGTATTTTTTGCCGAAGTTTTCGGGCGCCATATGCTGCACCGCGGGATATACCGGCCCCATGCCCGTGCCGACCACCACAAACCCGATCGCCGCGGCGATATACCCGCGCACCGGCAGAAAAACCAGCAATATGCCCAGCAATTCCACCGCAATGCCGATGCGAATCAGCTTTCTGTCGCCCAGTTTATTGGAAATAAAGCCGGAAATCAACCTGCCCAGCATCAGTCCGCCGAATATCAGGGAACCGAACGATGCGACGGTTTCCGCGCTCAAATCGGGCTTCGTGCCCGCAAAATAGCTGGGCGTCCACAGAAAACAGGTGGCTTCACCGGAGCTGTACGCAAAGAATGCGATCAACGTAAGCAGCATGCCGGGCGCCTTCAGCGTTTCCCAAATTCCGGCGCTTTCGTGGTTTTCTTCCGCATTTTGGCTTTCATTCTGCTTCCACAACGGCAGGGACAGGATGCACGCGAGCAATATGCCCAGCTGAATATACGCCGTCCAGCGGTAGCCTTCGTTCCAACGGGCAATCTTCAGCGCCTGCGACATGATGTACGGGCTGATCACCGCGCCCACGCCATAGAAGCAGTGCAGGAAATTCATCACCGAGGAACGGTAATGATTCGCCACATAATGATTGACCGACGCATCAATGCAGCCCGCGCCAAGCCCATACAGAACCGCGATCAGCAGCAGCATCCAATACCGGCTGGCGATCGAAAAGCCGATCAATCCCAGCACGGTAAGCCCGATCGACGCGATCACGATCCATTTCGTATGGAATTTGCGAATCATCCGCGGGCTGAGCAGCGCAGAGATCACCGTCATGCAGGATATCATCATGGATATATATCCGGCGTAGGACGAAGGTACGCCGAAATCCACCTGCATCGTCGGCCAGCCGGAACCCAGCAGGGAATCCGGAAGCCCCAGACTGATGAAAATGAGATAAATCACGCCAAGCAGCAAAGAACCCATCGCGCATCCTCCTTATATCTTCTCCTTTCGGGTTGACATATAGGATTATATCGCGTATCATCATTCCAGTATAGAAATAAATCTGCGCATATGGCGCAGATTATAAGAATATATCGTCAATATGGAGGATTGTGCATGGCGCTTACGCTTTCGGTAGATCAGGTGGATGAAACCGGCCGCGAAATACTGACCTACGGCACGCCCGATTTTCCCATCGCTTTTTTCGATGATGATCTTACAAAGGTGTGCTCTTCTACCCACTGGCATGATGAATTGGAAATTGTAATCATCACAAAGGGGATCGTGCATATGCGGATCGCCGGAAACAGCTTTGCCATGACCGCCGGCGAGGGATATTTTGCAAACAGCGGCGTGGTGCATTCGGCGGATCTGAAAACGAAAGCCGGTCATCAGCACGCGATCGTTTTCAGCCCCAAAATGATTTCACGGGCGGAAGATTTAATCTGGCAAACCTGCGTCGCGCCCATCCTCGGAAATTCGCGTCTGCCGTATATTCGGCTGTCCCCTTCCGTACCGTGGCAAAAGGAATGTCTAAACCTTGTCGAAACAGCTTGGAATTTTGGTGCCTACGATAAAGAAAATTACCCGATCCAGGTTCGATACTGCCTGAGCCAGGCATTTTCCCAAATCGCCGCCAACGCGGCTATTCTCGAAAGCGAACCGCGCTATACGGGCAAATATCGGCGGGACGAGCTGCGCATCAAAAAGGCGCTTCTGTTCATCGAACAGAATTATGCCGAGGATATCACCATTGATGATATCGCTCAAAGCGCGGGAATCAGCGTAAGCACCTGTCTGCGCCTGTTCAGCACCGTGCTGGATACAACGCCCGTGCAGTATTTAATTCGCCACCGGCTTCAGAAGGCCGCGGACGAATTGCGGCGCGCAGGCGGCAAAACCATCGCTGAAATCGCCTACGCCTGCGGCTTTTCAGACGCAAGCTACTTCAATAGATGTTTCCGAAAAGCTTACGCCATGACGCCGAGCCAATATATGACATGTCGCGGCAGCAGCGATGCACAATAAACCATGCTGTTTGGCTAAGCAATGCGCTCTTTCCAGAACACTAGGCACGTTTTTTCAATTGCTTCCGCCGCATCCATACTCCAATCGCTGCTCCCAGCGTATTATGGATCACATCGTCCGTTTCGCACCAGCCCATTTTGAACAGGTACTGCGTCGCTTCGGTTGCTGCGGAGCAAAGCAATCCAATCAGGATCACCTGCCACGCCTTCAATTTCGGAAACAGGCGCGGCAGCAGGTATCCCAACGGAACATATAACAATATGTTCAGAATAATGCCGTCCAGCGCCGTCGTCCCCTTTAGGAACATCGCCGCAAAGCCCGCCGCTTCCTCCGCCTCGGCCGGAACAGCCCCGCCCATGCGCGCGTAGGACTGAAACGGCAGCAGCGTAAGCTTCGTTTCCGTGCCCGGCGTGCGCGAAAGCAGTGTGAAATACAGGTTGCCCAGCACATATATCGTAAAAACAAACCAGAGAAAGAACATATAGCCGCGCCGCCCGAACCTCTTTTTCGCCCATTCAAGGACAAAAAACGCGCCCACAACAATCAGCAGAATAATTCCAATTTGAAGCATAATTGATTCCCAAATAATTCTCAGAGCATATTCAGCTTTCGGAACATGTCTATGCGCTTCTGTGATTCTCGATTGATCTCGCTGGATTCCGACCGGATATCGCGTTTGAGCACCCCGGAGCAAATCTTTTTAACCGGGAAAGACAGCATCTGGTACACAAATAAAAACGGCGTCAGCGCAATGTATTTGCCCGCGCGCGGATACAGCTCTATCAGCATCTTTCGATTCGGAAACATATGTATCGCCGCGCTGCGCATTTTTAAACGAAGCATGTACATGCGATACCCCATCGCGCTTTTGCTTTTCAGCATCACCTGACGGTTATACTCCATGCCGCTGATATAGCGCGCATCCATTTCCTTTACGCCCATATAGCCGCCCTGCAGAAGATCATCGAGAACCAACGAAATATCCTCCGGCGCTTCTGCGGCGCATCCCGAAAAATCCGCCGCCTGAAAACCTCCGTACAGGATCATCGTCCAAAGCACGCAATTGACTAACTGCGCATAACGCAGCCGGTTCATGGTATCCCAGAAGCGCGCGGCATCGATTTTTGCTTTGTTGCGCGAAAAGAGCAGGGCGACGTCCAACATCATTCGCAGCGTCAGCCCACCGAAAATAAAATGCTTTACCATGTGCAGCGCAACGAAGATCAAATGATCGGTATCGCCCAGCGCGGTATAGCTGCCGTCCGGCGTTTCAATCGTGATCGGATCTTCGTGAATCAGCGCCGCCGTATCCATGCCCTGGAACCAGATATTGCGAATCAATTCATCATAGGGCGCGACATGAAGTTCGATTTCCCCATACTTTTTATGCTGACAAACCGCGTGCTGGCTGGTCACCACGCGCGGCGTAATTCGAAATCCCTGCGCTTCTAAGAAGCGCAGCGCCGCTTTTTCCTGCCGGATATCAATCAGCAAATCCGTATCCACCGAACCGCGGCTCTCCGGACAGGCGTAATTCTCCGCCGCGGCATAGCCCTTTAAGACTTTTGTTTCAATCCCCGCGTCCTTCAGTTCGCCGATTAAATGCACAACGCGCTGCCGTCTAAGCAGATTTTTCGAACATTCCACCCGCAGCGCGTTCATCAGGTATTCGCGCAGCGCCTCCGGGCATTCCAACTCCGGCGAACGCTGCACCGCCAACGCGATCAGCGAAACAACGCCCTGCTCCATCGCAAGCGGCATAATCGATTGCCAATCCATCTCTCGTTCAGCAAGCGCTTCCCCCCGCGCCCCCGCCGCGGCAAGGCGGATCAGCGATTGCAATGTATTCAATTCTGTCGTTCCGGATTCAGACATTTTCTTTTATTCCAACATTCCAAGCATTTTGAACATTTCCACGCGCTTCTGTCCCAGATCCGCGATCCCCTTTGCATCGGTAACCAGATATGTGGTCAGCGCCCCGCTCTTCACAGCGCAGCCGCCCAGAAACACAAGCCGGTGCAGCCAGACGAACGGAATCCAAAATGCGTTCTTTTTCACGCGCGGATATTGTTCTTCCAGCTTTTTTCGGGATGGAAACAGCGCATTGATATACATGCCCATCTTCCACCAGATCATGTATCGCCAATAATATGCTTTGCCGCCGTTTTCAATCAGGCGCTGTCGGTTGTATTCGTACCAGCCTTCCTCCCGAGCTTTCTCGTCTATTTTGCCCAGCCAGCCGCCGTTTTCCAGATCGTCCAAGATCATACCCACCTGCTTCGGACAAGCCTCGCACA
>CAKUKP010000096.1 GCA_934663625.1 uncultured Clostridia bacterium
TGCATGTGTTAAGCACGCCGCCAGCGTTCGTCCTGAGCCAGGATCAAACTCTTATGTTCAATCCTTACGTCTCTTTGAAACTTCATGATGCACTCGCCAAAGCACCTCACTCCGTCCCTCAAGATCGCGTTTACTCTCTCAGAATCTGACTGTTCTTTTCGATCTCCATCTTCCGATGTCAATCTTGATTTACATTTCTTCACTGTATCGTTTTCAAGGATCGCGCTGCCACATAACCGCTTTTTGACTGCTGCTCTCGCGACAACGTTGATGATTATATCAAACCCCATTGTGTTTGTCAATACCTTTTTATCACTTTTTTTCGGTTTAACATCCCTCCACTGTTTTTCGTCATATTTGGAATTTTCTGCCGAACATTACAGTTGCTGATACCAGTTTCTACTATTATATATACGAACTTTCACGTCCATCTGCGCATTTTTGTTCGATACCATTTTTGGGTCGCATCGCGCGACTCGACAAAAATTTCTTTGAAAAAAATTGAATTCAGGTATTGACAAACGGATTCGACGTGATTATAATACAAGCAAATCAGCAAACAAACCTTTGAGTGAGATGAGTACTTCGGATGCTACGGTTTGAAGAGAGCGGCAGATGGTGTGATTGCCGCAGCCGTACCCGAACGAATGGACTTACGAGGGCGGTCGAAAATCAATTATGAATTCATTCAAATTGATGAGTAGCAACCGACGGGTACCGCACCCGTTATCAGCGCGGCTCATATGATGGTATGAGATAAAGAGTGGATGCGTAAGCATCAACTTGGGTGGCACCGCAGGTATACAACCTGTCCCAATGGTTTTGGGACAGGTTTTTTGTTTACCTATAAACACGCATGGAGGTAATCGTATGCGAAACACGAAGCGCGAAGGGCTGGATTTTCGATGGTGCTGGCATCATTGACGACACCATTGAACAAATTCAGCAATAAATCGATTAAAAAGGAGAAACTACCATGAAAAAGACGATTTCCATTCTGATCGCAATTGTAATGCTTCTGACCGCAACCGCATTTGCCGCGCCGGTAATCGGCATCAACCAGTATGGCGAACATGCATCGCTGGACAACTGCCGCGAGGGCTTCCTGCAGGGACTGATCGACAGCGGACTTACTGAGGGCGAAGATTACGAGATTTCCTACCAGAACGCGGGCTTTGACAACGCCATCGCAACCCAGATCGCACAGAGCTTTTCCGCAAACAATGTAGCCCTCATGTGCGCTGTCGCAACCCCCTCCGCCACCGCGTGCTATGCGGCGGCAGAAGATAAGGACATTCCCGTGATCTACACCGCCATCACCGACCCCGAAGCGGCTGGCCTTGTGGGCGGCAACATCACCGGCACGAGCGACAAGCTGCCCGTGGAAGCGCAGCTTTCGCTGATCCGCACGCTGCAGCCCGAAGCCAAATCGATCGGCATCATCTACACCACCAGCGAGCCGAACAGCGTATCCGCCATCGCGGAATATGAAGAAAAGGCGCCTGAATTCGGCTTCACGATCGAAGCGATCGGCGTAACCGCGCAGAGTGAGGTCACGCAGGCCGCCGATACCCTGATCGGCAAGGGCGTAGACTGCTTCTCCAACCTGACGGACAACAACGTGGTCGGCGTGCTTTCCTCCATTCTGGAAAAGACCGACGAAGCGGGCATTCCGATCTACGGCAGCGAAGTAGAACAGGTAAAGCTGGGCTGCGTAGCTTCCGCGGGCATCGACTATTTTGAGCTGGGCCGTCAGACCGGCGCAATGGCTGCGCGCGTGCTGAAGGGCGAATCCGCCGCCGACATCCCCTATGAAACCATTTCCGAATACGGCATTTACGTCAATTCCGAAGTGCTCGCCGCGTTCGGCATCGAGCTTCCTGCGGATATCGCGGAAAGAGCCATTGAAGCTGTGGCGGAATAATTTCGAAGGAGCGACCCAAACATGAGTACCATTATCGATCTGATCGTCAGCACGGTTACGCAGGGACTGATCTACGCGCTGCTGGCCTACGGAATTTTCATTACCTATAAGATACTGGATTTTCCGGATCTTACGGTAGACGGAAGCTTCCCGCTCGGCGCGGCGGTTACCGCGGTATTACTGGTGCGCGGATGCAACCCCTATCTTACGCTGATCATCGCCATGGCGGCGGGTGCGCTGGCCGGCCTGATCACCGGCATGATCCATGTGCGGCTGCGCGTGCGCGATCTGCTCGCCGGAATCATCACCATGACGGCGCTGTTTTCCATCAACTTGCAGATTGCGGGTTCCAATCTGGCGATCGATCGATCCTTTGATACGATATTTACGGGCGCTCCGGTAAAAGCGCTGCTGGGCGGCGTTCCGCTGATGTACCGCAAGCTGATCGTTTCGCTGGTACTGGCGATCATATTCAAGATCATTCTGGATCTGTTCTTCAATACAAAGTGCGGAATGCTGCTGCGCGCGACCGGCAACAATGCAAACGTCGTAACCGCGCTCGCCCGTGATCAGGGCAGCATGAAGATTCTGGGGCTGGTGATCGCCAACGCGCTGGTCGCGCTGTGCGGCGCGGTTGTCTGCCATGAGCAGCGATCCTTTTCCAGCACGATGGGCACCGGTCAGATGGTGTTCGGTCTGGCGACCGTGATCATCGGTTCCACGATCTTCCGCCGCATGTCGTTCGTGAAGGGCACGACCTGCGCCGTATTCGGCAGCATCATCTACAAGGCGTGCATCCAGGCGGCCATTTCGCTGGGACTTCCGGCAAATCTGCTGAAGCTGATTACCGCCGTTCTGTTCCTGCTCATTCTGGTATTGGGCAATCTCAAAAAGGGTAAGGTGACGCGCCATGCTTGAGTTGAAAAACATATCCAAGATCTACAATCAGGGGCAGATCACCGAGGCATGCCTTTTTGATCATTTCAATCTGACCGTGGACGAGGGCGAATTCATTTCGATCGTCGGCAGCAACGGCAGCGGCAAAACATCCATGCTGAACATCATCTGCGGCAGCATTCCCGTAGAAGCCGGACAGGTGCTGATCGACGGAACGGACATTACGCATCAGCGCGAGCACAAGCGCTATGCGCGCATCGGCAGGATATTCCAAAATCCCGCGATGGGCACATGTCCGGATATGACGATGCTGGAAAATCTTTCGCTGGCGGACAACAAGGGAAAGCCGTTCGGACTTTCGCGCGGTGTAAACCGCAAGCGCGTAGAATACTACCGCGAAAAGCTTGCCGAATTGAAGCTGGGACTGGAGGACAAGCTGGATGTGAAGATGGGCGCGCTCTCCGGCGGACAGCGGCAGGCCGTAGCGCTGCTGATGACCACGCTATCCCCCTTGGACTTCCTGATTCTGGACGAGCACACGGCGGCGCTGGATCCGCGCACGGCGGAGATCATCATGGAACTGACCGATAAAATCGTTCGCCAGCAGAAGCTGACCGCGATGATGGTGACGCATAACCTGCGCTACGCCGTGGAATACGGCAGCCGGATGCTGATGCTGGATCGCGGGCACATCGTGCTGGACAAGCGCGGCGAGGAAAAGCAGCGGCTGAAGGTGGACGACATTCTGGATATTTTCACCAAAATTTCCATTGAATGCGGCAACTGAGGTATCCATACAATCCAATATTTCGGCGGATGCGCGCAAATTTTTGCCAAATGCGCGACATCCGCCGAATTTTGTTGTATAATGGTAGAAGAATTCTACTTATCTGGATCATCGGCCGTTTTACAGCGATCTGATCCATGAAATCATACGGGAGTTGTTGACATGTCTGCTAATGAAAAACGCAGGGCGAAACTTACGGACATCGCCGCCAAGACCGGCTACACCGTGGGTACGATATCCAAGGCGCTGCAGAACCGCGAGGGCATTTCCCCAAAGACGCGGGAGAACATCATCCACGCCGCACGCGAGGTGGGCTATATCGCCAACGCGCAGGCGGGCGGGCTGCGCTCCGGCTCCAGCAAGACGGTTGCGATCATCGTAAGCGATATCGCCAATCCCCTGTTCGCCATCGAAATCAAGCAATGCGTGCAGGCGCTGGAGGCCAACGGCTACCGCGCGATCGTGATGGATACGGAGGAGCGATCCGACCGCGAGGAGCAGGCGATCATTTCCGCGCTGAGCAAAAACGTGGACGGCGTATTGGTCTGCCCCACGCAGAAATCGAAGGAGAGCATTCAGCTGCTGCAAAAAAACGGAATGCCGTTCGTGCTGCTGGGCAGGCGCTTTCAGGATCTGGACGCGGATTATATCGTATGCGACGATGAAAAGGGCGGCTATCTGGCGGGCAAGCATCTGGCGGAGCTGGGACACAGGCGCATTCTGCTGATCACCGCCGATCCATGCATATCTTCATCGCTCGAACGCCTGCGCGGCTTTGAACGCGCCATGCGGGAATGCGGCATCGAAATCGATCCGCGGCTGATCCTGCAATCGGACGCGACCGGACAGGAAGCGGGCTGTATGGTGTGCCGCGCGATGGACGATGGATTGAACTTCACCGCGGTATTTTCATTCAGCGATTATATCGCGTGGGAAATCATCTATTCGCTGAATCAGCGGGGCGTGCGCATCCCGCAGGATCTATCCGTGATGGGCTTCGACGATGTGCAATCGCACATGCGCTTTCCGCCGCCACTCACAACGGTGCATTTCCCCAAGCGCATGATTTCGAATCTTTCGGTGGAATTGCTGCTTCGGCGCATTCGCGGCGACGCGGACGATACGGTGCATACGGTGCTGGACACCTATCTGGTTCCGCGCGAAACCACGGCAGCGCCGCGTGAAAACGCTTTATGAGAAGATTTTGACAATTCCATAAAAAGTTTTACATTATATACTTTCCCTTTGGTGAAAAAGGGCTTATAATGGATATGTATGATAATCAATACCCGTGCGCTCTGCTCGCGGAATAAACGGAGGTAAAATCATGGCAATCATCGATAAGATTAAGGCAAAAGCAAAAGCGGATGTAAAGACCATCGTACTGCCTGAGGGCGATGAACACCGCACCGTGCAGGCTGCCGCAAAGATCGCAGCCGAAGGTCTGGCAAAGCTGATCCTGCTGGGCAATCCGGAAAAGATTCACGAAGTCGCCGCGGGCGCCTGCCTGGACGGCATCGAAATCATCGATCCCGCCACCAGCGATAAGTGCGAAGAATACGCGCATACGCTGTATGAGCTGCGCAAGGCGAAGGGCATGACCGAAGAAAAGGCCGCCGCGACCGTAAAGGATCCCATGTACTATGGCATCATGATGGTTAAGGCCGGCGAGGCCGACGGTCTGGTATCCGGCGCGATTCACTCCACCGGCGATATGCTGCGCCCCGCGCTGCAGATCATCAAATCCAAGCCCGGCATCAAGACCGTTTCCTCCTGCTTCCTGATGGAAAGCCCGAACACCCAGTACGGCGATAACGGCATCATGATCTTCGCGGACTGCGCCGTGAACATCGATCCCGATGCGGAAGCGCTGGCGAACATCGCAATCGGCGCGGCGGAATCCGCGCGCGCGCTGGCGGGCATCGAACCCCGCGTGGCAATGCTTTCCTTCTCCACCAAGGGCAGCGCAAAGCACGACGTAGTCACCAAGGTGCAGGAAGCGACCCGCATCGCGCACGAAATGGCGCCCGATCTGATGCTGGACGGCGAACTGCAGCTGGACGCCGCGCTGGTTGAAAAGGTCGGCAACCTGAAGGCGCCGGGCAGCGCCGTAGCTGGCAAGGCCAACACCCTGATCTTCCCCAGCCTGGAAGCGGGCAACATCGGCTACAAGCTGGTGCAGCGCCTGGGCAATGCGGAAGCCTACGGCCCGATCCTGCAGGGCATCGCGAAGCCGTGCAACGATCTGTCCCGCGGATGCAGCGTGGATGATATCGTGGCGACCGTCGCCATCACCGCCGCGCAGGCGCAGGGCTGATTCGGCAGAATTGCACTATAACATATACAGAAACGATTAGGAGAATAGCATTATGAAGATTCTGGTTATCAACGCCGGTTCCTCCTCCCTGAAGTTTCAGCTGATCGACATGGAAAATGAATCCGTGATCGCGAAGGGACTCGTAGAACGCATCGGCACCGTGGATCCCACCACCGATCTGACCTACAGCTGGAACGGCAAGAAGATCAAGGAAATGAAGCTGAAGAAGTCCGCTACCCACGCAGAAGCCATGGAAATGGTTCTGGACGTGCTGGTGGGCAAGGATCGCACCGATCTGGAAATCGAAGAACGCCCGGACGGCGCGCATCTGACCGGCACCGGCATCATTTCCGACCTTTCTGAAATCGGCGCGGTTGGCCATCGCGTGCTGCACGGCGGCGAAAAGTTCACCGCTTCCTGCCTGATCGACGATGCATGCATCGCCGCGATCAAGGAAAACATCCCGCTGGGCCCGCTTCACAATCCCGCCAACCTGATGGGCATTGAAGCCTGCCAGAAGGTGCTGCCGAACGTTCCGCAGGTCGCCGTATTCGATACCGCGTTCCATCAGACCATGCCGCCGAAGGCGTTCCGCTATGGTCTGCCGAACCATTACTACACCGATCTGCACATGCGCAAGTACGGCTTCCACGGCACCTCCCACCGCTTCATCGCGGGCCGCGCCACCGAACTGTTCGGCGCCGGCAAGAAGGTTATCGTATGCCATCTGGGCAACGGTTCTTCCCTGTCCGCATGCGTTGACGGCAAGTGCGTGGATACCACGATGGGCATCACCCCGCTGGACGGCGTTCTGATGGGCACCCGCTGCGGCACGCTGGATCCCGCCTGCGTAGAATTCATCTGCAATACCGAAAACAAGACCCCCTCCGAGGTTCTGAACATGATGAACAAGAAGAGCGGTCTGGTGGGTCTGACCGGTTCTTCCGATATGCGCGATGTTACCGCGCGCATGGACGCGGGCGATGAAAACGCCAAGCTCGCCATCGATATGTGGACCTACACCGTACAGAAGTACATCGGTTCCTACATCGCTGCGATGAACGGCTGCGACGCCATCATCTTCACCGCAGGCATTGGCGAAAACCACATCCGCGCCCGCAAATGGGTATGCGAAGGCCTGAGCTTCTTCGGAATCAAGATCGACGACGAACGCAACAACGTTGCCGGTGAAGAGCGCAAGATTTCCGCGGACGATTCCAAGATTCAGGTTTGGGTTATCCCGACCAACGAAGAACTGGCAATCGCACGCGATACGCTGGAAATCGCTACGAAAAAATAACTTTACAAATTGTCATGCAGCGTATATAATATTTGAGGTTAGGGGGAAAAAGATTTGTCGGCAATCCTTGATGTATCCAAGGCGCTGAAGGTTCCCGGTCAGGAATACGCATTTCAAGCGGACGCCATGATCGAGGATATGGAGGTTTTGAGCGATCCCGTAAGCTTTGACGAGGTTACCTGCGAAGGCGCCTTCTTCGGCACGGGCGAGCGAATCAGCGTGAAGGGCGAAGCGCATGGGAAAATTACTTCCCGTTGCTGCCGCTGCCTGGAGCCGGTTTCCATTCACCTGAGTGCTGAGGTAGACGCTGTGTTTGCCCGTCAGATCGACCCTGAAGACCCGGATCTGTACATCTTTGAGGGATCAAAGATTGACATAACGGACGCCGTGCGCGATGCGCTCCTGCTGGAACTGCCCTATCGGTTCCTGTGCAGCGAAGATTGCAAGGGGCTTTGTCCCCGTTGCGGTTCCAATTTGAATCTGGGCACCTGTACATGCCAGGAGGGTGGCGAGGCTACAAATCCCTTTTCGGCATTGAAGGCCATCCTGCATGATGATGGCAACGCTTAGCAGAATATGAGGAGGTGTAACAACCATGGCCACTCCGAAAGGAAAAGTTTCTAAGGCAAGAAAGAATTCTCGTCGCAGCGCACATTGGAAGCTGAGCATCCCGGGGATCACCAAGTGCCCCCGTTGCGGTGAAATGAAGCTGAACCATCGCGCGTGCAAAAAGTGCGGCTACTATGACGGTCAGCAGGTCGTCGAGGTTGAAGAAGCCAAGTAATTCTTGCATACAGAATACGAAGGAACTGTCTTATAACGGACAGTTCCTTTTCTATGCATATGAGAATATATGAAAAGCGCCCGATCCGCGGCACGTTCGCCGGAATCGGACGCTGAGGATTCTGTTTATCGGTACTGCCGGTAATCGCGATCGCGCCTTTCGTAATTCGAACCGCGATCATAACCGTAATCCGAATCGTAGCGCGATGCGCTCTGCGATCTGCGAACGGGCGCGGCGCTTGAAGCGGAGCGGCGCTCCGATGCATAGTCCGCCGCATAATTCGTTCGCACGGCGGTTCGACGCGCGGGCGCGGCATTCTGCGCGCGAGCGGAGCGATCCTCCGGCTGCGCCCTGCCTTCCTTCCGTTCGGCGCGCTTCTGATCCTCCACGATCAACAGAACCGCATCGTAGATCGAAATCACGCCCAGAATGACCAGCAGCCATTTGGTGATATCGTTGTTGATAAACGCCATAGCGGAATTCACGCGATCGATGCAGAAGAACACGAAATACA
>CAKUKP010000097.1 GCA_934663625.1 uncultured Clostridia bacterium
CAGGTGCTGGTGATCTGTGCGCAGGTCGAAGAGGATATTTCCCAGATGGAGCCGGATGAAAAGCAGATGTTCCTGGAGGACATGGGCATCGGCGAATCGGGTCTGGATCGGTTGGTCACGCTGGGCTATGATCTGCTGGGGCTGATTTCGTTCCTCACCGCGGGCCCCAAGGAGGTGCGCGCGTGGACGATCGAGCGCGGCACGAAGGCGCCGCAGGCCGCCGGCAAGATTCACAGCGATTTTGAACGCGGCTTCATCCGCGCGGAAATCATCGCCTATGATGATCTGATCCGCGAGGGCAGCGAAAAGGCGTGCAAGGAAAAGGGTCTGATGCGCTCCGAGGGCAAGGATTATGTGATGAAGGACGGCGATGTGACGCTGTTCCGGTTCAATGTCTGACCGGCTGAGCCGCGCGCAGGCGTATCGCCTGTATATGATCGCGGCGGTGGGGCTGATCGGCATATCCCTGCTGGCGGCGGTAATCCCCGGAAGCTCCGAATGGATCACCGTTGCGTATTATCTGATCTGCATGGCGCTTCCGGTGTATCTAACGGTGAAAAAGCGCGGGTGCATCGATTCGCTGCGCCCCGATCCGCTGCCGGGCGGGTGCTGGCTGCCCGTGCTGCTGCTTCCGTTTCTGGTGCTGATCGTGGTCAATACGGTAACGCTGATCTGGCAGATTCCGTTTGAACTGCTGGGCGCGCGCGTGCACGGCAATGTGCCCGCGGCGGAAAACGCGCGCGAATTGATCCTGAGTATTCTGCTATCGGCAGCGCTGCCCGCCGTGTGCGAGGAATTTCTGTTCCGCGGCGCGATTCTATCCGCGCTGGAACCGTATGGCACAAAGCGCGCCATACTGATTACTTCGCTTTTGTTTACCCTGCTGCACGGATCGATCATCGGCGCGCCGGGGATATTCATTCTGGGCGTGGTGCTGGGCATGATCGCGGTGTGCACCGGTTCGATTTACGGCAGCATTATCTATCATACGCTGCACAACGTCATTACGATCGTGCTGGTATACATGCAGCGCGGCGCGGCGGAGGAAAGTCAGACCGTGCTGGAAGCGCTGGGCGGCGCATCGGGATTGCTGAGCGCGATCGGCAGTGCGACGCTATACGGCTTGCCCGCGTTTTTCTTCCTGCGGGCGCTGGTGCGGCGCGCGCGGATGCTGAATCTGCCCATGTATCCCCGCAAAATTGAAGCGCGCACGGGCGGCACGGCGGCACTGGTTTGCAGCGGCGTTGTGGTTCTGATCATGTATGCGCTGGACATTTTATCGATGATTCCGGGAGTGATCGAATGAACGCGGCGATCCTCTGCGTAGGCAAACTCAAGGAAAAATGGCAGCAGGAGGGCGTAAACGAATACCTGAAGCGCCTGTCCCGCTACGGCAAATATGAGATCGTACAGGTGGATGATCTGCGCGAACCGGAAAATGCGTCCGATGCGCAGATTCGCCAGGTGATGGAAAAGGAAGGGCGGGCGATCCTTGCCCGAATCCGTCCCGAAGATCGCGCGATCGCCCTATGCATCCGCGCGGGCGCGCCCGATTCGGTGCAGCTTTCGCGCCTGATGCAGAATTGGAGCATGGACGGGCGGCGCAATGTGTTTATCATCGGCGGCAGCAACGGTCTATCCGATGCCGTGCTCGCACGCGCGGATGAAAAGCTTTCCTTTTCCAATCTTACTTTTCCGCACGGGCTGATGCGCGTGATCCTATTGGAACAGCTCTACCGCGCGGAACGCATCCGCACCGGCGAAAAATACCACAAGTAGCGGGCAGTGCCCGCTGCCAGCTGCTGCCGCGCTGGTTCGACGGCGATTAACGCACCGAAGACCCGCGAAGCGGGTTTCGGCAGCGGCGGTGCCGTGCCTCAATCTTTGATTGAGTCATCGGCAGTCGGCTTTTCGCCGACCGGCAAACCAGCAGGTTTGCCGCCTTGCCGTAGAAAGCCAAAGGATTTCCGGCGGCTGGTCGCTACTCGGCTTTGCCGAGGAGCGACTGCTATAGATTTAAGGCATCAAAAACTGCCTATTTCCAACGACCAAGGGGTTCCTTGGCTCCACCTGATGGGGGAGCTGTCGGCGAAGCCGACTGAGGGAGAGAACCCCTGCCGCAGGACTTGCAATTATTCGATAGGTACGTTATCTCTCCTTCCGTCATCGCGACAAGTCGCGCTGACACCTTCCTCATCAGAGGAAGGCGAGGGCTTTGTCGTTTCTGGCTCCACCTGATGGGGGAGCTGGCTGTGCGTTAGCACAGACTGAGGGAGAGAACCCCTGCCGCAGGACTTGCAATTATTCGATAGGTACATTATCTCTCCTTCCGTCATCGCGACAAGTCGCGCTGACACCTTCCTCATCAGAGGAAGGCATTTTAGGGCTCCACCTGAGGGAGAGAAACTCATAGATCGCTGCACTTACGCAGTTTTTCTGCCTTGAATATATGGGCAGAAAAACGTCGCTTGCTTGCGCCCATAATCTACGGGCGCAAGCAACAGCGTGGCAACAACTGGCTGTCGGCACTGCCGACAAGGAGATGTGTTATGTTTATTGCTTCTGAATGGAAGGATTATGAAGTGATCGATACCGGCGATGGCGAAAAGCTGGAGCGCTGGAACGATATCATTCTGCGCCGTCCCGATCCGCAGGCGATCTGGCCGAAGCAACGGGAAAAGCTGTGGAATCAGGCGGACGCGCACTACCACCGCAGCGCGAAGGGCGGCGGCGAATGGGAATTTTTCAAAAAACTGCCCGATCGCTGGACGGTTGCATACGGCGATCTGAAATTCTATGTGCGGCCAACGGGCTTTAAGCACACGGGTTTGTTTCCCGAACAGGCGGTGAACTGGGATTGGATGGCGAATCTGATCCGCAATGCGAATCGCCCGATTCGCGTTTTGAATCTGTTCGGCTATACCGGCGGCGCAACCTGCGCGTGCGCGGCAGCGGGCGCGAAGGTCACGCACGTGGACGCGGCGAAGGGCATGGTGCAATGGGCGGGCGAGAATCGCAAGCTTGCCGGCATCAGCGAAACCTCCGTCCGCTGGATCGTGGACGACGCACTGAAATTCGTGCAGCGCGAAGCGCGGCGCGGCAACGTATACGAAGGCATTCTGATGGATCCGCCCAGCTACGGCCGCGGCCCCGGCGGCGAAATCTGGAAGCTGGAGGATGAATTGTACGGGCTGGTTTCCGCGTGCGAAAAGGTGCTCGCGGAGGACGCGCTGTTTATGCTGATCAACAGCTATACCACGGGGCTTCAGCCCGCGGTGCTCAACAATATGCTCACCATGACGGCGGCGAAATCCCGCGGCGGGCGCGTGACGGCGGATGAAATCGTGCTGCCCGTCACCTGCGGCGGCGTGCTGCCCTGCGGCGCGAGCGGCCGCTGGCAATCCGATCGGAAAGAAAAATAGGGTTGGAATCCATGATACTATTATCCGTACAGAACGTTACCAAATCCTTCGCGATGAACACAGTGCTGAAGAACATCAGCCTGACCCTGCAGACGAACAGCCGCATGGGTCTGATCGGCGTGAACGGCAGCGGCAAATCCGCGCTGTTCCGGCTGATTTCGGGTATGATGGAGCCGGACGAGGGCACGATTTCGCTGATGCGCGGCTGCCGCGTGGGAATGCTTTCGCAAGAGGCCGATATCCGATCCGATTGCACCGTGCGGCAGGAGCTGGAGCGCGTGTTTGAACCGCTTCAGGAAATGGAGCGCCGCCTGCGCGATCTGGAAGCGCAGATGGCGGAGCACCACGATGAACCGGCGATCTACGCCGATTTATCGCGCAGGTATTCATCGCTGCTGGATCGCTTCGCCGCCGAGGGCGGCTATGAATGGCCCAGCCGCGTGCAGGGCGTGCTCGCAGGACTGGGCTTTGCGAAGGGTCGCGAGAACGACCCCGCCAGCGTATTATCCGGCGGCGAAAAGACGCGCCTGTGCCTAGCGCGGCTGCTGCTGACCCAGCCGGAGCTGCTGCTGCTGGACGAGCCTACCAACCATCTGGATCTGCAATCCACGCAATGGCTGGAGGACACGCTGAAAAAATACAAAGGATCGGTGCTGGTAATCAGCCACGATCGCTATTTCCTGAATTCCGTGTGCGATTGCATGGCGGAAATTTCGATGCGCCATCTTACGCAATACGAGGGCAATTACGATCAGTTCATCGTAAAGCGCCGCGCGGACATCGAACGCCAGATGAAGGAATACAAATTGCAGCAGGCGGAAATCGCCCGTCAGGAAGCGATCATCCAGCGCTACCGCATGTACAACCGCGAAAAATCCATCAAGGCGGCGGAGAGCCGCGAAAAGAAGCTGGAAAAGCTGGAGCGCATTGAAAAGCCCGTGTCCGAACAGAAGGTGCGGTTTTCCTTCGAAGCGCGGCGGCGCACCGGCGATGATGTGCTGATGGTGCACGATCTGCAAAAGGGCTTCGATGGGCGCATGCTGTTTTCGAATTTCAATCTGCACCTGCGCGCGGGCGACCGCGTGGCGATCATCGGGCCGAACGGCATCGGAAAATCCACGCTGCTGAACATCATCGCGCGGCAGCTTGCGCCCGATCGCGGCACGGTGGATTACGGCGCGAACGTCGATCTGGGCTATTATGAACAGCACCAGACGAAGCTGCACCCCGACAAGGATATTCTGAACGAGCTGTGGGATGATTTTCCACGGCTGGAGCTGGATCGCGTGCGCGGCGTGCTGGCGCTGTTTCTGTTCGTGGGCGATGATGTATTTCAGAAGATCAGCACGCTGTCCGGCGGCGAAAAGGGCAGGGTTTCGCTGGCGAAGCTGATGCTGCGCCATGATAATCTGCTGCTGATGGATGAACCGACGAACCATCTGGACATGGACAGCCGCGAAGTGCTGGAGGATACGCTTCAGGATTTCGATGGCACGCTGCTGACCGTATCGCACGACCGATATTTCATCAATCGCGTGGCGAACCGTGTGATCGAAATGTCCGCAGACGGCGCGCGCGAATACATCGGCAATTATGATGATTATCTGGAAAAGAAGCGGCTGGAGGAAGCGGGGCTTGCCGAGGAAGAAAGCACCGGCATGACGCGCACCCAGCAGCAGAAGGAAAAGCGCAGGGAACGCATCGCCAAACAGAGCGCGAAGGCGCTGCGCCAGCAATTTAAGGATGCGGAACAGGCAATCGCCGATATGGAAGCGAAGATTGCCGAACTGGAAGGACAGATGGCGGACCCCGAAGCATACCGCGATGCGGATTTCGCCCGCAGAATCGCGCAGGAGCACCGCGAAGCAAACGCCGCGCTGGAACAGCTCTACGCCGATTGGGAGGAATTATCCGAAGCGGTAGCGGAGCTGGATACATGAGGAAAACATCATGACGGAAATCAAAAATCAACCGAGGCCTGAAAACGCAAAAAAGACGGGCGCACAGCCGAAAACCGGCAAGCGCCGCCGTCGCCACGGCATGTCCGCGGGCATGAAGGCGTTATGCGCGGTGATCGTGCTTGCGCTGATGGGCGGATCGTTCTTCGCGGGCTGGCACTTTGGCGTGGAATCTACGCGCTTTCAGGGCAGGATTCTGCTGGTGAACGAAGCGAACCCGCTGCCCGCGGATTATGCGCCGGATGATCTTGTGAACCTGTACGAGGAACGGCATTCGTTCCGGCTGATTTCAGCGGATATTCAGGTGACCCGCGAAACCTACGAAGCGATGGAGCGCATGTTCGCCGCCGCTGAAGCGGAGGGCATGAACGGCTTTACCGTGCTGAGCGGCTATCGCACCTACAGCCAGCAGGCGCAGCTCTATGCTGAATCCGAAGCGGGCAAGGCGCTGAAGCCCGGCTGCAGCGAACATCAGACCGGCCTTTGCTTCGATGTTTCCGTGGCGGACAGCACATCGGGGCTGGAAAGCACGCCGCAGTTCGCGTGGCTTTTGAAAAACGCGTGGAAATACGGCTTCATCCAGCGCTATCCCGCCAACAAGGCGGATGAAACCGGCGTAAGCCGCGAACCGGGACATTTTCGCTATGTGGGCGAAGCCGCCGCAAAGGAAATTTATGAATCCGGTCTTTCACTGGAACGCTTCATCGAACGAAACACCTAGCGGGCTGTGCCCGCACCCAACTGCTGCCGCGCTGCCGACAGTGTCGGCTTCCAGTAGCTGCCGCGCTGGTTCGCAGCGGTTAACGCACCGAAGACCCGCGTAGCGGGTTTCGGCGGCGGCGCGCTGGAATCCGAAGGATTCGCGCGGGCTGGTCGCTACTCGGCTTCGCCGAGGAGCGACTGCTATAGTCAGAATGACCGCCGCGAAACGACGTTTTTCTGCCCATTAACGCACCGAAGACCCGCGAAGCGGGTTTCGGCAGCGCCGCGCTGGAATCCGAAGGATTCGCGCGGGCTGGTCGCTACTCGGCTTCGCCGAGGAGCGACTGCTATAAGTTCAAGGCAGAAAAACTGCGTTGGTGCAGCGATCTATGGGCTTCTCTCCCTCAGTCAGCGTACCGCTGACAGCTCCCCCATCAGGTGGAGCCCAAAATAAGCCTTCCTCTGATGAGGAAGGTGGCAAAACCATAGGTTTTGGCGGAAGGAGAGAACCACGTAAGTTTTGATGCCTTGAATCTATGGGCATCAAAACGTGAATCAGAGATAAGTTGGAATAGAATAGAAACGTAGAACTCTTGCCTCTTGAATTTATGGAGGCAAGAGTTCGTCTTTTACAATACGGCAGTTGCTGCAAGAGGGCTCAGCCCGCAAACACAGAATCCATGTCCCTTTAATCTATGGGGACATGGATTCGTCTTTTACAACACGGTAGTAGCTGGGTGCGGGCTCAGCCCGCATTTCTGCCGACAAAGGTGTTGAACTTGTCCGGCCGCCAGACGGGCTCGATGTCGCGGGTTACATCCGCTGCGGTGATCACGGCGTCATCGTGATCGATATCGATGATCGTATATCGATCGTTGCCCATCTTCATTTCCTTCATATAGGAAAGCTGGCGCAGGCCGTGGCGGGATTCTATGCGCTCGATCAGATCGCGCCCGCCCCCGCCGGGCAGGCTGTAAATCAGATCGATGCAGGCGTTGTCCACGGCGAGAATATCCGTGCCCGCGATGATGCCGATATCCGGCGTAACCACGGGTTCCGCTTCGCAGCCTTCGCAATCGCAGGAAACGGACATGTTCCGCAGCACGTTGATGTAGGCGATATGTCCGGCAAAATGATCGATCGTCGCCTTGGTGGATTCGGTCATGCGCTCCATGAATTCTTCATTGGAAATATCCCATTGATCCTCCGAACCGGGGGTGGTGTGGATTTCCGCCTTGCCGATTCTGCCGTCGGCGCAGCCGATGCCGATGTTCTTGTTGGAGCCGCCAAAGCCGCCCTTCGTATGCCCCTTAAAATGGGTCAGCGCGAGCATCGAATCATAATCCGGCAGCGATTTGCCCACGTGCATTTCATCGAACCATTTTCCGCCGTGCACCGGCAGCGCCGTCACACCGTGTTCATCCATGATGTCCACCGGACAGAAATCCCAGCCGTTGATCGCCAGCGTCTTGCGGTGCGCCTCGGTGGTATAGCGGCTGCCCTCGTAATAGGTGTTCGTTTCAATGATGTTCGCCTCCGGCAGGCGATTTGCGTACAGCGCCTTTACCCACGGGCGCGGGATGATGTTGGGGCCTTCCGCTTCGCCGGTGTGCAGCTTGATGCCCACTTTGCCGGTCAGCCCCGCCGATACGCGGTCGAAGATCCGAATCAAGCCTTCCGGAGAAAGATCGCGCGTGAAATACACCGCGGATGTATCGCCGCCGCGCTGATCAAAGGGGACGTATCGATCCCCGTTCAAGCCGGGAATGGGATGCTTATTTGCCATATGCATAACTCCTTTCGGCATCGATGTATATCTGTATGAAAGCCGCATGCCATCAATCGACCTTCGCTTCCATTCAATTATAAACCCTGTAGCTGACTTCAGGTCAATATGAAAATTTGATGCTGGCAAAAATACCTTGAAATGCATGGTGGATTATGGTATTCTGAATATTGAACAGATATTAACGGATCGATAAGGGGGTCGTTTCATGAAGAATGCAAGGCTGTGGATCGCGCTCATCGTGCTGATGATCGCATGCGCGTGCCTGTGCTGCGCGTCGGCGGAAATCATCGCATCCGGCGATTGCGGCAAAAACGGCGACAACATTACATGGACGTTCGATTCGGAAGGCGTTCTGTCCATCACCGGAAGAGGTTTGATGTTAAATTGTGGAAATGCCCCTTGGAAAAACTACCTGAATGAAATCAAATCTGCGATCATTTCCGAAGGCGTGACGAATATCAGCGAAGGTGCGTTCAGTGATTGCGGCAACCTGACGAACGTTACAATCCCCGACAGCGTAACC
>CAKUKP010000098.1 GCA_934663625.1 uncultured Clostridia bacterium
GGTACTGGCTGATCCACAGCCCGCTGCGCAGCAAAAGCTCGCCGATATCTTCCTTCGGCTTCGCCGCGCGCAGCTTTACGCGCCTGCGCGAGCGTTCAGGCGCGCCCTTTTTTCGTTTCGCGAAAAGGGCCCAAATTCCTCCCGGCGTGGAAAGCACTGCCGGCGCGCCGATGGCGAAGATCAGCCCCGCGATGGTAATCAGCCCGCCAACCGGCTGCTTCAGCACCTGATTTGCGGACATCATGGCCAGCCCCACGCCGCTGCACGCACCGCAGGCAAAGCCGCGCCAGCCGGAAAAGATCGCCGCCAGCCCGCCGAAGACGCAGGCCGCGAACACGCCCGCAAGCACCATCCGCACGCCCGGCAGCATTTCCGGCTTGTATACAAACACCGAAAGCAGCACGCCCGCCGCCATCAGTCCCAACCCTGCAAGCAGTCTGCGAATGAATCCACGCGTCATGAATCTCCCTCCGTCCTTCCGCTTCCATTGTACACGCAAGCCGCATTCTTCGCAAGGCACACACGCGCAATTCTGTGCAAATCGCCCCAAATCGTCGCATTTAGGGTAACGCCATAATCAGCCAAACCGTATATCTCAGTAGCTCCGGCGGCAGGGCAGGCGCCCACGTCATTGGCATCTGGTTGTTCTATCCGGAATCGTGCGCCGTGCAGGATATATCAATATAAAAAGGACGTGGATTTTCGCCACGTCCTTTTGAATTCTATCGATCAGATGCCCGACAGAATGTACATGACCACGAACAGTGCGGACAGGATGTACATCAGAATCGGAACTTCCTTGGCCTTGCCGCGGAAGATCTTGATGATGCAGTAGGAGATGAAGCCGAAGCCGATGCCATCGGAGATGGAATAGGCGAAGGGCATCATGACGATCGTCAGGAAGCAGGGCAGCGCAACCTCTACATCGCTCCAGTCGATCTTGGAAACGTTGTTGATCATCAGCATACCGACGATGATGAGCGCCGGAGCCGTCGCCTGCGTCGGGATGATTCCCGCGATGGGCGCAAACACGATGGACAGCAGGAACAGAATGCCGACCACGACGGAGGTCAGGCCGGTGCGACCGCCTTCGGAGATACCGGTAGAGGATTCGACGAAGGTGGTCACGGTGGAGGTGCCTAGGCAGGCGCCCACGCAGGTCGCGCACGCGTCGGCGATCAGCGCCTTATCGCCGTGCGGCAGATTGCCGTTCTCATCCAGCATGCCGGCGTTGCTGGCGGTGCCGATGAGCGTACCGACGGTATCGAAGCAATCGCAGATGCTGAAGGTAACGATGGCCGTCAGCACGGGCAGAACGCCGTGGGAAAACAGGCCGCCGAAATCAAACTTGAACAGCGTCGGCGCAATGGTGATGCTCTTTTCGGCGATATCCGCGGGCATGGTGGTCAGACCCATGGGGATGCCGATGATCGTGGTGGTCACGATGCCAAGGAACAGCGCGCCCTTAACCTTCCACGCCATCAGGATGCCGGTGATGACGAGGCCGATGAGCGCAAGCAGCGGACCGTTGGTCGTAATCGCGCCCATATCGGAATAGTCCGTCGCGACGACCACGCCGTCCACCACCGTATCGCCGATGAGCTTGACGACGTCGGCATTCAGCAGACCGATAAAGCAGATAAAGAGGCCGATACCGGCGCTGATGGCCGCCTTCAGCGGGGCGGGAATCGAGGAAATGATCTTGCCGCGGATCGGAGAGATCGCTATAATCAGGAACAGAATGCCCGAAAGGAGCACGATGGTCAGCGCCTGCTGCCATGTATAGCCCATGCCCATGCAGACCGAATAGGTAAAGAAGGCGTTCAGACCCATGCCCGGCGCCTGCGCAAAGGGAACGTTGGCCAGGAATGCGGTCAGGAAGCAGCCGATGGCCGCGGACAGACAGGTTGCCACTAGCAGAGAGGTGTAATCCATGCCCGTCGCCGAAAGGTAGCTGGGATTGACGAAAATGATGTACGCCATCGCGAAGAAGGTCGTCAGACCCGCGATGATTTCCGTCTTGACATTTGTGCCATGCTCTTTAAGTTTGAAGAACCGATTCAACGAAATCTCCCCCATCAGAACGTTTTTATTAGGTGCTCTATTATCATACGTATTTTTCCGCGCTTGTCAACGTAATTTTGCCGTATTTAATGCACTCCTACGTTAAATATCGCGTTTTACGAATGCGAAGGACGAATATTGCGCATTCGCACAGCCGAATATGTGCCCGCACCCGTTGAACGACCCGCCAGCGCGCTACAGAATAAGTTAGCGTAAGTTAACCATCATTTTCCATCACACAACGCGCGTTTTTCCGAGGCGCGCACGATTTTGTTAAATATCCCTGTTCTTTCGCATTCCGGCGCAAAAAAGGCGGTTATGCGCGCGCGGCGCACTTGACAGACGCGGTTTTCGACCTTATAATATGACTGAAAGAATGAAATCGGTCATAATTTTGATTGTGGCCGAGATTCCGGAATGAATCGATGTAGGATGCGCCGCGTCTTTTTTAATCCGCATCAGTTACCCTGTGTTAACCACAAGTGCAATAAAGCGCGGACGCAATCCGCACGCCGATTGAATGGAGGCAATTTTCATGACGGAAAAGATACATCTGACCGGTGTTCCGGAAACCATGCTGCAAACCCTGTACGCGCGGGCGAAGGAAAGCGCGTGGCGCGGCGCGATCCGCGATCCGAAGGCGGAGGAAATCATCGGCAGGCTGGACTACGATTTTTCGCTGGCGGATCGGGACGCGCCCATGCGCAGCGGCGTGATCGCGCGCACGATCGTACTGGATCGGCTGGCAAAATCATGGCTTGCGGCGCATTCCGGCGCGATCGTGATCAACATTGCCTGCGGGTTGGACACGCGCTGCTACCGGATGCAGGGCTACGCGCACTGGTACAATCTGGATCTTCCGGAAACCATCGCCGTGCGCGAAAGGATACTTCCGGAGAGCGGCGCGATTTCGCAGATCGCAATGTCCGCCATGGAGGATTGGGGCGGCGAAATTGCGGAGCGGGAAGCGCCCGTATTGATCATCATCGAAGGGCTGACCATGTATCTGCGCGAATCGGACGTACAGCGCATCTTTTCGGTGATCGCGCATCGGTTTGCGCGGGCGACCGTGCTGGTGGAAACGATGAATCCCATGATCGTAAAGCGCTTCCGTGAAAAATCGATCGACGCAAGCCACGCCAAATTCAGCTGTGGCGTAAAAAACGGAGCGGCGCTCGCCGCGCTGCTGCCGGACTTTCGATTGGCGGAGGAGCACAGCCTGACCGAAGGCATGGCGGCATTCGTTCCAATCTATCATCTGCTGGACAAATTGCCGATGATTCGCAATATTTCCAACAAAATCATCGTTCTCGAACGATTCTGAGGGGGCGAAAAAATGTCCTTTTTTGAAAACACGCGCAAGCCTGTGGGGCTTGGCGGAAGGATCATGGTTTCCATGATGAACCTTGGGCATCGATCGCTGGCGAAATGGGGCTTGCAGTATCTTCCGCTCGATCCGGACGCGAGGGTGCTGGACTGCGGATGCGGCGGCGGCGCGAACATCAAAAAGCTTCTGAAAATATGCCCGCAGGGCATCGTGAAGGGCGTTGATTATTCCGCCGTGAGCGCGGAAAAGGCGCGGAAGCACAACGCGGCGGCAATTCGCGAAGGTCGCTGCGTCATATGGCAGGGCAGCGTAGAACGAACGATCTTCGCCGCCGAATGGTTCGACGCGGTCACTGCCTTTGAAACCATCTATTTCTGGCCCGATCTGCCTCGCTGCTTTCGCGAGATGTATCGGCTGCTGAAGCCTGGCGGAGCGTTTCTGATCTGCAACGAATGCGACGATACCGAAAAGGGCGAAAAATGGGCGAAGAAGATCGAAGGCATGACCGTCTATCGGGGCATTCAGCTGCACGCCCTGTTGGCGAAGGCGGGATTTCAGCATATTCAGGTGCACAGGAATAAAAAGGGCTGGCTTTGTATCACCGCCCGGAAATGAGGAATCGCGATGTCCAGAAAGGCGACGGAATTTCAGAAAAAAGAAATGAGCAAAATGTACCGCGGCAAGGAAATCTTCAAGCCGCTGAACACCGGCTGGATCGATGATCACGTCGCCTGCGTTCGCGAATGGGTGGCGAATATCTTCTTCTATCGAAAGGGCGATACCACCATCATGATCGACGCGGGCTACAATTACGATCGTCTGGCGGAAAAGATGGACTGGCTGGGGATCGATCCCGATTCCATTCGGCACATTCTGATCACCCATCAGGATACGGATCACGTGGGCGCGGTGGAGGCGGACAGTCCGGGTCTGTTCCGGAACGCCTGTCTGTGCGTGGGCGAAATTGAAAATCGCTATCTGACCGGCGAAGTGCGCCGCCGAGTGATCTACCACATGTACAAGCTGCCGCAGGTGACCATCAACAATAAAAAGGTATTGCTGAAGGACGGCGAAGTGATCGATATCGACGGCATCAAAATCGAATGCTTCCTGGTGCCCGGCCATACGTGGGGACATATGGCGTATCTGATCGACGATCGATATCTGTTCACCGGCGATATCATCTGGTTTGGCGCGGACGGCGGATACAGCTTCATATCCGCGCTGGCGGAGGATAACCGTCTGGCGGTAAAATCGCTGGCAGCGCTGGAGGCAAAGCTGCGCGCGCGCAATTTGCAGCCGATGTTCATCACCGGTCACACCGGCTGGACGGACAATTTCCAATTCGCCTTTGCGCACAAAGACCTGCTCTGTTCGCCGTTCAAAAAGCGGGTGCACGATCCATCCGCGCCCTACGATGCTTACGATGAATCCGATGATACGGCGGAGAGCGCAAAGCGCGGCTATCTGAAGGGAGTAGGAAGATGAAGGTCTATTCCTTCGGCGCGGAAAATGCGCCGGTCATTTTGCTGCTGCCCGGCACCTGCTGCCATTGGAAAGGCAATTTCGGACACGTCGTGCCGCTGCTTCAGGATACCTTCCGCGTGCTCTGCGTAAGCTACGATGGATTTGACGAAACGGAAAAGACGGATTTTCCGACGATGATCGAGGAAACGGAAAAAATCGAGGCCTATGTCCGCGAAAACTGCGGCGGGCGCATTCGGGCGGCCTACGGCTGTTCGCTGGGCGGCTCATTTGTGGGGCTGCTGGCGGCAAGACAAAACATCCATATGGATTTCGGCATTCTGGGCGGATCGGATCTGGATCAATCGGGCAAATTCGGCGCATGGCTGCAAACCCGACTGCTGCTGCCGCTGCTCTATCCTCTCGTTCGAGACGGAAAATTCAAGAGCCGGATGCTGCAGAAGCGGCTGGATGTGCGCGCGGCGCAAATGCCCGAATACGTAAGCGCCTTCATGAAGCTGTTTCGTGAGCCGCGCCCCTACGTGACGGAGCGCAACTGCAAAAATCAGTTTTATTCCGATCTGATTACGCCGCTTCCGGATAAGATCGATGTGCCCGATACATCGGCTATGTGATCGTATGCGCCTATGCGATCAACGGCGCGCGCGGCTTTATCGCGGGCTTCTGGCAGATGTTCGTGATGCTTTCGGTGATGAATCTGATCGACCGCTTTTGGATCGACGATTACTGGGTCGGCCGCACGAAGGCATGGATCATCCCCGGCACCGAGGACTTACAGCCCTACATCACCGCGGCGGACAAGCGCAAAAAATGGCTCTTCGGCACGGTGGGCATGGCTTGCATGGCGGCGCTGCTCTCCGGCGTCATGGCGCTGTGCATTCGATAAAGCCGAACTATGGCGGAAAGTGAGAAACGCAATGAAGTACAAAATCGAAAAAAACACCGTGCAGGAAACGCTGATGATCCCGCTCTACGGCCGCAAGATGTGCACGAAGCTGTATCCCAATCTCTATCGGGATGAAGCGGCGGTTCGGCTGATGCGCGAAGTCGATTACGATTTTACCACGCTGGAAAAGAAATCCGCGAGCCTTATGCAGCGCTTTGGATTTCTGGAGGCCGCCATGCGGCAAAACGATATCGCCTTCGAAGTGCGCGCGTATCTGAAGGCGCATCCGAACGCGGCGGTCGTAAACCTCGGCTGCGGTCTGGACGATACCGGCCGCCGCTGCGATAACGGCAGCTGCAAAATCTACAATCTGGATTTTCCGGATGTGATCCGCGTGCGCGACACGCTGCTGCCCGCCGGAGATCGCGAGGAAAACATTCCCTGCGATTTGAACGACGGCGCATGGCTTTCGAAGATCGACGCATCGAACGGCGCGATATTCTTCGCGGCGGGCGTATTTTATTACTTCCTGACGGAACAGGTACGCGCGCTTCTGCAAAAGATGGCGGACGCTTTCCCCGGCACTGCGATCGTATTCGATGCGGCGAACGCGCGGGCGGTAAAGCTCATGCTGAAAACATGGATACGGGACGCCGAAATCAAGGATGTGGGCGCATATTTCGCGGTTTCCAACGCGCAGGCGGAAATCGCCCCGTGGGATCGCCGGTTTCAGGTTTCCAGCCGCGGCTATATGCTGGGCTACAACGATCTGAAGGATCCGTCCGTCAGCGGATTTTTCCGCTTCCTCGCGAAGGTGGGCGATGGATATATGAAAATGCAAATCGTAAAAATCGAATTTGACGACGGCGAATGAAGCGCATGCGCTTCATTTCTCCAAAATCTCACGATTTTGTCGAATAAGAAGAGGACTGCGGATTCCTAAAAATCTGCGGATTTTCCGGGCGGAATCCTGACTGGCGGAATTGTTTTTTCAATGCTTCCGCTTGAAAAAACCAAATTCACCGCACATGTCGCTGAATTTGATTTTACAGGCGGTTCTGTGAAAGCTTTGGGACAAACCGGAAGTGTTATTGTTTCATTATGTTTTGAAGCAAGTTTAAATACATCCCTTGTATTATTGATTGGAGTGATCAGCGATGAAGTATATGGGAATGCCGATGGGCATGTGGGCGCTGTTTGCGCGCTCCTTTGAAAAGCAGCTGATAAGCGTATTCGGCTACAGCGCGGCGATGGCGAAGGACATTGCGAAGAATGCAAAGCCGCGCTATCGGGAAATCATCGCCCGTCTGCCGGAATTTGAAAAGGCGGATCGTTTTCAGATGAACATCGTCAACTGCGCCATGCTGGGCGCGTTCATCCTTTCGATGCCGCAGCGCCCCGATGTTGCGCGCCTGACCGATTATTACGCCCGCGCGATGATGACGAAGCCGATGCGCAAATTCTGCCGGATCAGCGGAAAATCCAAATGTACCGAACGGGATATCGCCGGTATGCGGGCGACCGCCAAGCTGAGGGCCGCCGACCGCAATCCGTATTCGTGGAATATGGATTTTTACCCCTATCCGGACGGCAGCGGCTATGAGGGACGATTTACCAAATGCGGCATCTGCACGCTGATGCGGGAACTGGGGCTGTACGATCTGACCCCCGCCTTATGCCATCTGGATTATACCATGAGCGAAGCGGGCGGCGCGACGAACTTCGTGCGAAAGTATACGCTCGCCTCCGGCGGGCCGTACTGCGATTGCGGGTACCACAAATTAGATTCTCCGAAATCCCGCAATTAGACATTGACGCATGTCGCTGAATTTGATTTTACAGGCGGTTCTGTGAAAGGTTATTGGGCAATCCGAATGGTTTCAGTGCTTTCGTCGGTTTGCTGCATTACGTATCCCTTGCGATTTTCCGGTATTCGATGGGCAGAATACCGGTGCTTTTTTTGAACAGCTCCGCAAAGCGGCTGGACGTGGTATAGCCGATCATCTGGGCGATCTGGCCCATCGTAAAATCGGTATCGATCAGCAGATGCTCCGCCTAGCTCATGCGCCGCCCCTGAATGTACTGCGTGATCGTGCAGCCGAACCTGCGCTTAACTTCGTACAGCAGGATACTTCCG
>CAKUKP010000099.1 GCA_934663625.1 uncultured Clostridia bacterium
GCGCCTCAATCTTCGATTGAGCCGTCGGCAGTCTGCCTAAAGGCAGACCGGCAAACCTTTTAGGTTTGCCGCCTTCGTGCTGGAATCCGTAGGATTCGCACCGGCTGGTCGCGGGCTGCAAGCAGCACGCGACTGCTGAAGGGAGCTGGCTGTGCGTTAGCACAGACTGAGGGAGAGAACCCGTTTGCAGAACCAACTCAAACTCGACAGGTACGTTATCTCTCTATCCGTCATCGCGACAAGTCGCGCTGACACCTTCCTCGTCAGAGGAAGGCAAGGGGTTACACTGGGCTTTCCTTCACCACGCGGCAGGTTTCTACGCCGTAGTAGCGGAAGCATTCGATGGAATGCGCGTCGATTTCCTCGCCGCATACCACGATCGGCACGGCGGGCGGGCAATTGATCGCCGCTTCGGCGCAGATTCTTCCGCGGCATTGCCCAACGGGCAGAAGCTCGCTCGGCGCGAAAATGGCTTCGCGCACGGAAAGCGCGCGCTTCGGACGGGGGAGCGGCGGCAGCGCGGACGCGATTGCCGGTTTCTGTTCAATTGCCAGAAACGCATCCGAAAGCCTGCGCAGATCGCCTTCGCCGTTGAGCGGCGAGAACATCAGCACCAGAAAATCAGGATCGTAGAATTCGGGATAAATGCCTGTGCCCTCCAGAAGCGCGGCAAGCGCCGCACCCGTAAAACCGATGGATTTCGCCGCGATCGTCAGCTTCAGCGGTTCATCGCCGATCAACTGAAAGCCATGCCGGATGAGCGTTTCCTTCAATTCCTGTACGGCGGGCAGAAAATCGGCGAGCCGCGATTTGAATTCCGGCAGATACGGATTTACCGCATCCAGCGATTGCAGAATCAGATAGGAGGGGCTGCTGGATGCAAACAGCGCGAGCGCCGATACCGCCCGTTCGAAAAACATCGGCGGCGCGTCCTTTCCGATGTGCAGATACGCTGCGCCGGTCAGCGCGGGCAGGGTTTTGTGCGCCGAATCGCAGCAGATATCCGCGCCCAGATCGATGGGGTGGCGCGATTGGGGCAGAAATCGAAGGTACGCGCCGTGCGCGTTGTCCACGCAGAAAAGAACGCCGCGCCGCTTGCATACATTGGAAATGCCCGCGATATCCAGAATGTTTCCGAGATAATCCGGACTGGTGACGTACACCGCGTCGGGCGTTTCGCCCCGCTGACGCGCATCTTCGAGCGCTGCATCGATCTGCTGCGGTGCAAGCGTGCAGGTGTGGTAAGCGCCGTGCTCTGGATAGAGCCAGATGATGCGTATGTCCAGCAGCGCGCACGCGTTGACGAACGCCTTATGTACGTTCCGCGCGGCGAGGATACGCGCCGCGCGCCCGTTTTCGCGGGCGTGCAGCGCGACCAGATAGAGCATCGCCTGAATGCAGTTCGTGGAACCGCCCGCGGAATAGAGCGTTTTGCAGCCGAACAGCATTTCGGCGTTTTTTTCACTTTCCGCAATAACGCCGTTCGGCGCGAACAGATTGTCCGCGCCGTCAATTTCGGTAATATCCAACGCTTCAAAGCCCAGCGGCCCTTTGCCCTTGTGGCCGGGCATATGAAAGCGCGCGCCGTTCGCTTCGGCGTATTTTTTTACAAAATCACAGATGGGCGCGTTCATTCGCCATCTCCGAATTCGCGGGAAACGGCGACCGCGATCGCGCATTCCATGCGTTTTTTGAAAAGTTCGCAGCTGTATTCGCAGATGCCGGTTACGGAGCCGGTGGCATGGTAGGCGTTCGCCGCGCAGCCGCCGGAGCAATAGAACCGCGCCCAGCAGGTGCGGCACGCCTCGCGCGCGTACACGTTACAGGCGGCGAATTCGCTCTGCGCCTTCGTGTTCTGCACGCCGTTCCATACGTCGCCCAGCTTGTATTTTTCATCGCCCACGAACTGATGGCAGGGATACAGATCGCCCCAGGGGGTGACCGCCATGTATTCCGTGCCGGAGCCGCAGCCGGAAATGCGCTTGTAGATGCAGGGACCGCCCTTCAGATCGATCATGTAATGATAGAAGGTGAACGGCTTGCCCGCTCGATCGCGCGCCACCATCAGCTTGGCCAAATCCTCGTACTGCCGCATGACGATTCTGCGATCCTCTTCCGTGAGGGCGACCGGATCGTCCGCCGCGGTGACCACGGGTTCCATCGAAAGTTCGGTAAAGCCCAGATCCAGCATCGTTTGAATATCGGCGAGGAAATCCGGATTCGCGTGGGTGAATGTGCCGCGCATGTAATAGTTCTTTCCGCCGCGCGCCTCGACCAGCTTCTGGAACTTCGGCACGACCTTATCAAAGCTGCCGTGCCCCGCGTAATCCACGCGATAGCGATCGTGCACTTCCTTGCGCCCGTCCAGACTCAATACGACGTTGCTCATTTCGCGGTTTGCAAAATCGATCACGTCATCGTCGATCAGAACGCCGTTTGTGGTGAGGGTAAAGCGGAAATTCTTGCCCTTTTCGCGCTCGATGCTGCGCGCGTAGGCGACGAGTTTTTTGACCACGTCGAAGTTCATCAGCGGCTCTCCGCCGAAGAAATCCACTTCCAGATTGCGGCGCGTTCCGGAATTTTCGATCAGGAAATCCAGCGCGCGCTTGCCGACCTCATAGGACATCAGCGCGCGTTCGCCGTGGTATTTGCCCTGCGAAGCAAAGCAATAGCAGCAATTCAGGTTGCAGGTATGCGCCACGTGCAGGCAGAGCGCCTTGACCACGCCGGATGTGCGCGCCTTCAGTTCGCCCGCCATCGGCTCGAACGTATCCTGCGAAAACAGCTTCCCGGCGCTTTTCAGCGCCGCGACCTGATCATAGCATTCCGCGCAATCTTCCTCGGTAATTTCGGGATTGCCGGCGTATTTTTCGCGAATGGCGGCGAGCACCTGCGCCCTGTCGTGATCTTCAAACAGGGAAATGATATCGTAGGCGACGTCGTCCACCACATGAATGCTGCCGGAGCAGACGTCCATAACGATGTTGTATCCCAGAAGCTTAAACTGATGAACCATATTGTATCGCGATCTCCCAATTATCGTGTGGTTTCTCAACATACGTAAAAATGCCGCCCAAGGAACGGCATTTTAATGTGAATTCGTGTGAAGCTTGAAAAAAATCGTTCAGCGCTTTTCCTTATTTTCGCACGCCTGGTTTGCAATACCGCAGCTGGTCTTGCAAGCGGACTGGCAGGAAGTCTGGCATTCGCCGCAGCCGCCCTTCTTCGCGCTTTCGCAAAGGTTGCGGGTTTCAACGGTCTTGATGTGCTTCATATTATTTACCTCCCTACACGCTATAATCACTGCATCAGTTTATCATATTCCAACGGTGTTGTCAATCGTTTTTATGGGAAATTGAACCGCGCACCGCGCCGCAAATTCAATTGTTTCGCACGTTAGATATTGACAACGGAATTAACATGGTTTATAATATGCAACAGATATTAACAATACATAGCAGCTCGGAACGCCGAGCGAAATAATTTCTTTTGTCGCACATTACGGATTTTTTAGGAAACGGGAGGAAATGCAATATGAAAACGATCAAGGATAAACAGCTTCTGGTGGGCGCGGATTTTGCGGGTTACCCGCTGAAGGAGGCCGTATGCGCACATCTTCGCGCAAAGGGCTGGACGATTACCGACGTCGGCGTGACCGATCCGAACGTTGAAGATACCGAAAACATGTTCCATCGCATCGGTCTGCGCGTGGGCGCGAAGATCGCGGAGGGCGAATTTGAACGCGCGCTGGTGTTCTGCGGCACCGGCATGGGCATCCACATCGCCGCCAGCAAGTGCCCGCACGTACACGCGGGCGTGGTCGAGTCCGTTCCCGCGGCGCTGCGCGCGATCACCGGCAACGGCGTAAACGTGTTGGCGATGGGCGCTTTCTATGTCGCGCCCGCGATGGGCTGCGATATAGCGGATGCGTATCTGAACGCCGAACTAGGCTCCGGCTATGAATGGTGGCACAATTTCTATGAATTCCATAAGCTGGCGATCGATGAACTGGAAGCCTTCGATTATGAGGAATACAAGAAGAACGGCTTCAAACTGAACCATCTGGGCGATTATCCGCTGACGCTGGATACGAAGGACGATCTGCGCTTCCAGCTGCGCGGCGACGAATAATTCGCATCGCCAAATTATCTGTTCGATTTTTACGCCACGTGGCGTGAAATAAAAAAAGGAGGATTATCCACATGAAGAAAATCGTTGCATTGCTGATCGCGGCCGTTCTGGCGCTGACCTGCGTTGCCGCACTGGCCGAGGGCTACGAAATCGTCGTAGTGCCGAAGGATGCGTCCAACCCCTGGTTCGTTCGCATGGAAACGGGCGTAAATGAATACGCCGCCGCCCATACCGAAGATACCATCTATCAGAAGGGCACCCCCGAAATCGACGCCACCCTGCAGTATCAGCTGGTCATGGACCTGGTTGCGCAGGAAGTAGACGCCATCTGCATCGTTCCCGTTGACCTCGAATCCATCGAGCCCGCGCTGAAGGAAGCGCGCGACAATGGCATCGTCGTCATCGCGCACGAAGGCGCCGGTCTGACCAATGTGGATTATGACATCGAAGCCTTCAACAACGAGCTGTACGGCGCGTTCATCATGGACAACCTGGCGGCGGCGATGGGCGAAGAAGGCCTGTACACCACCATGGTTGCCGACCTGACCAACGGCTCCCACAATGAATGGGCGGACGGCGGCGTAAAGCGCGCGACCGAAGCCTATCCGAACATGACCCTGCTCGAGGCGGAGCCCCGCGTAGAATCCCACGATAACGGCGATACCGCCTACAACGTGGCGAAGGAACTGTTCAAGAAGTATCCCGATCTGAAGGGCATCATGGGCACCTCCTCCTTCGACGCACCCGGCGTTGCGCGCGCGATCGAAGAACTGGGTCTGCAGGGCAAAGTATTCACCGCCGGCACCGGTATGCCGGGCGACAATGCGGAACTGCTCAAGAGCGGCGCCGTTCAGTATCTGACGCTGTGGGATCCCGCACTGGCGGGCCAGGCGATGGTAGCGCTGGCGCAGAAGCTGCTCAACGGCGAAGAAATCGCGGCTCCCCTGGATCTGGGCGTTGAAGGCTACACTGAGCTGCAGTTCAAGGAAGGCTCCGAAACCGTGTTCGAAGGTCAGGGCTGGATCACCATCACTGCCGAGAACGTGGATTCCTTCGGATTCTAATTCAGCATTTTTGATCTGAAACACATCAAGCGGGGAGGCCGCACGGCCTCCCCGCGGGTGTTTTACAAATTGGTATTTACGGCGGAAACGGTTCCGCCGCAAGGAGGAGAGGAATCATGTCCGAGTACCTTCTGAAGGCTACTGACATATCCAAATCATTCGCGGGCGTAAAGGCGCTCACCGGCGTATCGCTCGAAATCAAGCCGGGCGAGATTCACTGCCTCGCCGGTGAAAACGGATGCGGAAAATCGACCCTGATCAAGGTAATCTGCGGCGTATACACGCCGGATTCCGGCACCATTGAATTTGCCGGAAAAACCTATTCCAGCATTACGCCGCTGGAGGCCATCAATCTGGGCATTCAGGTAATCTATCAGGATTTTGCGATCTTCCCAAACCTTACGGTAATGGAAAATCTGGCGTTCAATACCGAACTGGCCGCCGGACGCAAATTCGTAAATAAAAAGCACATGCGTGCCATCGCGAAGGAAGCCCTGTCAAAGATCAATTTCGATGTGGAGCTGGATCGCCTGGTGGGCACGCTTACGGTGGCGGAAAAGCAGATGGTCGCCATCTGTCGCGCGTTGATGTTCAATGCAAAGCTGATCATCATGGATGAACCCACCACCGCCCTGACCAAGAAGGAAGTGCGCGCGCTGTTCGACATCATCCTGAAGCTGAAGGCGCAGGGCATTGCGATATTGTTTGTCAGCCATAAGCTGAACGAGGTATTTGAAATCTCGGAGCGTTTTACCATCTTCCGTTCCGGTAAATTGATCGTGACCGGCAATACGAAGGATCTGGATGATAAAATGTTCTCTTATTATATGACGGGGCGCGAATTCGATAACAAGAAATTCGTTCCGGAATATAAGGGCGAGGGCGATGTGCTGGAGGTCAAAAACCTTACGCTCTCCGGCGCGTTTAACGATGTTTCCTTCAAGCTGCGCCGCGGCGAAATTCTGGGCATTACCGGCCTTCTGGACTCTGGACGTACGGAGCTTGCGCTTTCCCTGTTCGGCATTCGAAAGGCGACCTCCGGTACGATTTTGAAGGATGGAAAGCCCGTTATGATCGCCAGTCCGCGCGACGCGATCCAGAACGGCATCGGCTTTGTGCCGGAGGATCGATTGAGCGAAGGCCTGTTCCTGCCGCGTTCGATCGCCGATAATATCGTAATTTCCGAAATTGACCGGCTTACGGGCGCGATGAGCGTGATCAACCGCAAGCAGCGCAAGGCGGAGATCGATAAATGGGTGCAGGAGCTTTCCATCGCCACGCCGAATCCGGAAAACGCGTGCTCCACGCTGTCCGGCGGCAATCAGCAGCGCATCGTGCTGGCGAAATGGCTGGCGTGCAAGCCGGATATTCTGATTCTGAACGGCCCGACCGTCGGCGTGGATATCGGCTCCAAGCATGATATTCATCAGATTCTGCAGCGGCTCGCCAATCAGGGCATGGCGGTCATCATCATATCGGACGATCTGCCCGAGGTGCTGGAAAACTGCTCCAGCCTGCTGGTGATGAAGGGCGGCCGCATCGTGGCTTCGCTCGATCCCGCATCGACCACCGAGAATGAAGTGCTCGGGCACATGATGTAAGGGGGCATACGCATGAATTTGAAAAAGACGGTTCGCAAGATCGCCGGAAGAAATGAATTCTACATCGCGCTGGTGTTCATCGCGCTGTGCCTTGTGATTCAGGTGCGCTCCGGTCAGTTCTTTACGCCCAATAACATCGTGGATCTGTTGTCCGCCATGGTCGTTCCGGGCATATTCGCCATCGGCGAATTTATGGTGATCGTGTCCGGCGGATTCGATGTATCCTTTCCGGCGCTTGCGTCGCTCACGGGCTTCGCGACCACGAAGATGCTGCTGGACGCGGGCTGGTCGGGCGGCATATGGCTGCCGATTCTGATCACCATCGTCATCGGCGCGCTGCTGGGCGCGTTCAACGGATTGTTCATCGGTTATTTTGAATTGCCCGCGATGATCGTTACGCTGGGCACTTCATCGGTATTCAAGGGCTTTATGCAGGGCACGCTGGCCTCCAAGCAGCTGGCGGTAATTCCCACCTGCATGAAGAATTTCGGCACGTCTGCGCTGTTCATCGCAAAGAATCAGCAGTCCGGACTGACATCCCGAATGCCTACGACCTTCCTTGTGCTGATCGCGGTGATCATCATTTCGTATATCCTGCTGAACCGCACGATGTTTGGCCGCGGCATTTACGCCATCGGCGGCAATGCGGTATCGGCGCACCGCGCGGGCTTCAATGTAAAGCGCACCCGCTTTATCATGCTGGTGTTCGTGGGCATGATTTCCGCGTTGGCGGGCATGTGCCGCATCTGCATGATGCAGCAGATGCATCCAACCAACATGCTGGGCATGGAAATGAACATCATCGCGGGCGTGGTGCTGGG
>CAKUKP010000100.1 GCA_934663625.1 uncultured Clostridia bacterium
AGCCGCTGAAACTCCGATCGCGTCACCGCATCGTCGATCTGCGCCTGATCGGCTCGGTTCTGCGTGCGGTCGAAGATTGTAATCGATCCCGTGATTTTCATTCGATCACCGCCCCCAGAATTCAAGCACAGTGCCCGAAGGAATTTTAACGTCGGTTCCATAAATGTACATCAGTACCGCCTTGATACTCGTAACCGTTCCTACCTCGCTGGATGCATCGCCCACACTTCGATAGGTATAGGAGCCGACTTCTATACTTCCACTGGTTACGCTCTCGCATTGCCATCTATCGCCTGTGCGATTATACCAGCGCGTTTCGGTATATTGTGGTCTATCTGCTCTCTGCATTGCACCCGTAGTAGATGCTTTCGTTGATTTCCACAAACCTGCATCATTATGCAGCCACAAGGTGAACCGGACGTTGTAGTCCGTTATCGGAATAGTAGCGTACATCACCAGTTCTTCGATTTCGAATGGATTCCCAGCGTCATCTACGGTAAAACTAATATTAGTTTTAGTTCCATCGGCGGTTTCCGTGTGCAGCTTGCGCAGCCTGTTTGGCAGTACGCCCAGCCGCTTGCACGCACCGATTTTTTCCGAATCGCTATATGCGGGATTGAGTGTCGATGCCGCTTCTGAAATTGCAATTCGCACCGCGTCCACATAGTTCGCAGCAACGATCGGCTTGCTCCATTCGGTCTTATTTACCAAATCAGTTGGACTGGCGCCCAGAACGGTCAATGCTCCTTCATCGTTGATCAGTATACCTGTCCATCCGCCGAGAATCTTCACGCGCCCGGCGTTTTCGCTGCCCGCAATACGGCTTGCAATCTGCTCATTTAGCGCGATTTGATCGTCCATCGCGTTCAGGTCCGCCGCGTTTAATATATCGCCATCGGAAAAATTCTGTTTCGTATACGCCATTTTAATCTCCTCCGTATCCAAGTTTCATGCTGCCAAGCGCACATTCGCCGATAATGGATCCATTCTCGATGTTCGTGTATATGTCACAGGAATACACCGCGTTATACCGCACATCCCCGCCGCTGATCACAACGGATTTCACGCCCCTGTGCGCCGCATTCCAGATCGCGTCCGCGTCCGGATCTTCGCCGGATCGCCGCCAGCGAAAACGCGCCGCCGCGATCTCGCCCGTCCGTTCAATCGCGCCCTGATATACGCGCGCGGATAGGGTGGTGCTGGAACCGTCTGTCAGCACGTCCGCATTCGATGAATCGATCTCCACGCGCCAAACCGTCGCATCGCCGACCATCATTTGCAGAAATCCGTTCGCGCGAATATCCATGGTGTTCAACCGTTCAATAAATCCAACCTGCGCGGTCAGTATACCCACATCGATTCGCGCCGCGTCGATCTTGTTCACCAGCGCATAGGTTGCGTAGATGTTCGCCGCGGATAAATCCTCCGCCGTAATCTCCGTCGCCAGAATCACGCGCCCAGCGTCCGTGTGCCCCTGCGATATTTCATCCTCCGTCACGGTCGTCAGCGTCGCTTCCACCTTCACCGTGCCATCCTCGTCGGTAATCACGTCGATTCGGTAATAGTTCCCGTCGCTTGCGCGAATGCACAGATCGCCAATCGTCGCCGCCACAATCTGCGCATACATTACCCGCAGGTTCTTGATAAACGCTTCGCCGGACACCGTGTTTTCCACGTTCAGCGCCGCCGAAATCAGATGCCGGATCGTCGCCGCATCAAAGGATGCCGAACCCGCCGCAACCACCTGAAATGCCGCCAGCGCCGCCGCGAGCTGATCCGTTGCAATGCTGCTCGCGGTAAGCGATTCGATCTTTGCCGTCACCGCCGCGATCGATTGCGCGTCCACCGCGCCCGCCGCAAGCTTCTCCGTGGTGACGGAGCCAGCGGCAAGCTTCTGCGCCGTTACCGCGCCCGCGGCCAGCTTCTCCGTGGAGATCGCGCCCGCTTCAATGTGATCTGCGTGCACGGCTTCGGCGCGCAGCTGCCGGCTGCCAACGCTGTTTCCCGCAAGCTTGGACGCCGTGATCACGCCGTTCGGCAGCTGCCTGCCGGAGATCACGTTGCCCGAAAGCGCCTCCTCGGCGCTGCCCAAAACCATGTTGGAATACCTTCCGGTCAGGCAATCATAGCTGTATTGAGTCATGCGCATTTTTACCGCGATGCCCAGGCGCTTTACGATCACCGTCACGCTGTCGCCCAGATAGATGTTCTGCAATAGCCGGTATTGCCCATATTCCGCGGTATCCTTCAGATTGATAAAATCCACCTTCAGCGTGATATCCGGTATGTCGCATCCGGCGTCAAACTGTTTCTGCACCTCATCGCGCATGATCTTGTAGCAATCATCTGTGGAACGCGGTTCATCGTCTGAATCCGACTCTTTTGCTTCCGATACCGGCAAATGCTGCCATTTTGGATGCGGATAATCGTTGATGTGCGGGCTGTCGATGTATTTTTCGGGCAGGTACAGCGTGTTGCCGTCGCCGTCCTCGCCGGTCGGCAGGATGCGCGTGGCCACGTTCGTCTGATCCTCATCGTAGGTGATGCCCAGCAGGTTTTTGCCCTCGCGAATGATCACATTCGCATCGCTGCCCGCGCGCTGCACAACGTATACGTCAAACAGATCGCGCACCAGTTCGCCGCCGTATTTGTCGATCAGCCCATCCGTGCCCAGAATCGCTTCCACCGGATTGATGTTCTCAAACGTCACATCCTCCGCCGTGGCGGTCAGATCGGAATAGAATGTAAATGCATGATCGCTCAGGCAGGCTCCGCTCAGTCCCTGTAATACGGAAGCGCCCGCATCGGTGGATGCAGGCGCATAGCTTTGGATCATATTGTCCAGCAGATCATAGAAGATGTGCCGCGCATATACGGTGATTTTGTCCAGTTCGGGCGCGACGCGGTAGATTCGAAACAGCTGATCACGCATCTGTCGGGATTCGATTACGCGGATCGTTTCATCGTTTATGCCGTTTTCGGTTTCAACGGTCTGGGTATCCGTGCGCACATAGGTCAGGTAGCTTGCGTACATATAGCCGCGCTTGCCGTCCGGGCAGGATACCTCGTACCAGGTCGCGTTTGTGGTATCCAGCACGATTACCTCCGTGCCCTTCGCGTATCGCCCCAAAATGCTGTATCGCGTGCCGGTGCCGGATCGCAGGCGCAATGGATCGCGCCGCTTCGAAACACGGTATACGCGCGTTTCGATGGTCTGCGAAGCGTCGCCGGAAGCGCGCACCGTCATGTTGATCTGTGGCGTGATCGCGGCGGGCACCGGCACGCGCAGTATGCGGTCTGTGCAGATGCGCTTCCATTTTCCGGCGTCGTCGATCGGATGCGTCATCTGCACCTCGTATTCGCCGTTCAGCGTTTCATTTACGCTGCACGCTTGCGGATTCAGCAGCCCCAGCCCGTTGTTGGAAAAATCCGTGCAATCCGATTCATAGATACAGATCATAGGCTCCTCCAGTTTGGATCGATTACCACCGATGTAACGCTTCCCGTCCACGCAAACGCATTCTCGCCGGGCGGAATCCAGAAAAATTCGCCGCTCATCGCAGCGCTTGCGTTCTGATCGGAATGCAAACATTCTTCCAACTCGCTGTCCATAATAACGGAACCCGAAATTCCGGTAAAATCCAGATCGATCATCTTCCCGTTCAGCATCAGCGTCACCTCGCCGCTGCCGGTCACCGTCAGCTTCGGCAAACTATAGACCGTTCCCGGATTGGTAAAGGTCGCCGTGCTTTCCGTAATCGTGATCTGATTTGCATCACTGTGGTAAAAAAACGGCTTGCAGCGGAAATTCACCGCGAAGCTTCGATGCGGATTGCCGCGCAGGATCTTTTCAAACGGGATCTGATTCACGATTCGCGCGTAATAAAATCCGCCCGGTCGATTGCCGAAGGTTACCTTTCCGGAACCGCGCAGCCATGCCGCCAGAGCGGGAATCGAATTCGGATCCGCGATAAAGCACCGCGCCGTGAGCGTCATATCGTCGTATACGTCATCGCCCTCAAGCTTTGTCAGGCTGCCGGATCGTCCGGGAACATCCACAAATTCCACGCGCTCCTGCGGTATGGTGATCGAAGGATGCTCGGATACGATGATCCCTTTTTCCGTGCATTTCGTGCCGTTCCATTCAAACCAGTCTGCCATATGATCACGCCTTTCGATTGCCCTTGCCCTGCTGGCGGCGGGTGAGGGCTGCGATCTCGTTCGCCAGCTCAAATATGCTGTGCTGATCCTGCGCGGAAAGATGATCCACATACACATTTACGCTGCTGCTGTCGTTGTAGGTTCTGCGGTTATCGTTCATCGGCGCCGTCATAACGGCGGAACGCGCCTCGCCGGTCATGTATTTTGCCGCGTTGCCGATGATGCGCGCCTGATTCTTCGCCTCGCCGAGAACGCCGTCGCCAATTCCGCGCATCATCATCACGCCTACTTCATCGCGGAAGACGTGCGAAGGCGATTTGATCTCCAATGCGGCCTTTGCAGCGCGCACCGCCTTTTGCGCGGCGATGCGCATCGCGCTGGTTACGCTGGATGTGCCGCTGGCGATACCGGCTGCCAAGCCCAGCATGGCAAATTTGCCGATCGATCGCATGGAAGCGGCGGTCAGCTTTTGCTGCAGCGCGCTTCGAATCTTCGATGCTACGCCCGCCGCGCTGGAAGCAAATTCATATTGCATCATGCCCACGCCGATGCCCGCGGATATATCTTTGCCCAGCGGCTTGGTGATTCCGGCAGGGGAGTGGGAATCCGATGCGTCGCGCAGGCTGGATTCGGTTTTGGTGATCGTTGTCGCCGCATAGCCGGACATATCCTGATTCGCCATGCCGTCGCCGACGCCGCTGGAAAGATCGCCACCCACGGCGTTCATCTGGGTGCTCGCCGCGCCGAATGCGCCGGTAATCGTTGCCAGCACATTGTCGGCAGTGGTGGACCAGCCCTCGTTGTTGTTAAACGCGTTGGATAATCCTTCCTGAAAGGAAACGCCAAGATTGTCCGCCCAGGAAGAATCCGCTGCAAGATCGCTGGACAGCACGGTTTGCAGATCCGTGATGATACCCGTCAGCTTTTCCGTGTCTACAGCGTCCAGATCGCCGCCGGCAAGCAGCTGCAGCCCGTTGGCCACCGTCTGCGCCATGGCTTCAAAGCCCATTCCGCCGTTGTATCCGGCTTCATTGCCGAGCGAATCGCCAATGGTCGCGATGCTGGATGCGCAATTGGCGATAACGGGTTCCAGCTCCTGCATGCGCATGAAGCTCTCCGGCGTGCCGTTTGTATTGAAATCGGCGGATGCTGCGTCATATTCGGCGAGCGCCGCATTGTAATCGCGCACCGCCTGCGCCATGTTTTCCAGCTGCTTATAGGTGCCGCTGGCGGTAAAATCGGTAAGCCCCAGCAAATTCCGGCTTTCCTTTTGCACGCCCGCGCGGTATTCCTTGTCCGGCGTGGCGCTGTCGGTAAACGTGCCGGATTCAAAATCGGCTTGCGTGATTTTCGCCTTTACCTCAATTTCCGGAGCTTCCACGTTCGGATCCACATCAACGTTGGTGATCCGGCCATTGCCGTCCACCGTAAATGTCTACCTGTTCGGATCCACATACTTCAATTTGCCTTCCGCGTCAACAATGAACACGCGCCCGTCCGCGGTCGCATATTGAATATCGCCGTTCGCCAGCACCGTGCAGGTCGTGCCCGCCGCAGGCTCTGCGTTCGTCACGATTCCGCTGCCGTTTACCGTGAATACGTCGCCGGTCGGCGTGGTGATCTTGCCTTCGGGGATATTGCCGGAAGCCTCGAATGTAAACGGCGTTTCCGTCAGCGTAGTCTGAATCGGATCGGTCGCGATCGATGGAATGATATCCGCGTGCACGCCGGCAGCCCATGCATCGTATGCCGTGGCGAGCGCGTCGCAGTTCAGCGATGCGTATACCTCGGTCGTTTCCCCGTCGATTCCGGAAAACATGCTCTTGACCGATTCCGCAACGTCGTCGGGGAACAGATCATCCGCCGTGATCGCCGTATCCTTGACCGCAGCCAGCGCATCCGCGGCCGCCTGCACGGATTCGGGCACTTCTTCGCCAGCTTTTCGCCAGCTTCCTCCGCCGCCTTGATCATCGCCTGTACGGCGGCGTTCATCTCCACGATGCCCGTTTCATCCAGACCGGCGAGCGCGTCGCGCAGCGCGGTTACCTCCGCTGCCTTGCCATCCTTGCCGGCAGCCGCCTGCATCAGCGCATTGATCTGCTGCAATTTGCTGATCGTTTCGGAATATTGCCCACCATCTGCAAACATACCGGTTTTGTCGGCGGATTCCATGATCGTATTGTAGTATTGCTGGCGCGCGGCGTCGGCCTGCTGTTCATACCATGCGGTCAGCTCATCCATTGCCTTTACCTTTGCGTCGCCGTCCTCCATGGCCTGAATCGCCTTGTAGCGCGCGTCGTAGGTTTCGTACAGCGAATCGGTAAACGCGCCGAAGCCCTGCGTCGCTGCGGCGAAAGCATTGTTGAATGTATCCGCGCCCTGCGCGCCGCGCGAAAGCGCCGCGTCTACGCCGTCCAGTATGCTCTGGAATGCATCGTCGCTGTCGGTCACCAGCTGGTATTTGATCTTAATCGCGTCCCGTTCGTCCATCAGGGATTGCAGGCGCGCGATCTCATCATCGCTCAGGTAGCCGTTCTGCTTTTTGGTAAGGATCGATTCAACCTCTTTGTCGATCTTGTCCAGCCGTTCAATATCGCCGTCCAGATCGCCGATCAGATCGCCGCCCGTCGATTCGCGCAGCTGGGTAAGGTTGCTCCGGATCGCGTCGGTATAGTCCGTAAAGCCGGAAACCGTCGCGTCCAGAATTTCCTGCGTTTCCGCCTTGCCGTCCGTCCATGTGGCGATGGTGGATTTCAGCCAGTTCGCCACGCTGTCCGCGCCGTCCACCTTGAAATCGTCCGAGCTCAGCCGAAACGCGGATAGACCGTCCGCCTTTTCGAATGCGGTCGTCACATCCTCATTCCATTCCTTCACGGTCGCATTCAATCGCTCCTGCGCTTCGCGCGCCTGCTTCGCGCCGGACACATAATCTGCCAGCGCGACGGTGCCCTCAATCACAGCGGTGGCGATGGCGAACCATACGGCGGGGGATTTGCCCAGAACGGAAAGAAAGCCCTTCCAACCGCCGCCCGCTTTGCCTACCTCTGTGGCGAATTTACCAAAGGACGCAGATACCGTACCCACGCCCTTCGTGATCTTTCCCAGCACCAGCAGTACCGGGCCGGCTGCGGCAGCATAGGCCGCAAACTGAATGATCTGCTTCCGCTGGGATTCGTCCATGGAAAGGAACTTCTGCAA
>CAKUKP010000101.1 GCA_934663625.1 uncultured Clostridia bacterium
AGGTTTTTTTGCAGAAGGCGGTAGAATCCGCGGTGTTCCGGTTACCATAGGCGGTTCGTCTTATGTTCCGCCCCTGCCGAATGAATTGGATGTGAAAGACAGAATCCGAGAGATCGTGGAGGGCGAGGACGATGCTATCAATATTGCGATCAGACTTTGCCTTTACTGTATGAAGACCCAGATATTTCTGGACGGCAATAAGCGTGCTTCTGTTATCTTTGCAAACCATTATCTTATTGCTCATGGCGGAGGTTTTTTGGTGATTCCTGAAAATGAAGTTCCGGAGTTCAAAAAACTGCTTGTAAAGTATTATGAATGCGAAGATATATCTGTTATTGCAGGCTTTATGAAAGAACGCTGTTGGAAAACAATAGAGCGCTAAGCATCAGTGCAAAAACAGGCGCGATCAATGCGGATATCAATATGCAGGCAGCCCTTGACTTTCAAACGGTCGAGGGCTGCCTGCATATTTGCCGGATGCATTGTGTGCATCGCTCTATTAATCCGTGATATACTTATCGATGATGCTCTGAACCGTGCCGTCCTCGATCAGGGCTTCAAGCTCCGCGTTGAAGGTATCGTAGATGGCGCTGTCCTTGGCGAAGCAGATCGCGTATTCTTCGTAGGCATAGGCGGTATTGAGCAGCTTCAAGCCTTCGTTGCTCGCGACGAATGCGGAAGCAACCTCGCCATCGATGATCACGCAGTCAATCTTGCCGGATTGAAGGGCAAGGATGGAATCGGGCGCCTTATTGTAGCGGTGAACGGTGTGGCTCAGGCCGTTGGCTTCAATATCATCGGTGATGTACAGATCGCCGGTCGTGCCCTGCTGCACGCCGATGGAAAAGCTGTTATCTTTATTGAAGAGATCGTCTACCGATGTGATCGCGCTGCCTTCGGGGACGATGATCGCCTGAACCGCCGTGGTGTAGGGCGTGGAGAAATTTACATTCTGCTTGCGCTCCTCGGTGATGGTGAAGCCGGACATGCCGAAATCCACCTTGCCGCTCACGACCGCCATGATGATGGAATCGAACTGCATATCTTCGATTTCCAGTTCATAGCCCAGCGCATCGCATACGGCCTGCGCAATTTCAACATCGATGCCTACGATTTCGCCGGTTTCATCGTCATAGTACTCATAGGGCGCAAAATCGATGCTGGAGCCCATCGTCAGCGTCTCGGCGAAGGCGGCGGTGCAAAGTAGCGCAAGAACGAGCGCCATACAGATTACGGTCTTTTTCATTTTCATTTCCTCCTCCAATTTGTCGTTGTGTGTGCGATGTGAATGAGCACATATTATCACTCGGACGGCGCGCTGTCAATCACTTTTAGTGTTAAATATACAGAATATGCATTGATTATCGATGAATATTCAAATTTTAACGCATAAATTTGCATTTTAACTATTGCAGACCAGGCGCTGCGGTATTATACTTATGATTGAAAATCCGTATAAGAAAGTGGTGTATCCCATGAAAGGCAGAAGCTTCCTGAAACTGCTTGATCTGACGAATGAAGAAATTGGTTCCCTGCTCGATCTGGCGGCGGAACTGAAAATGAAGAAGCGGATGAATATACCGCACGATGAACTCAAGGGCAAGAACATCGCGCTCATATTCGAAAAGACGTCCACGCGCACGCGCTGCAGCTTTGAGGTCGCCGCGCACGATCTGGGGATGCACGTAACGTACCTTGATCCCAGCGGATCGCAGATCGGTAAGAAGGAATCCATTGCGGATACGGCGCGCGTGCTTGGGCGCATCTATGATGGCATCGAATATCGCGGCTACGGTCAGGAAATCGTAGAAACGCTGGCAAAGTATGCGGACGTGCCGGTATGGAACGGTTTGACGAATGAATTTCATCCCACGCAGGTATTGGCGGATTTCCTGACGCTGCGCGAACATTTTGGCAAGCTTCAGGGCTTGAAGCTGGTCTACATGGGCGACACCAGATACAATATGGGCAATTCGCTGATGGTCGGCTGCGCGAAAATGGGCATGCATTTTGTGGCGTGCGCGCCGGAAAAGTATTTCCCGAATGCGGAACTCATCGCAATTTGCCGGAAAATTGCCGTGCAGACCGGCGCAATCCTCGAATTCAACACCGATCCTGCCGCGGCGGTACAGGGTGCGGATTGCATTTATACCGATGTATGGGTTTCGATGGGCGAGCCGGACGCGGTATGGTCTGAACGAATTCATGATTTGTCGCCCTATCAGGTCAATACCGATTTGATGCGCATCGCGGGTTCGAATTGCGTGTTTATGCATTGCCTGCCCGCCTTCCATGATCTCAATACTGCCATCGGCCGCGAAATCCATGCAAAATACGGCATCAATGCGATGGAAGTGACCGACGAGGTATTTGAATCTCCCGCTTCGATCGTATTTGATGAGGCGGAGAACCGGATGCATACGATCAAAGCCGTGATGTATGCTACACTGAAATAATCAAAACACAAGGAGAAGCGTTATGCCAAAGGCGTATTTGGTGCTGGCGGATGGCACCGTTTATGAGGGTGAGGGCTTTGGCGCGAGCGGTGAAGCCATCGGCGAACTGGTGTTTACCACGGGCATGGAGGGCTATCTGGAAACCCTGACCGATCCGAGTTATGCCGGTCAGATCATCATGCAGACGTTTCCACTGATCGGCAATTACGGCGTGATTGAAGCGGATTTCGAAGGCGCGTGTCATGCGCGCGGATACGTTGTACGCGAATGCTGCGATACGCCGTCCAATTTCAGATCGCAGGGCGCGCTCGACGCATACCTCAAAGCACAGGGCGTGCCGGGCATCTGCGGTCTGGATACGCGCGCCATCACGCGCAGAATCCGCGAACGTGGGGTGATCAATGCCATGATCTGTTCGGAAATCCCCGAAAATCTGAATCTTCTGCAGGAATATTCGGTCAGGGGCGTTGTGGCGGCGGCAAGCTGCAAACACGCCGATGTATACCCGTCCGCGGGCGAAACAAAATATCGCGTGGCGCTGATTGACTACGGCGCGAAACGCAACATCGTAAGAGAACTTCAAAAGCGCGGCTGCGAAGTGACGCTGCTGCCGTCGAGCGTATCCGCGCAGAAGATACTTATTATGCATCCGGATGGACTGATGCTTTCCAACGGTCCGGGTGATCCCGAAGAAAATACCTACTGCATTGCCCAGATCGCCGCGCTCCTTGGCAAGCTGCCGATTTTCGGCATATGTTTGGGACATCAGATGACCGCATTGGCGGCGGGCGGGCGCACCGAAAAGATGAAATACGGTCATCGCGGCGCAAACCAGCCGGTCAAGGATGCTGAAGGCGTAAGATGCTATATCACCAGCCAGAATCACGGCTATGCAGTGGTGAGCGATTCCGTGCGCGCGGGCAAGATCAGGTATGTGAACGCCAACGACGGCAGCTGCGAGGGCATCGATTATCCGGAGCTCAACGCCTTTACGGTGCAGTTCCACCCGGAGGCGAGCGCCGGTCCGCACGATACGGCGTTCCTGTTCGACCGCTTCATTTCCATGATGGGAGGCGAGATGCAATGCCGCTGAACAAAGCGATTAAAAAGGTACTGATGATTGGCTCCGGCCCCATCGTGATCGGACAGGCGGCGGAATTTGATTATGCCGGCGCGCAGGCGTGCCGCGTGCTCAAGGAAGCCGGCGTGAACGTGGTGCTCGTCAATTCCAACCCCGCCACCATCATGACGGATAAGGCGCTGGCGGATGAAATCTATCTGGAACCGCTGACCGAGGAAACGCTCAAGCGCATCATCCTGCATGAAAAGCCGGATAGCCTTCTGGCGGGTCTTGGCGGTCAGACGGGGCTGACGCTGGCGATGCAGCTATCTAAGGATGGCTTCCTTGATCAAAACGGCGTCCGTCTGATCGGCGCGAACGCGCAGGCGATTGATAAGGCGGAGGATCGTCAGCTGTTCAAGGACGCCATGGAAGCCATCGGCGAACCCGTGATTCCCTCCGGAATTGCCAATACGGTCGATCAGGCGCTGAAAATCTCGGAAGAGATCGGTTATCCGGTCATCGTGCGCCCCGCCTTTACGCTCGGCGGCGCGGGCGGCGGCGCGGCTTCCAATCGGGAGGAACTGCGCGCCATCGCGCAGATGGGGTTGGATGCATCGCCCATCACGCAGGTGCTGATTGAAAAATCCGTCGCCGGTTGGAAGGAAATCGAATTTGAAGTCATGCGCGATTCCATGGGCAACGTGATCGCCGTCTGTTCGATGGAAAATATCGATCCGGTGGGCGTGCATACGGGCGATTCCATCGTCGTTGCGCCCGCGTTGACGCTATCCGATAAGGAATATCAGATGCTCAGAAGCGCATCGCTGAATATCATATCCGCGCTGGACATCGTCGGCGGCTGCAACTGCCAGTTTGCACTCAATCCGGACAGCTTTGAATATGCCGTGATCGAGGTCAATCCCCGCGTATCGCGCTCATCGGCGCTGGCGAGCAAGGCGACCGGCTATCCCATCGCCAAGGTCGCCACGCGCATCGCGCTCGGCTATACGCTGGATGAAATCAAAAACGAAATCACCGGCAAGACCTGCGCCTGCTTTGAACCCACGCTGGATTATGTGGTGGTCAAGTTCCCGAAGTGGCCGTTTGATAAATTTGCCGGTGCGAGCCGCAAGCTGGGCACGCAGATGAAGGCGACGGGCGAGGTTATGGCGATCGCGCCGAGCTTCGAAATGGCGCTGATGAAGGCGGTTCGCGGCGCGGAGATTGGCATGGATACGCTCAATCGCAAGCCGGACGGCGATGTGCCCGTGATCGAACGGCTGAAAAATGTGGATGATCATCGCCTGTTTACCGTTTTTGAAGCGATCAAAAGCGGTGAAAGCGTGGATGAAATTCATGCGATCACGCGCATTGATCGATTTTTCATCAGCAAGATCAAAAAGCTGGCGGATTATGAAGCTGAAATTGCGGCGGGACTGACCGAAGATAACTACCTGCGCGGAAAAAAGCTGGGCTATCCGGATGCCGCGATCAGGCGCATTTCGGGCGCGGATGTGCTGCCTGAATGCCGTTCATCGTTTAAGATGGTCGATACCTGCGGCGCGGAATTTGAAGCCGAAACGCCGTATTTCTATTCCTGCTTTGATGCGGAATGCGAATCGCGCATCTTTCCGCGCTCCGGAAAGCCCGTTATCGTGGTGCTCGGCTCCGGCCCGATTCGCATCGGTCAGGGCATTGAATTTGATTATTCTTCCGTGCACTGCGTGTGGACGCTCAAAAAGCTCGGCTATGATGTGGTCATCATCAACAATAACCCCGAAACCGTATCCACCGATTACGATACGGCGGATCGCCTGTACTTTGAACCGCTGACCGATGAAGATGTGATGCGCATACTCGCGGTGGAAAATCCGGTGGGCGTGGTCGTGGCGTTCGGCGGTCAAACCGCCATTCGCCTGACGGGCGCACTCAGCCGCGCAGGCGTGCCGATTCTGGGCACGTCCGCCGAGGGCATCGATGTTGCCGAGGATCGCGAACGCTTCGATGAATTGCTGGAACGGTTCTCCATCCGCCGCCCGAAGGGCATGGGCGTCCGGACGATGCAGCAGGCGCTCGACGCCGCCGAAACGCTGGGGTATCCTGTGCTGCTGCGGCCGAGCTACGTTATCGGCGGACAGAACATGGTCATCGCACATGCCGCGAGTGATGTTGAAACCTACATGAATCGCATTCTGGCGGGCGGCATTGAAAATCCTGTGCTGGTGGATAAATATATGTCGGGTGCGGAGCTGGAGGTCGATGTGATCTCCGATGGCGAAGATGTGCTGATCCCCGGCGTTATGGAGCATATCGAGCGCGCGGGCGTGCATTCGGGCGATTCCATCGCCGTTTATCCGCCCTACAATATTACCGATCGCATGCTGGAAACCATCGTAAAAAGCTCCACGCAGCTTGCGCTGGCGCTGGGAACGAAGGGACTGGTCAATATTCAGTATCTGATCTACGGCGGCGAGCTGTACGTGATCGAGGTCAATCCCCGCGCATCGCGCACGATCCCTTACATTTCCAAAGTGTCGGGCGTATCGATGGTGGATATTGCCGCCCGCGTGATGGTCGGCGAAAAGCTCAAGGACATCGGCTGCGGAACCGGCCTGCATCCTGCGCCGCCGTACTGCGCCGTGAAGGTGCCGGTATTTTCGTTTGAAAAGCTGCTGGACGCCAACAGTTATCTAAGCCCTGAAATGAAATCCACGGGTGAGGTGCTGGGCATCGGCCGCGATCTGCCGGAGGCGCTGTTCAAGGGGCTGGTCAGCGCGAACTTCCATATGCCTGAAGCGGGTCATGAAACGGGCGTATTGTTGAGCGTGGATGAATATGACTATCCCGAAATACTGTCGATCGCGCGAAAGTTCCATGATCTGGGCTGCCGCCTGTACGCCACATCCGGTACGGCGCGCACCATTGCCACGCTGGGCATTCCGGTCAGCACCGTGGAGGACATCCATGATTACAATGCGACCCGTGCGCTGCTCGAAAGCGGCGCGATCAACTACATCGTTTATACGGGCGCGCTGCTCGATGCGACGATGGATGATTACATCAACCTGCATAAGCTGGCGCTGATGCGCAAGATTGCGTGCCTGACTTCGCTGGACACCGCAAACGCGATGGCGGATATCATCGCGAGCCGCTACAATCAGTTCAATACCGAATTGGTTGATATCGCGCATCTGCGCACGAAGCGGCAGATTCTGCGCTTTGCCAAGATGCAGTCCACCGGCAATGATTACATCGTGATCGATAATCGCGATCAATCGATCGAATACCCGGAATCTCTCTGCGTGCGCCTGTGCAGATCGCATTACGGCGTGGGCGCGGATGGCATTGCGCTGATCGAAAATTCCGAAATCGCCGATGCGCGGATGCGCATGTACAATTGTGATGGTTCCGAGGGGCGCATGGCGGGCAACTGCATACGCTGCGTGGGCAAATATCTCTATGATGCGGGCATTGTCCAAAAGCTCGATATGAATATCGAAACCGCCAGCGGCATCCATCATCTGAAACTGTACACGCAGAATTTGCGCGTCAGTTCCGTGTCGGTCGATATGGGAACGCCCAATCTGTGTCCAGCCAGCCTGCCCTGCACGCTGCCGACCGAACGCGCAATCCGCTATCCGGTGCGCATCGCGTCGAAGCTCTATAACATAAACTGCGTTTCGATGGGCAATCCGCACTGCGTTGTGTTTACTGATGAAGTCGACGCGCTGGATCTTACGGCGCTCGGCCC
>CAKUKP010000102.1 GCA_934663625.1 uncultured Clostridia bacterium
AGCGTGACTGATATCGGCGATTCTGCGTTCTCCAACTGCAGCAGCCTGACGAGCATCGTAATCCCTGACAGCGTGACTGATATCGGCGATTCTGCGTTCTCCAACTGCAGCAGCCTGACGAGCATCGTAATCCCTGACAGCGTGACCTGTATCAGCGATTCTGCGTTTTTCAGATGCAGCAGCCTGACGAGCATCGTAATCCCTGACAGCGTGACTGATATCGGCGATTCTGCGTTCTCCAACTGCAGCAACCTGACGAGCATCGTAATCCCTGACAGCGTAACCGGTATCGGCAATTATGCGTTCTTCGGTTGCTGGCAACTAAAAAGTATTTTAATTCCCGATAGTGTTACCTATATAGGTACTGATGCGTTCACAAGTTGTTTCGCAAAACTGCGCTGTGCATACAATGGACAGGCAGCAAAAGCAATTAACAATTGTGGGAGATTGTATTGTTTGCCGGATAACGATTTGCTCTATTTTAAGGGGCAATTCATTTCAGAGTGTGATCCGAGCGCGGTAAGCGTTACGATTCCTGATGGTGTGACCAGCATTGGCGAGCGGGCGTTCTCCGAACACAGCAGTCTGACTAGTATCACAATTCCCGATAGTGTAACCAGCATCGGTAAATATGCATTCTACAAATGCAGCGCCCTAACGAGTATCGTAATTCCTGATAGTGTTACCTATATAGCCACTGATGCGTTCGAATGTTGTCCCGCAAAGTTGCGCTGTACATTCAATGGTCAGGCATCAAAGGCAATTGGATATTATTATTTGCCGGACGACGATCTACTTTGCTTTAGGGGATCCGCTTTGGTGGATTGCGATTCGAGTGCAGTAAGCGTTACGATTCCTGATGGTGTAACCAGTATTGATGGTGCGTTCTCCGGATGCAGCAGCCTGACGAACATTGTAATCCCCGACGGAGTGAGGAACATCGGAACCTATTCGTTTCATGGTTGCAACAAACTTACAAGTATAACGATTCCAAGCGGTGTGACCAGCATCGGTTATTCTGCATTCTCCAACTGCAGCAACCTAACGAGCATTTCGATCCCCGACAGCGTAACCAGCATCGGTGATTATGCGTTCTCCGGATGTAGCAGCCTGACGAGCATTGTAATTCCCGACAGCTTAACCAGTATCGGCGATTCTACGTTCTCCGGATGCAGCAACCTGACCAGTATCGCAATTCCCGACAGTGTGACCAGCATCAGCAGTAGTGCCATTCCGTCCAGCGTACTGATCTATTGTTATGAGCTTTCGTATGCAGATAGATGGGCGAAGGACAACGGCAGGAGCAGCAAGATTCGCTATCTGGATGGCGTAACTGAGCCGGTTTCGATTTCACTCCCGAAGGATATTTATATCGCACGCGGCAGTGAAAAGGTACTTCAGCCTATTGCGATTCCCAGCGGCAGCTACAGCTACCGCTGGGCTTCCTCCGATCCCGACATCGTTTCGGTTTCAGATGTGGGTGTGCTGACGGGCGTATCTACGGGCTATATCTCGATTACCGCGAGCTATGGTGACTGCACCGCAACCTCCAGAGTTTGCTGTTATGCGGAATACGAAACCCTTGCTTTTACAGAACCGGAGGTTTGGATCATCGCCCAAAAGAGCCATCCGCTGCGCATCGATTTCCGCCCCGAAGGCGCGTTTGAGCCGATTCGCTATGCGTCCTCCAATACGACCATCGCTTCTGTTGGTACGGATGGCTTAATTACCGCCAAATCGGTTGGCGATGTAACGATCACGGCAACGTCATTGATTACGGGAAAGACCGCCAGCGCATTGGTACACGTATGCTACCCCGCGCAGACGGTGGAATTTGTGGAAACGGAAATCACCGTAAAGCCTTGCGCAACCGCGCAGGCAACGGCGAACGCCATCGCGCGCAACGGCACGGTATATGAAAATCGCTTCGTCACCTATGCATCCGCCGATCCGGCGATTGCCACCGTTTCCGAAAGCGGAATGGTCACCGGCGTTTCCGAGGGTACGACAACCATTACGGCGACCATTGAAAACGGTGCAAGCGCAAGCTGTACCGTGATCGTGACCGAACATGAACATACCATTATCGAAGTCGAAGCTGCGGAACCTACCTGTACCGAGGATGGACATACAGCGGGCACGAAATGCGCGGTATGCGGCAAGACGCTTAGCGGCATGGAGCCAATACCTGCACTTGGGCACAGCGTTGTAGAGGACGCGGCGATACCCGCCACCTGCATCGAAGCGGGGCGCGCGGCGGGCACGCATTGCGCCGTATGCAATACGGTACTGAGCGGCGGCGAAGAAATTCCCGCGACCGGACATATCGAAATCGAGGTTGAAGAAAAGCCCGCGACCTGCTATGAAATCGGAACCACGGCGGGCAAGAAGTGCAGCGTATGCGAAGCTGTTCTCAGCGGCTGCGAGAAAATCCCGATGATCGATCATGTGATTGTGAATGATGCGTACATCGCGCCCACGCTGACCACGGCGGGCTGCACCGCGGGCAGCCATTGCGAAATCTGCGGAACAATCCTCGAAGCGCAGCGCGTTATTCCTGCGCTGACGGACGCGCCGATCATCGCGATTCCCAAAGCGGTTGCCGAAATCGCCGAGGAAACGTATATCAATACTGCGGTTGAGGTCGTTCGTCTGCCCGATACCTGTACAAAGATCAATGCCCGCGCATTTGCAAATTGCGCCGATCTTCGCATTGTCGAAATTCCGGCTGCCTCCGTGGACATCGCGGACGAAGCGTTTGTGGATTCGCCCAATGTGGTAATCGTAACCCATGAAGGCAGTGCGGCGCAGCAGTACGCAAGGGCGCACGATATCCCCTATCTTACTTATCCCGCAAAGTAATTATCCCCAAAAGAATCGCCCCAATAGCCGGGGCGATTCTGGATACAGAGAAAACACGACCGCCGTTCAATCCGGCGGCCGCATTTTTAATGGGCATTTTCCGTATGCTTTTTTTCGGTCAGGATGAGTGTGGTGATCAATGCGATCAGCATTGCCGTTGCGATTATGCCGTTGAATACGCCCGTTCCGTTTCCGGTTAGCCACGGCTCAGACACATGATAGATGTTCCATACGCCCGTGCCGTATTCCGACAGAATCACGTTGGAGGCGACCGCCCAGCCGATGCCGAAGCCCGCCGACGCGGCAAGTCCCCAGCGATCGTGCAGCAGGCAGCAGGATACCGACAGCAGCACCATGTTGATCATGCCGATCCACGGAAGCGTCCAGCTTTGGCCGACGACGAACGCCGTTGCGGCGGTCAGCGCGATCGCGGCGATTCGATGAATTCGATCCCGCGCCGCGCAGTACAGCATGTTCTGCAAAAGCATCTCCGCCGCAAGATCCTCGATCAGAATTACAATGATCAGGATGGGCTGATTCCACGAAAAGGCGGGCTTGTTGATTGGATTGTACAGCCGGAGCGAATCCAGCGCCAGACACAGCGCCGCCGCGATGATCTCCAGCGCGATTCCGATCCCCAGCCATTTGCCGCCCTCGCTGATATAGAAGCCGTGGTGATCATGGATGTGCAGTATCCGCACGAGCGCAGCTGCGATGGCGAGCAGCCCTGCGCCCTCGATCGCGAGGAACAGCACCGAATCCGTGCTTTCATGCAGCGCGGCGTGCCACAGGAAGTGGAAACCGTACGTCCAGATCAGATACGCCGCCGCCGCGATGATCCAGATCCAGACCATGCGCAGCCTGCCATCGGCATATGTGAAGATTGAATGTTTCTTCTCAGGTACTTTCGCCGGCTTTACATCTTTTGTATTTTTCTTCATTCAATCACCGCCTGAATCAGGGGCTTCAGCTCCGGCTTTTCAGGCTGAATGCAGATCGATTTTTGCAGGGTATTGTACGCGCCGATGCGATCCGACGCGGGGTTGGCGTGAATCGTACACAGCACATCGCCGCGCTTTACCGCATCGCCGATGCGCTTTTTCATCACCACGCCCACCGCCAGATCGGGAACGTCCGTCTTATGCTCGCGCCCCGCGCCCAGCAGCTTCGCAGCGTTGCCGATTTCACTCGCCGCGATGGAATAGATGTAACCATCGCGATCCGCCTTCACATCGATCAGCGTTTTTGCCTTCGGCAGGAGCGATGTATCATAGCATACCTGCGGATCGCCGCCCTGCGCCGCGATCATTTCGGCAAACTTTTTCAGCCCTTCGCCGCTCGCGATCTTTGCATCCAGCATCTTCACGCCCTGTTCGATCGTCTGCGCCGCTCCCGCGTTGCGCAGGATGTGCGCGCCCAGCGTGAGCGCCACGTCCTTCAGATCGCCGCCCGCGCGTCCGGACAAAATATCGATGGCTTCCTCCACCTCCAGCGCGTTTCCGATGTAATTGCCCAGCGGCTGATCCATATCGGTAATCAGCGCGGAAAAATGCCGCCCGCTGAGGTTGCCGATGCGCACCATCATCTCCGCCAGCCGTTTGGATTTTTCAAATGTACCCATCAGCGAACCGCTGCCGGTTTTCACATCCAGCACCACCACATCGCAGCCTGCCGCCAGCTTTTTGGACAGGATCGAAGATACGATCAGCGGAATGCAATCCACGGTGGCGGTGACATCGCGCAGCGCGTACATCGTCTTATCCGCGGGCGCGAGGTTCGCGGACTGACCGATGATGGCGCAGCCGATTTCGCGCACCTGCCGCTTGAAGGCTTCGTTTTCGATCATCACCTGAAAGCCGGGGATCGATTCCAGCTTATCCAGCGTGCCGCCGGTAAAGCCCAGACCGCGGCCGGACATCTTCGCCATGTTCACGCCGCACGCCGCCACCAACGGCACCAGCACCAGCGAAGTGGTATCCCCCACGCCGCCCGTGGAATGCTTATCCGCCTTTTTGCCGGGAATATCGGAAAGATCCAGCTGATCGCCCGATTTCGCCATCGCCAGCGTGAGCGCCAGCGTTTCGCGGTCGGTCATGCCGTTGATGCAGATCGCCATCATCAGCGCCGCCGTCTGGTAATCGGCAAAGCTTCCGTCCACCACGCCCGCCACAAATTCGCGGATTTCATTTTCGGTAAGTTCCTCGCCAAATCGCTTTTTGCGAATGATTTCACTTGCATTCATGCTCTAACAGCTCCTCTATTGCCTGTTTCCAGATTCGTTTCTTTTCTTCATAGGGCATCGTATAGGCGGGCGATGTGGAGGGCAGGCGAATGTGCCGCCGCGCGTCCCGCCCGCGCATGCCGCGCAGGTACAGATTTTCCGCTGCCGCGCCGTTGAACAGTACCGCGCGTATCTGCGGACAGCGATCGTACAGCGCATCAAAATCATTGATCTGCGGATCGCGAATCGCGCTGTCCAGCGATCCCGCCCTCCGGCAGATATGTACGCTGTCCCACAGGGCGATCCGGTTTCGAATCAGCAGCTCCGCCTTTTCCGGAACGGTTTGCGGAACCGGCTCCGAAAGAATTTCCGCCATCATCCGCCAGAACGCGTTCCGCGGATGCGCGTAATAAAAGCCGCAGCGGAGCGATTCCACGCTGGGCATCGATCCCAGAATCAATATCCTCACGTTTTCATCGCACACCGGCGGAAAACCGGTGATGCGTTCATCCTTTTCCATCATGGCAATTGGGCGAACACATCGCCGATGGGCTCGCGGATGATCAGATCGGCGCGCGCATCCTGGGGCGTGGCGCTTTTGTTCACCAGCACCAGATGATCGCCGCGGAAATCATCGATCAGCCCCGCGGCGGGATACACGCTCAGCGATGTGCCGCCGATGATCAGAAGATCCGCGCTCGCGATGGCGTTCAGCGCGCCCGTGATGCAATCGGAATCCAGCGATTCGCCGTACAGCACCACATCGGGCTTGATCGTACCGCCGCATTCGCATTTGGGCACGCCGGTGCTGTTCTGAATGGCTTCCACGCCGTAAAACCGCCCGCAGCGCATACAATGATTGCGCAGTACGCTGCCGTGCAGTTCATATACGCGTTTGGAACCCGCGGCGGAATGCAGCCCATCGATGTTCTGCGTAACCACGGCGGTCAATTTGCCCTCGCGCTCCCAGCGCGCCAGCGTAAGATGCGCCGCGTTTGGCTTTGCGCCGGTAATCAGCATTTTATCGCGATAGAAGCGATAGAATTCCTCCGGATGGCGCATGAAAAACCCATGGCTTAAAATTTCTTCGGGCGGATAGGCGTACTTCTGCCGGTACAGCCCGTCCACGCCGCGAAAGTCCGGAATGCCCGATTCCGTGCTGACCCCCGCGCCGCCGAAGAATACGATTCGTTTTGCGTCCAGCACCCATTGTTTCAGCTGCTCAATCATAATCGATCACCGCCTGTCTTCAATATCAGTATTTTACCATTTGCATTGTTTTCTGTCCACACCGCGCGGCCATTTTGTTCCAAAAAATACAATTCATTCGTAGATATGCCATAATTTGCACGGTTTCCTACGTCAAATTTCTACCGTATGTCATTGTATTTTGGTTTGGCGTATGGTATAATTATAGGGTCCATTGAAAGGTGGTATTGATTATGGCAAGTGCTATTCGCAGCTGCGCAGGCGGTATCGTGTTCTACAATGAACAGGTCTTTCTGCTGATGAGCGATCGCGGCGAGTGGGTCATGCCCAAGGGCGTGATTCGCAACCACAATCCCAGCAACGACGTCGCCCTGTGGCGCGTTGAAGATGAAGCCGGCATTCATGCGCGCATCATCGGCATCGCCGGAAATACGCGCTATGATTTCTTTTCGGAAAGTCGGGGTCGGGACGTCAGCAACCGCATACAGTGGTTCGCCATGGAGGCGGACGATGAATCCTATCACATTTCCTTCGATCAGGGCTTTCTGAACGGCGGATATTATCCGATTGATCGCGCGCTAGCCATGCTGACGCACGATTGCGATCGCGGCGTTTTGAAAACCGCCTATGAAATCTACACACAACAGAAGAATCAGAGCGCATAATTGCGCGTTCGTGACTGACGGGCTTCTATTCTTATAGAAGCCCCAGACTGTCAAAGAAGCCAGATTGCGAGCATGCAATCTGGCTTCTTATACGATAAAAAGGCAGAAAAAAGCGAGCGCGACCACTTATGGATCGCGAATTTTTTCAAATTCATCGCAGCAAATTTGAGCTTGACCCAGGCGG
>CAKUKP010000103.1 GCA_934663625.1 uncultured Clostridia bacterium
GCGTAATGTATTTTTACTTTACCAATATGGAAGCGGAAGCCGCCATGCCGATTATGAGCACGAGCATCGACGCGGATACCGATCTGCTGGCGGAGGTTGGCCGCCACGCGCTGGCGCTTCTGAAGAAGGTAAATGAAGAAGTGAACTTCGATGAGTTGGAGGATTACGCCAGAACCATCGAAATGAACTTCATGACCGAATACAATACTTCCGTATATGTCGGCATTTCCAATCCACGCGACGATCTGCTGAGCATTACGGAGGCCTACGAAGAAGCGCGCAGCGCGATCAATGTGGGGCGCGTATATCATCCGAATCGCACCGTGTTTACCTATCGCAATCTGCTTCTGGAGCGCTTCCTGAACGATGTACCGGTGGATATGTGCGCAAGCTACAACACCATGATCTTCAACCGCAAGACCGCCAGACTGTTCAATGATGAAATGGTGCACACCATCGAAGCGTTCTTCGACAACAGCCTGAACCTTTCCGAAACCGCACGCAAGCTGTACATCCATCGCAATACGCTGGTGTACCGCCTGGAAAAGGTGCAGCGCGCAATCGGTCTGGATCTGCGCAACTTCGATGATGCGGTCACATTCAAGATGATGATGCTGCTGGGCAAAAATAACGGCAACCGCAAAAATCGCCTGTAATTCCATATAGTAAAGGGACGACAACCGATATCGGCTGCCGTCCCTTTTTATACGCGCATTACACCTTACGCGCTCTGCTTCTTTTTCTGAAATACACTCGCCGGAATCTGCGCGATCATGGATGCGGACAGCATCAGCACGCAGCCAATGATTTCACGCCCGTTCAGCGTCTGCCCCAGCAGGATCCAACCGCCGATGGCGGAAAACACCGCTTCCAGACACATCAGCAGGGAAGCCAGCGTCGGCTGCGTATACTTCTGACCGGCGATTTGCAGCGTGTAGCCGATCGCGCCGGAGCCGATCGCAACATACAATACGCTGCCCCAGCAATGCGAAAGTGCTTCCCACGTGGGCGTTTCCAGTATCAGCATCATCGGAAGGGAAAACAGCGCGCAGAAGCCGAACTGCGCAGCGCAGACCAGCACGGAATTCATATCGCCCGCGCAGCGATCCACCATAATAATCTGGAAGGAAAAGAACAGCGCGCACGCGAGCGTATAGGCGTCGCCCACGTTGATCTTCAATTCGCCCTTGATACACAGCAGATACAGACCTACGATGGACAGCGCTACGCCGATCCATACGATGGGGCTGCACCGTCTGCCGGTAAACAGGCCGAGAATCGGAATGATCACAATGTAGAGCGCCGTGATGAAGCCGGAATTCACGGTGGAGGTGTATTTCAGCCCAAGCTGCTGAAGCGAGGTCGCCGCAACCATGACGGCGCCCAGCGCCAGTCCCAGTAGCGCATACCGCTTCGCGGGAACGGGCGCTTTTACAGTTCCCGCTGCGCGCCGGTTCAGGATCGGGGCGATCGCAAAAAGAACGGCGCTGGTAATCACGGAGCGCAGGAACACGAAGGTAAACGTATCGATGTATTCCGCCGCCTGACTTTGCGCCGAAAAAGCCATGCCCCATATAAAGGCGCACAGGATGAGAAGCAGGGAGCCCTTTGCATTTGATTTCATGTTGAAAACCTCGCATAGCCGTTTCAGAATACGGTCATTATACATCCTATGGGGCAAATGGATATTCGCTCAATGTTTAGTGTTTGTTAAATCATACTTTTTTTGCCGTTTGACCCTTGACAAAGGTCAGGGAAGGACTATAATGATATTCGTAAGTCAAGGATAGTCAAATTGAATTGATTTACAAATGAATTCCCGGACGTGATCACCGGCGTGCGGTTTGTAAACCTCCACCGCTGACCCGAAAAATCTTTGAATTTTCCGAATCGTCCAATTATAAAAGGGGGATCCTTATGAACGCAGAAAAATATACACAGAAATCGTTGGAAGCCATCCGCAGCGCGCAGGAGATCATGATCCGCAATCAGAACGCGCAGATTGATCAGCAGCATTTGCTTCTGGCGTTAATAAAGCAGGAGGATGGCGTTTGCGCACATATCCTGAAAAAGATGAACGTTGATGCAGCGAAAATGGCAAACGCGTGTGAACGTGAAATCGGCAAGATCGCAAAGGTATCCGGCAGTGGGCGCGATACGGAGCGCGTATACGTATCGCAGGCGCTGGATGCGGCGCTGATGGAGGCGGAAAACGCCGCGCAGTCGATGAAGGACGAATATGTATCCGTAGAACATCTGCTGCTGGCGCTGATTGAAAAGCCGAACGGCGTGGTCAAGGCGATTTTCAATGAATTCGGCGTGACGCGCGAAGCATTCTTTACCGCGCTGCAGAAGGTGCGCGGCAATACGCGTGTTACCAGTGAAAATCCGGAAAACACCTATGAAGCGCTGGAAAAATACGGTCAGGATCTTACGGCGCGCGCCAGAGAACAGAAGATGGATCCGGTTATCGGCCGTGATACTGAAATTCGAAACGTGATCCGCATTCTTTCGCGCAAATCGAAGAACAATCCGTGTCTGATCGGCGAACCTGGCGTCGGCAAGACCGCTATCGCGGAAGGACTTGCACAGCGTATCGTGCGCGGCGATGTGCCGACCACGCTGCGCGATCGCAAATTGATTTCGCTGGATATGGGCGCGCTGATCGCGGGCGCAAAATTCAGGGGCGAATTCGAAGAACGACTGAAGTCGGTTCTTGAGGAAGTCAAGAAGAGCGAAGGCAAGATCATCCTGTTTATCGATGAATTGCACACGATCGTAGGCGCGGGCAAAACCGAAGGCAGCATGGACGCGGGCAATCTGCTGAAGCCGATGCTGGCGCGCGGCGAATTGCATTGCATCGGTGCGACCACCATCAACGAATACCGCAAGTACATCGAAAAGGATGCGGCGCTGGAGCGTCGTTTCCAGCCGGTATTGGTGAATGAACCTTCCGTGGAGGATACCATTTCGATCCTGCGTGGTTTGAAGGAAAGATATGAAGTGTTCCACGGCGTAAAGATTTCGGATCAGGCGATCGTGGCGGCGGCGAAGCTTTCCGATCGTTACATTACCGATCGATTCCTGCCCGATAAGGCGATCGACCTGATCGATGAAGCCTGCGCGATGATCCGCACAGAGATCGATTCCATGCCGCAGGAAATGGACGACATTTCCCGGGAAATTATGCAGCATGAAATTGAAGAAGCCGCGCTGTCCAAGGAAAACGACGCCTTTGCCCAGAAGCAGCTGGAGAAGGTGGAAAGCGAACTTTCCGATCTGCGCGCAAAATTCAGCGATATGAAGGTGCAGTGGCAGAAGGAAAAGAGCGCCATTGAAAAGGTGCAGAAGCTGCGCGAGGAAATCGAATCCGTCAATGCCGAAATCGAGCGTGCACAGCGCGAATATGATTTGAACAAGGCCGCTGAATTGCAGTACGGCAAGCTGCCGGAGCTGAAGCGTCAGCTGGCGGAGGAAGAAAAGCGCGCGGAGGAAACGAAGGTCAACGAAAGCCTGCTGCACGACCGTGTAACCGATGAAGAAATCGCCAGAATCGTATCCCGCTGGACAGGCATTCCGGTATCCAAGCTGGTGGAGGGCGAACGCGAAAAGCTTTTGCGTCTGGAGGACATTCTGCATCAGCGCGTAATCGGTCAGGATGAAGCGGTGAAGAAGGTATCCGAAGCCATTCTGCGTTCGCGCGCGGGCATTCAGGATCCGAACCGCCCGATCGGTTCGTTCCTGTTCCTCGGTCCTACCGGCGTTGGCAAGACGGAGCTTGCAAAGACGTTGGCGCAATCGCTGTTTGATGATGAAAAGAACCTGATTCGTATCGATATGAGCGAATACATGGAGAAGCACAGCGTATCCCGCCTGGTCGGAGCGCCTCCCGGATACGTGGGCTATGAAGAGGGCGGCCAGCTGACCGAAGCGGTGCGCACGCATCCCTACAGCGTCGTGCTGTTCGATGAAATCGAAAAGGCACATCCGGATGTGTTCAACATCCTGCTGCAGGTTCTGGACGACGGTCGAATCACCGATTCGCAGGGACGTACGGTAGATTTCAAGAATACGATCATCATTCTGACTTCGAATCTGGGCTCTTCCTACATTCAGGAGGGCATCGACGCCGAAGGCCATCTGAGCGACGAGGCGCGCGCACAGGTAAACGCGCTGCTGAAAACGCAGTTCCGTCCGGAATTTTTGAATCGTCTGGATGAAATCGTGCTCTACACGCCGCTGACCAAGACGCAGATCGTATCGATCATGCATCTGATGATCAGGAAGCTGGAATCGCGGCTCGCCGAACGCGGTCTGCACGTACAGCTTACGCCGGCTGCGGAGGATTATATCATCGAAAACGGCTACGATAGCGCTTACGGCGCGCGTCCGCTGAAGCATTTCCTGCAAAGGACGGTGGAAACGGAAATCGCAAAGCTGCTGATCCGTGAATTCGTTCCGGAAAACAGCACGCTGGTGGTGGATGTGCAGAACGATGAAATTGTGGTTCACGCGAAGGAAAGCGCGCTGACCGGAACAGTTGAAGGCTAATTCCACAGATCGACAGGGATCGCGGAGCGAGGATGTATCGTATCCTCGCTCCGTTTTTCGATTTTGGCGTGCGTTTTGCATATTTACACAAAAGGCGTTGTTTTCCGTCGAAAACTGCGGTATAATTGCCTAAACAAACGATGCTGAAAGGCATTAAATATCGGAGGTATTGAAATGAGCACTGTTCATGTCGTCGATCATCCTCTTGTTCAGCACAAGCTTACCCTGATGCGCCAGACGGATTGCAGCACCAAGGATTTCCGCCAGCTTCTCGAAGAGATTTCCATGCTGATGGCCTATGAAGTTACCCGCACCCTGCCGCTGAAGGAAATCGAAATCGATACGCCCGTCGCACATTGCAAATCCAAGATCATCGCCGGCAAAAAGCTGGGCATCGTTCCGATCCTGCGCGCCGGTCTGGGCATGGTGGACGGCGTTATGAACATCGTTCCCTCCGCGAAGGTAGGTCATATCGGTCTGTATCGCGATCCGGAAACCCATAAGCCGGTTGAATACTATTGCAAGCTGCCCGCGGATGTTGATGTGCGCGATCTGATCGTCGTCGATCCCATGCTGGCGACCGGCGGTTCCGCAATCGCCGCCATCGATTTCATCAAGGCGCGCGGCGGAAAGAATATTACGATGATGTGTCTGGTCGGCTGCCCCGAAGGCATAAAGGCGCTTCAGGAAGCGCATCCGGATGTGGATCTGTATATCGCCGCCATCGATGATCATCTGAATGAGCATAAGTACATCGTTCCCGGTCTGGGCGATGCGGGCGATCGTCTGTTCGGCACCAAATAATGGATGGATAATCAATGGGGGAATCAGCCAATGCGCCGGTTCTCCCATTTTTGATATTGTTTTTTGGGGAGGATAATATCCATGAATGATTTTTCCGCGGGGCTGCGCGCGTCGGTCGCGCTTGAAAAATACGGCTTCCGAACCAGCCATTCACTGGGACAGAATTTCATATTGGATGATGATTTTCTGGAGGAAATCGCCGCTCTGTCCGGCGTTTCGGATTCGGATTTCGTTCTGGAAATCGGCCCCGGCCCGGGCGTGCTGACCAGCCATCTGGCGCGGCGCTGCAAAAAGGTGGTTTCGCTCGAAATCGATCGCAAACTGGAGCCGGTGCTGGCGGATGTACTGAGCGGCGTTCCGAACGCACAGATCGTCTTTGAGGACGTGATGCGCTGCGATCTGAACGATCTTTTGCATCGGCAGTTCGGCGATGCGCTGGTGCACGTGGTCGCCAACCTTCCATATTATATTACCGCGGATGTGATTGAACGGCTGCTGACCCGTGCGCGCGCCATTGAGGATATTACCGTAATGGTACAGAAGGAGGCGGCGGAGCGAATCGCGGCGAAGGTGGGGGATAAGAATTATTGCGCCCTTTCGATGCTGGTGCAGTATTATTGCGATGTGAAAGCACTGATGGATGTGCCGCCGGAGCGCTTTGTGCCGCAGCCGCACGTAATGAGCCGCCTGATCCGATTGACGCGCAGAACGGACGGCGCAGCTGCGCGGGACGATGCATTTTTGCAGCGCGTGATCAAAAGCGCGTTCCGTATGCGCCGGAAAACGCTGGTGAACAATTTATCCGGCGATTTTGCCATCAGCCGCGAGGATGCGCAGCAGCTGCTCGCGGATCAGGGGTTCGATATTCGCATTCGCGGGGAAATTCTGACGCCGGATCAGATCGCGCGGCTTTCCGATGCGCTGGCGGATCGATTGCAGCGTTAAGAAATTTATCTTCAATAACAATCGATCAGCACAGAATTATTAACGCATTATTTTCTTTACAATGTTGATTTTTGACAGCTTGTGGTGTATTATGGTAGTGCTGATAGTTTGATATCAGAGCCGATGTGTGCGGACGGGGTGTTGTACCGCGCAGCGGCGGATAACAATTGAAAAGAGGTAGCATAGAAATGACGAAGATCGATCTTACGAAGTATGGCATTTCCGGTACCACCGAAATCGTGCACAATCCTTCCTACGAAATGCTGTTTGAAGAAGAAACCAAGCCGGGTCTGACGGGCTACGACGTTGGCAAGGTAAGCGAGCTGGGCGCTGTGAACGTCATGACCGGCGTTTACACCGGTCGTTCCCCGAAGGATAAGTTCATCGTTATGGATGAGAACTCCAAGGACACCGTATGGTGGACCTCCGACGAATATAAGAATGATAACCATCCGGCTTCTCAGGAAGCATGGGATGCGGTAAAGAAGCTTGCGCAGAAGGAGCTTTCCAACAAGCGCCTGTTCGTCGTGGATGCGTTCTGCGGCGCGAACAAGGATACCCGCATGGCCATCCGCTTCATCGTTGAAGTTGCATGGCAGGCACACTTCGTAACCAACATGTTCATCAAGCCCACCGAGGAAGAGCTTGAAAACTTCGAGCCGGACTTCATCGTTTACAACGCTTCCAAGGCGAAGGTTGAAAATTACAAGGAACTGGGTCTGAATTCCGAAACGGCGG
>CAKUKP010000104.1 GCA_934663625.1 uncultured Clostridia bacterium
GATAACGATGAAGTACATTTCAGTTGCCATTGACGGCCCGTCCGGTGCGGGCAAGTCCACCGTGGCACGCGCCGCAGCGGCAAAGCTGGGCTATGTATATCTGGATATTCCCGATTCCGATCTGCGGCAGCAGCTGCAGTCCAGCGACCGGCTGCGCAGGGCGAGCCTTTCGCCCTACGTGGATTATTTCATCACCACCTGGTATGATTATCTGGTGGTGGAAAACAGTTCGATTCAATCCGTATACGAGGGCTACAATCAGATTAAAAGCGCGTTCACCGATGATTTCAAGCAGGCCGATCCGGTCAGCCGACGCGGCATGGAGGGCGATATCGAATATCTGTTCACCGGCTGCAAGAGCGCGCGCACCGATCTGATCACGATCTGCGCGGTGCGGCTGGATTATTTCCTGCAGGAAAACCGGAAGAACGTAGCGCCGATGCTGATGCTGTGCCTGTTCATCGCCGCCATCGGCTTCGTGATCGCATGGCGCATCAACCGCGAGATTTTATCGCCGATCAACAACATTCTCGATACCCTGCGCCGCTTCGATGCGGGCGATATGCAGGTGCGCTGCCATTTCGATACCAATAACGAACTTGCGCAGATTCGCGATCAGCTGAACCAGTTGATCATGGATGTGGATCAGGCGATGAAAAACAGCCAGGAAAAGCAGGAAATGCTGATGCTGGCGGAAAACAACATGCTCAAGGCGCAGATCAAGCCGCATTTTCTGAACAACGTGCTGGAATCCATCTACTGGATGGTTCGAATGAACAAGATTGAAGAAGCCTGCACCGCCCTGACCAGTATGGGCAAGATCACCGCGGCGCGGACAAAATTCAATACGGAATTCTTCGAAACCATCAGCGACAGCATCGATCTGACCCAGCGCTATATCACGCTGCAGCAGCTTTGCTATCCGGATAAATTCGATGTAAGTATCGAAATCAGCCCGGAGGACGCCATGGTGATGATTCCGGTATTTCTGTTGCAGCCGCTGGTGGAAAACGCAATCGTGCACGGGCTGCAGCCCCGACGCGGGCACGGCACATTGCGCATATCGGCGCACCGCGGCGGCGAATATCTGTATCTGCAAATCGAGGACGACGGCGTGGGCATGGAACCGGAGGCGCTCGCGCAGGCGTTCGAACCCAATTACAAAAATCACGGAATCGCGCTGTACAATATTTACCGCAGAATTCAACTGCATTACGGCGGCGAGGGCGGCATGGAAATCCAATCCGAGGTCGGGCGCGGAACGCGCGTAACGATTCAAATTCCGCTGAAGGGGGAGCAAAAGGGATTATGTTCACGCTGATTGTCGTAGAGGACAGCACGCTGCTGCGTCAGGGACTGGTGCACAGCATTTCACAAAAGCTTCCGTGGATCGATGTGATCGGCGAAGCCGAGGACGCGATTCAGGGAAAGAGCCTGATTCTGGAAAAGCGGCCGGAAATCGTGCTGACCGATATTCGCCTGCCGGGCATGACGGGACTGAAAATGCTTCAGGAGGTCATGCAGGTATATACGCCGCAGGTGATCGTGGTATCCGGCTACAGCGAATTTGAATATTGCCGCGAAGCGCTTTCGCTGGGTGTGCTGGCGTACATCGTAAAGCCCATCGATGAAAAGGAATTGGAGGATTCCCTGAAATACGCGGCTTCCCGATTGCTGGACCGGCGGCACATCGATAAAAACCTGCTCTACACCGGCGGCGGAAAGGGCGGCACGAAGGCGCACCACGTAAATCAGGTGATCCGATTCATTCACGCGCATTACGCCGAAGAAATCAGCGTGAGCGGAATCGCCCGCGAATTGAACATCAATGAAGATTACCTCGGGCGCATCTTCAAGGAAAGCACATCATTTTCCATCAACGAATACCGAAGCAACTTCCGTATCGCGCAGGCCTCGCAGCTGCTCGCCCGCCCCGAACTGGCGATTCATGAAATCGCCCGCGCCGTTGGCATTGAAAACCAGCATTATTTCAGCCAGCTGTTTAAGCAGAAGATGGGCGTAACGCCCACGCAATACCGCGATTTCATGCTCGCCGAGGATATTCGAACCGGTTCCGTTCCCCATCTGGATTTTCCGCGGTAGGCGATGCGGATTTTACCGGCGCGCGGCAGACGGTGTTGACGTTTTTGTTGCGATTTGGTATAATTTGGGCTGTAGGGGAAGCGCTGCTGCATGCAGCCATCATGGAAAAATGAGGGAGAAGGATATGGAAAGAAAGTTTATTCTCAGTTGTGGATCGACCGTCGATCTGCCCTATTCCTATGTTCAGTCCAGAGATATTCCCGTGATTTTTTACAGCTATACCATTGGCGACAAGGAATATGTAGACGATATGGAACGCGATCCCGATGCGATGGACAAATTCTATGCGCAGCTCGCCGCGGGCGCGCTGCCGCACACATCGCAGATCAACGAAGCGGCATATCTGGAATTTTTTGAAGAACAGCTGCAAAAGGGCGATCTATTGCATCTGGCGTTCGGCTCCGGCATGTCCGCATCGGTCAACAACGCCATGCGCGCGGCGGAGCAGCTGCGCGAAAAATACCCGAATCGCAAGATCATCGTAGTGGATTCGCTGTGCTCTTCCTCCGGCTACGGACTTTTGATGGATTACGCCGCCGACATGCGCGATGCGGGCGCGACGATCGAAGAAACCGAAAAATGGCTGCTGGAAAACCGCAACCACGTGCATCATCAGTTTTTCTCGACCGATCTGACCTTCTTCCGCCGCAGCGGGCGCGTTTCCGGCGCGGCGGCGACGCTGGCGACGATCCTGGGGCTTTGTCCGATCATGCGCCTGTGCGACGAGGGCAGAATCATCGCCTACGATAAGGTGCGCGGCAAAAAGAAGGCCGTGGCGGAAACCGTGCGCGTAATGCTGGCGCACGCGCAGGGCGGCGCGGATTACGATGGCAAATGCTACATCTGCCATTCCGTCTGCCTGGAGGAAGCGCAGGCGCTGCGCGCGGCGGTGGAGGAAACCTTCCCGAAGCTGCGGGGCAGGATTCGCATCTGCAACATCGGAACGATCATCGCATCGCACAGCGGCCCCGGCACGGTCGCCGTGTTCTTCCTGGGCGACGACAGATTGCCCGAATAAGGATCGGAGGCGGCAAAAATGGCGGAAAAGAAATATCGCGCGGAGCTGGTGGGCGTATTCGGCGATCCCGTGGACGGCAACCCCACCGGCGTAGTGGAGGAAGCGGGCTTCGCGGCAACGCGGCTGAACTATCGATACATCACCTGTCTGGTAAAGCGCGGCGATATCGCGAACGCGATTCTCGGAATGCGCGCGATGAACATGCGCGGCGTGAATCTGACCATGCCGCACAAGGTGAATGTGCTGCCCTATCTGGATGAAATCACGCCCGCGGCGCGGATCATCGGCGCGGTGAACACCGTTGTAAACCGCGGCGGGCATCTGCTGGGCGAAAATACCGATGGCAAGGGCTTTGTGAAATCGCTGACGGATGAAGGGATCGATCTGCACGGCAAAACCGTATGCCTGCTGGGCGCAGGCGGCGCGGCGCGCGCCATCGGCGTGGAATGCGCGCTGAACGGCGCAAACAAAATCATCATCGTCAACCGCAACGCAGAGCGCGGCACGGCGCTGCGCGACGCGATCGCGGAAAACACCGATGCGCAGGCGGAATACATTCCATGGGACGGTTCCGTTCCGGTTCCGGAGCAGACGGACATTCTGGTAAACGCCACCTGCGTGGGGCTGTTTCCCGATGTGAACGCTTGCCCCGATATCGATTATGATACGATCGAAAAGGGCATGATCGTATGCGATGTGGTGTTCAATCCCGCGATGCCGGTATTTCTGCAAAGGGCGCGGCAGCGCGGCGCGCGCACGATTTCCGGACTGGGCATGCTGGTAAATCAGGCGGCGCTGAATTTCGAAATCTGGACGGATGTAAAAGCGCCCCGAGAAGTAATGCTCGAAGCGCTGCGCAGAGAGTTCTAATTATCTCCAAACTCTCACGAGTTTGTCGAGTAGTAATAATAAAGGCTGTGCGAGAACATGGATTTGTTCCCGCACAGCCTTTTTGATTTTTTATTCCGCGTAGATTTCGCAGATCAGTTCATCATTCCATATAAAGGTGCAAATCGTGAGCGTCGCCTCGCCATCGTTGCGGAAGGCAAAATCCTGTCCGGAATTGTAATCGGTCAGTATGGCGTCGTTGCTGCTGTCCACATAGCTCTGGTTATAGCGCTTGCCGTAGGTAGCCTTTTCCAGCACCACCGCTTCATCCAGATTGCGAATCGCCAGCCATATGACGCTCGCCACCTGCGCCACGCCGCCGCCGACCACCGTTACGCCGCGCCCGTTCAGCGCGGGCTGAAAGCCGCATTCCTCGGTGCGCGGGCCAACGATATCGTTGAATGAAAATATGCCGTACATCGGCAGCACGGTATCGTTGATGCTGTCCGCCGCGCGCATGACGTTGTTGATCAGTTCATCGGTTCCGTGAAGCGGAATGGACGCGGATGCAACCATCTCCTGTGCAAAGAAGGGTTCATCCCACATGAAGAAGCCATCGACCGAATCGAATGAATCGAACGTTTCCGCCGTGCCGACGGATACGATCAGCACCCATGCGATCAGGATCGCCAATATTCTGCGTTTCATGCGCTCGCCTCCTTTTCGAAAAACCGCTTCCTGCTTTACACGTTGGACGAAGAAAGCGCCATTTTGGTTCCAGACGCGCTACGCGGACAGATAGATTTCATCGTAAGCGCCGCGCTGCTCGACGTGCAGGCGGTTTAGTTTCGCCAGCTCCAGCATGGCGAGGAACATGGTGATGACCTCTTCGCGGGTGTAATCCTCGGCAAACATTTCGGCAAAGCGCGCGGGGCCGCTGCGCAGGCGGCGCGCGATGCGCACCATGCAGCCCGCCACCGTGAACGCGTCGCGGCGGATTTCGCGGCTCGCCATATTTTCGCTGCGCTCGTTTTCCTCGGCGCGCAGCAGAACGCGCGCGAACGCCTTCGCCAGCTTATCCAGCGTAAGCCCCGTAATTTCGATGGTCGGCGGCGGCAGCGGATATTCCTCTGGCAGCTTGGTCATCAGCGCGCGCGCTTCTTCCTCAAGCTGATGCATCCGCGCGGAGATTTCCTTGAACTGCTTGTATTCGGTCAGCTGACGGATCAGCTCCTCCTCCGGCGAAAGCGCGCCCTCCTCCTCCGGCTTGGGCGGCTTGGGCAGCATCGCGCGCGATTTGATTTCCAGAAGCGTGGCCGCCATCTGCAAAAATTCGCTGGCGGAATCCATATCCAGTTCGTCCACCAGCCGCATGGATTCCAGATACTGTTCGGTAATTTCACTGACGAAGATATCCTGAATATCCACCTTGGCGTTGGAAATCAGCGTCAGCAGCAGATCCAGCGGGCCGTCAAACTGTTTCAGCGATACGATATATGCCATTCGCCCGCTCCTTATATCAGTCCCAGCGCGCGGACGATCGCCGCCGCGCCGCTGCCGACGCCGCTCATAATGCCATCGATCACGACGCTCAGCCCCTGACCCAGAATGCCCGTCATGGAGGCGGCAAACAGAATCAGCATCGCGATGCGCGCCGTTTTCTGCGCGGCAAACAGCGATTTATGCAGGATGGTATCGTTCAGCACGTGATAACCGTCCAGCGGCGGTACCGGTATCAGGTTAAACAGCGCCAGCGAAAGATTTACGATCACAAAATAGGAAAGCATCTGATACGCATAGCCCGCGATGCGCCCCAGCGCGGGCGCGATCACCAGATCCGCCGCGTACGGCGCGATTTGAAACAGCATGCGGATCGGATAATAGTAATCGCCCATGATCAGAACGCGCTCCCCCAGGTAGGGCGCGATGAACATATCCTCGTTCGCCGCGCGCAGGCTGCCGTATTCCGGCAGCGATTTCAGCGCAATTATCAGAAAGACGCTCAGCGCGAGAAAGCCCGTCAGGAACAGGATCAGATTCATCGTAATGCCCGCCAGCGATACCTTGATATCATCCTTGCGGGGATTGCGGAAATTGTTCGGATTGACCGGCACGGGGTTCGCCCAGCCGAAGCCCAGCAGAAGCATCATGATCGTGCCCAGCGGATCCAGATGTCTGGCGGGATTCAGCGTCATTCTGCCCATCATGCGCGCCGTTGGATCGCCGCATTTGTTCGCGACATACGCGTGCGCCCATTCATGAAAGGACAGCGCCATCACGCGCCCCGGCAGCGCCAGCAAAAGAAAGATCAGCATGCCCTTCGGATCTTCAAAAAAGGATGTGATATAACTGAACAAGGAAAAACTCCTCCATACAACCGTTTTTATTGATTATACGGCATTTTCGGAAAATACGCAAGGGCTGCGCAAAACATGCCTGCACAGCCCTTTTGGGAATTATAACTCCGTGAACGTATACCGCACGATTCCGCCCTTGCCATCGCCGGTAATCACGCGCGTTTCATCATCGGACATCTGCGTAACCTCCATCACCGGATAGGGCGCGTTTTCCTTCACATAGGCTTCCGGGCTTTCGCATTCCACTTCGATAATTTCCTTTTTCGCGTGCGATTCCCCGCCGCAGGGATTGACCGTCTCGATCAGAATTTCATATTCTCGCATTGCATTTCCTCCTTGTAACGCGTTTGACGCGGTGGTTTCATCTGGAATTATAACACAATCTTCCGATAATTTCATGCGAAATGGTTTGCAAAATTTTCGTTTTCCTGCTACAATAACGGCAACGAGCAGCAAAAGACAGACTCTGAAAAACGCCGCAAGACAAGGAAACAGGAACTGCAAATGAGGGCGCATACACAGACGTATGTAACCGATTTTGCAATTCCTGTTGACACAGTAAGCAGAAATTTTCACTTTGTCAGAAGTATTGCAGAAAATTTCTGCGGTTGCGGGGTTTGTCAGTGGTCTGAATGCGTA
>CAKUKP010000105.1 GCA_934663625.1 uncultured Clostridia bacterium
ATTACGCACGATCTGGGTGTAATCGCCGATATGTGCGATGAGGTCGTGGTCATGTACGCGGGCAGCATCTGCGAACGCGGCACGGCGGACGCGATCTTCTATCGCCCGCGGCACGAATATACGAAAGGTCTGCTGCGCTCCATCCCGAATATCGACAGCGATGATAAGGAGCGCCTGATTCCGATTTCCGGAACGCCCATCGATCTTCTGTGCATGCCCTCCGGCTGTCCCTTCGCGCCGCGCTGCGAACGCGCCATGAAGCAATGCCTTACGGCCCGCGCGCCCGAGGTTTTCGTGGGGAAGGATCACATTTCCGCGTGCTGGATGAACTATAAAGAGGGCATGGAGCGCAATCTGATCGAGGCCGATGAAGCGGGCAACATCGTGCGCATCAATCTGGACGGAGGCGAAGCGTGATGAGCGAGAAGAATCTGGTAGAAGTCAAGGGCTTGAAGGAGTATTTTCCCATCACCACCGGCTTTATGAAAACCACGATGCTCAAGGCCGTGGACGATGTAAGCTTCAGCATCCGCAAGGGCGAAACGCTGGGTCTGGTCGGCGAATCCGGCTGCGGCAAAACCACGGTGGGCAGAACGCTTCTGCACCTGTACAAGCCCACCGCCGGCGAGATTTATTTCGATGGCAAGCTGGTCGATAAAAAGACGCTGCCCGAATATCACCGCCGCGCGCAGATGGTGTTTCAGGATCCCTATTCTTCGCTGAACCCGCGCATGACGGTCGGCGATATCGTGGCGGAGCCGATCGACATTCATAAGCTTTGCCAAACCAGGCAGGAGCGCGCCGATCGCGTGCACGAGCTTTTGCAGACCGTCGGCATCTCCGGCGAACAGGCGACGAGGTACGCGCATGAATTCTCCGGCGGACAGCGCCAGCGCATCGGCATCGCCCGCGCATTGGCTTCCAATCCGGAATTCATCGTATGCGATGAACCGGTCAGCGCGCTGGATGTTTCCATTCAGGCGCAGGTGATCAACATGCTGGAGGATCTGCAGGCGCAGATGGGCTTGAGTTATCTGTTCATCGCGCACGATCTTTCGGTGGTCAAGCACATTTCGAACCGCATCGCAGTTATGTATCTGGGCAGAATCGTGGAAATGGCGACTTCTGTAGAACTGCACCGCCATCCGCTGCATCCGTATACGGTATCGCTGCTTTCCGCGGTGCCGATGCCGGATCCCAAACGCGCGCGCGAATCGCACCGCATCGTGCTGCAGGGCGATGTACCCAGCCCGATGAACATGCCCTCCGGCTGCGCGTTCCGCACCCGCTGCCGCTACGCCACCGCGCAGTGCGCCGAAAGCTGCCCCGCCATGCGCGAGGTATCGCCCGGACACTTCGTGGCGTGCCACAACTACGAAAACGTGTAATCTGCGCGTTTTCACATTCATTCGCTTCATCCGTCCGAATTTCGGGCGCGTATGAATACAACACATCCATATGGAGGAGGAACAGTCATGAAAAAGGTACTTGCTCTGGTTCTGTCCATGCTGATGGTTCTGTCCTTTGGCGCGATCTCCGCATCCGCAGAGGGCGAAATTATCGAAGTTATGTACGGTGGCGGCACGCCCGAGTCCCTCGACCCGGCGCTCAACTCCGCGTCTACCGGTTCCAACACCATCCGTCTGGCGTTCTGCGGCCTGCTGGGCACGCAGGTAGTGGACGGCGAAGTGTTCACGAACCAGCCCGAACTGGCAGAATCCTACACGGTCTCCGAGGATGGTCTGGTGTATACCTTCGTTCTCCGCGAGAACCTGAAGTGGTCCGATGGCTCCGATTTCTTCGCAAGCGATTTTGTGAAGAGCTGGAACCGCGCTGCCAGCCCTGAACTGGGTGCGGACTACGGCTATCTGTTCGACTACATCGCCCACAACGAGGATGGCACGCTGAACGTGGTTGCCGATGATGAAGCGCGCACGCTGGTCGTGACTCTGGCAGATCCCTGCGCATACTTCCTCGATCTGTGCGGCTTCCCGACCTACTATCCGGTCAAGGTGGATCTGGCGGACGATGCGGGCGCATGGGCGACCGATCCTGCAAAGTACATCGGCATGGGCCCGTTCCGCATGACTTCCTATGCGGTTGACGATGCTGCCATGTTCGAAAAGAACCCCTACTACTGGAATGCCGATAAGGTATCCCTGGGCGGCGTGAAGGCGCATTTTGCCGAGGACTCCGTGGCAATCCTGTCCGCTTATGAATCCGGCGCGGTTTCCTTCATCGAAAGCATGGATCCCGCTGAGTTCGAACGTCTGTCTGCCGAATACGGCGATGAACTGGTGATGGGCGAACAGCTGGGCACCTACTATGTGCTGTTCAACGTCCATAAGGATATGTCCCCCGAAGGCAAGACCCTGACCATTCAGGAGCAGTCCAAGGTTCGTCAGGCACTGGGCATGCTGATCAATCGTCAGGACGAAGTGGATTACGTCACCATGGGCGGCGAAGTTGCAGCGACCGGTTTCTTCCCGGAGATGCTGTCCGACGGCTATAACGAGAACGTTCGCGAAGCACCGGAATACAGCACCTGGTACGAAGGCACCGCAACGCCCTCCGAAGAAAATGAAATGTACACCCAGGATCAGGTGGAAGCCATCAAGATGCTGATCGACGTTGGCTACAGCTACACCGGTTCCATCGAAGGCGGCGATATCCAGTTCACCGATGTTCCTTCCTTCGAATTCTCCTTCAACCAGAACGCCACCAACTCCGCCATCATCCAGTACGTACAGGAATGCTGGAACATGGTCGGCATCACCGGCGTGATCAACACCGAAGCATGGGCCACCCTGCAGATCAAGCTGGGCAAGGGCGATGCGGAAGCGGCGCGCATGGGCTGGGTTGCAGACTTCAACGATTGCGTAAACTTCCTTGAGATCTTCATCTCCGAATCCGGCAACAACTATCCGCGTCTGGGTCAGGATGTTGGCGAATACACCAGATACACCGAGAACACCAAGGACGCGGGCCTCGGCGCATATTGGGGACTTGAAGGCAACCAGACCTGGGCGGAATGCTACGATGCGCTGGTTGATGAAATCAAGGCGGAAACCGATCCCGCGACCCGCGCGCAGAAGTGCGCAGACGCAGAGCGCATCCTGATGGCGACCGGCGCGGTTGCCCCGCTGCACTTCTACGTCAATCCCTATATGTGCAAGTCGAACGTTCATAACATGACCGTTCTGAACACCGGCGACGTCGTATGGAACTACGCGACCGTCGACTAAGCTTCGGCTGATATAGGAAGCCTTTTAAGACCGTCCCGCAAGGGGCGGTCTTTTGCATGGCGGTGGAAGCGCGTTGGAATACTTGAAGTTCTTACATGGATGTGCTATAATTCAGCGTGTTGAAGTATTGGAATTTCGAGGTTTAATGCATGAATCCCTATGAAATACAGATCGACGCGCTGAATGCCGAAGCGATGGAACGGGCGGCGGCGCGGCAGAATGCGCTGGCGAAGCCGCCGAAGAGTCTGGGCGTATTGGAGGAAATTTCCATCCGCTGGGCGGGCATTACGGGCGGCAGGATCGACGGCGCAAAAAAACGGCGCGTGCTGATCTTCGCATCGGATAACGGCGTGGTGGCGGAGGGCGTTGCCTCCGCGCCGCAATCGGTAACACTGGCGCAGACCATCAATTTTACGCGCGGGCTGACCGGCGTGGCGGTGCTGGCGAAGCATTACAATACGGAGCTGTACATTACCGATGTGGGCATCAACGCAGATTTCGCCTGCGCCGGCGTGCACGATTGTAAGATCGCAAAGGGCACGAAAAACATCGCCCGTGAACCGGCGATGACGCGTACTCAGGCATTGCGCGCCATCGAAATCGGCCGCGCGGCGGCGCATCGGGCGGCGCAGGACGGCATGGATGTGATCGGCGTCGGCGAAATGGGCATCGGAAATACCACCACGTCCAGCGCGATTCTGTCCTGCCTTTTGCATCTGCCCGCGGAGGAAACCGTGGGGCGCGGCGGCGGCGTAAATGATTCCGGCTTTGCCCGCAAAAAACAGATCATCGATGATGCGATCGCGCGGATGCAGCCCGACGCAAACGATATTGTGGATGTGCTTTCCAAGGTGGGCGGCTTCGATATCGCCGCGATGTGCGGCGCGTTTCTGGGCGCGGCGGAGATGCATCTGCCGGTGGTGGTGGACGGCTATATTTCCGCGGTGGCGGCGCTGTGCGCCCATCGAATCAATGCGCGCTGCGCCGATTATTGCTTTGCATCGCACGTATCTGCGGAGCGCGGCTATGCGCTGGCGATTCGCGAAATGAATCTAAAGCCCATGTTGCTGCTGGAAATGCGGCTGGGCGAGGGCAGCGGCTGTCCGATCGCCTTTGAAATCATCGATTCGGCGCTTTCCGTGCTGCGCAATATGGCGACGTTTGAAGAGGCGCGCATCGATGATGATTACCTTGCGGAGATTCGCGCCGAGCGCCGGTTTCAGAGGTGAAGCATGCATACGTTTATTTCCGGCGGTTGTAAAAACGGAAAATCCTATTACGCCCAGCACATCGCCCGCGCGCAGGGCGCGCCGCTCTACTATGTGGCGACGATGATTTCCACCGGCGCGGAGGACGATGCGCGCATCGCGCGCCACATCCGCGATCGCGAAGGCTGGGGCTTTACCACCATCGAATGCGGGCGAAATATTCTAAGCTGTCTGGATCGCGCCGACCCGAACGGTTCCTATCTGCTGGACAGCGTAACGGCGCTGCTCGCCAATGAAATGTTTGCGGATACCGGCTTTGATGCGGACGCGGGCCTGCGCGTCGCGGATCAGCTTACTGAGTTTTTGCGCCGAACGAAAAGCGCGGTGCTGGTATCGGATTATATCTACGGCGATGCGCGGCGCTTTGATACATGGACGGAAAACTACCGACGCGCGCTGGCGCATGTGGATCGCGCGCTGGCGGCAGCGTGCGATAATGTGCTGGAGGTGTCCTCCGGTTGTGTGATCTGCCATAAGGGGGTGCGAATCGTATGATGGTGTTTTGGACTGCGTTTTGCATGTGCGTTTCGATGTTTACCGTGCTGCCCGCGCCGCGGGCTGCGTGGAACGATGAACTTACGCCGCTGCGCACGGCATGTTTGCCGCTGGTGGGGCTGTTGATCGGCGCGCTGTGGCTGGGCATCGCGTATCTGGCGCGCTGGCTGCTGCCGCACGCGCTGAGTTCGGCGGTGATCGCCGCCGTGCCGATGGCGCTGACCGGATGCATGCACATCGATGGATTTATGGATACGGCGGATGCGCTGATGTCGTGGCGCGATCGCGAAGAAAAGCTGCGCATTTTGAAGGATGTGCACGCGGGATCGTTCGCCGTGATTCTCGTGGCGCTCGCGCTTATGTTCCAGTTCGCGGCGTGCATGAGCGCAGATAAGCTGTTTTCGCTTTTGCTGATCCCCGTAATCAGCCGTGTTGGTTCCGCATGGTGCGTGCTGCGCCTGCCCGCGCTGGGACACAGCCAGTATGCGCAGAATGAACAGAAGCGGGTATCGAAATCACTGAGCTACATCGTGGCGGGCGTGGGCGCGCTGGCGCTGCTGCTCATGCTGATCTTCGGCGGCTGGCGGTCGCTGCTGACCGGCGCTGCGACGGCGGCGGGCTATGCGTTTGCCATGTGGCGCTGCGTGAAGGCGCTGGGCGGCGTATCCGGCGATCTGGCGGGCTTTTCGCTGGTGATCGCGGAATTATGCGGGTTGATCGTGCTCGCGATTGTGTGAGGAAAGAAATGATTTTTGTATTTGGCGGCGCGTATCAGGGAATGCGCGAATATGCGCGCGATGCGCTGGGCGCGAAGGATTTTTGCGAATTGACATCGGACGCGCGCGAGATCGATTTTTCCCGCGGCGCGGTATGCGGGCTGGAACAGTTCGTGCTGGGCTGCGTGCAGCGCGGCGAAAGCGCGATCGATTATCTGGAAGCGCATCGGGATGCATGGAAGGGATGCATCCTGATCGGCATGGATTTTTCGTGCGGACTTGTGCCCATGGATGCGCAGGAGCGGCTCTGGCGCGAGGAAAACGGGCGGCTCAACAATTATATCGCATCGCACGCGGAGCGCGTTGTGCGGCTGTTCTGCGGGCTTCCGCAGCAGATCAAATGATCGTTTATCTGCTGCGCCACGGGCGCACCGAGGCAAACGACCGCCATCTGTACTGCGGCAGCACGGATCTATCGCTTTCGGATCGCGGCAGAAGCGATCTTGCCGCCCTGCGGGCGCGCGCTGCGTATCCGGAGCTTACCAACATCGATGCGATCATCAGCGGATTGCGCAGAACGGCGGAGACCTTTCAAATGCTGTATGGCGATGCGCCCGCGCGCGTCTGCGCCGAATTTCGGGAGATCGATTTCGGCGCGTTTGAGATGCACAGCTATGAAGAATTGAAACAGAATCCAGCCTATCAGGCGTGGATCGGCGATGCCGCCGGCGACGCCGCGCCGCCGAAGGGGGAGAACGCGAATCACTTCCGAAATCGCGTGATCGCGGCGGCGGAGGCGCTGCGCCGCGACAGCCTGATCGTGTGCCACGGCGGGGTGATCGCCGCGCTGATGGCGCATTGGTTTCCCGAAGAAAACCGGCATATGTATGCATGGCAGCCGGATTTCGGCTGCGGCTACCGCGTGGAAATTCGGAATGAAAAGAGAACCTATACGCAAATCGGATGAACGCTCTGCAGCGTTCATCCGATTTTTTGTGTACCGAAAACCCCACGCTAGGCGTGGGGTTCAAAGAAGCTTAAGCGGTGAGGTGAAAAGAGAAACTCC
>CAKUKP010000106.1 GCA_934663625.1 uncultured Clostridia bacterium
TGCGAGGGCGCTGCTAGTATTCTAGGGCTTTGCCCGCATATGAAAAACCACCGGCTACGCCGGTGGATGATTATTCTATTTTGAAAATCTTGCATCCTGCGGCTTTTTTGCGTCTAATAAATGAAGATTGGTCTGAGGACCCGCATATTGGTAGACATACGGTTCGGTTTGTGCTATAATGTAAGATGAAAATCTATAGTGGCGAGCTATCATAATACATGGTCATAACAGCTGTGCGGATGCAGCAGTTTTATGGAGGTAATCGAATGAAGTTCAGAAAAGCGTTGGCGTACATACTGGTGTTGATGCTTCTGTTTGCCGATCTCGGCGCGGTTGCGGAGGGGCTTACGCTGAAGCTCCCCGCGGCGCTGAAAACGGTGGGCGAGGAGGCGTTCTACGGGGATACCTCGCTGGGCAAGGTGGTCGTTCCGGATGGAACCACCCGCATTTCTGCGCGCGCCTTTGCCAATAGTTCGGTATCGGAGGTAGAGCTTCCCGATACGCTTACCTATATCGCGGACGATGCATTTGAAAACTGCGGCGATATTGCGTTCAGCGTGCCGGAGAACTGCTACGCCTACGAATGGTGCGTTCGCATGGGCTACATTGCGCCCGATACGCACTTCGCAAGAAGCACGGTGTGGATGCGCGCGGGCGAAAGCGTTGCAAATCCCGCGTCCGCCAAGGGCTGCACGGGCGAATTTACCTATGAATCCAGCCATCCGGAATATGTTTCCGTGGCGGCGGACGGCACGCTGACGGCGCATAAGAACACCGATGACGCTGTAAATTATGTAACGATTACCGCCAGATATGCGCAGAATCAGAATCTGACGGCGACCTGCCGCGTATATGTCGGCGATACGTATGAAATCTTTGGTTTCAATGCGGATTGTCTGCGCATGGGCGGCGTTTCCGGCAGCAGCGCGGATACGTTCGATCCGATGTATTCCCTGTATCAGCTGATCCGCTGTCCGGAAAACGAGGACGCGAGCCAGATTACCTTCGAGGTTGCCGATTCGAACGTCGCATCCGTCAGTGCGGATGGCATGATTACCGCGAAGGTTGCCAGCGGCGAAACGACGCTGACCATGCGCACGGCGAGCGGCTTGACCGCATCCATCCCGCTGAAGATATTCAACCTTCAACTGAATCCCACGATCGAACCGGCGTCCGGCGCAATCGGCGCGGCGATGGAAGGATCGTTCAAAATCCAATACGATGAAAACAGCTATAGCAGCTCTTACCTGACCTACGATGCCGATCTGCTGGAAGTTACGCGCATGGATGTGGCTTCCGATCTGCATTCGGATACGGTGTATTTCCGCGTGAAGGGCGTTGTGACCGCGCCTGTGACCACGAAAATTGAGGTGCATCATAAGGCGGACGGCGCGCTGAAGGGCGCCTATGCGCTTACGATCTATCCCGCGCCCGCGGAAGGTCAGGTAACGATTGACAGCGATAAATACATGGAAATCGGCATGGGCGATACCAGCCTTTCCGTACACGCGATCTGCGCTGAAGGCACGCTGGATGAAATCCGTTATGCCAGCGACAGCGAAGAATATGTAACGGTTGATCCGATTACGGGTGCGCTGACGGCGGTGAAGCCGATGCCTGCGGGTACGACCGCCACCATTACCGCATATGCGCGCAGCAACGAATCTGCAAAGGATACCTGCACGGTGGCGACCTTCGATGCGCCGACCGATATCGCCTTTGCGCGCAGCTATCTGAAGCTGGGCGTGGGCGAAACGCTGAACCTGCGCGAGGATGATCTGCTGGTATACACGCCCGATACGGCGCGCGGCACGCTGAAATATGAATCTTCCGCGCCGGAACGCATCGCGGTGGATGAAAAGGGCACGATCACGGCGAACGCCAGGGGCAGCGCGATCATTACGATCACCAGCTACAACGGCATCGCCAAATCGATCACCATATATGCTTACGATAGTTCCAATCTGCCCGTGCTGGAGCCCGATTCGGATGTGAAGGGCACGGCGATGCAGGGCACGTTCCGCGTGGTATTCCCGCTGGGCAGCTATCAGAACTACAGCGTGGAATATGATCATACGCTGATTTCCGATCTCACGGTAGATCGCACGGCGGAAAAACAGGCGGATACGATTACCTATACCGTGGCGGAGATCGCGGAACCCACGGATACGCAGATCGTGCTGAAGAATGCCGCCGGTACGGTGCTTGCCACCTACGCACTGCGCGCGCTGCGCGCGCCGAAGGCGGGGGAAGTAACCCTTCCGGAAAATCAGCGCGAACTTGTGCTGGGACTTGGCGATAACACCCAGCGTATAACGCCGGTGTGTGCGGAAAATACGCTGTCTGATTTCAAATTTACTTCCGATCATCCGGAATATGTATCCGTGGATGCGGATACCGGCGTTCTGAACGCCGCGGCAGTTACGCCGAGCGGCGTATATGCAACCATCACGGCAGCGTCCGCCGCAAATCCCGAAGCCAGCGTTACCGCACGTGTAACGGTGGCGGCGGCGCCCGAATCGATCACGCGTACCGCTGCGTATCTCAAGGCGGGCGTGGGCGACAGTATAAACGGAACCGACGATGGTCTGTTTACAATGCAGCCTGCCGGTTCGGTGGGCAACCTGACATTCACCTCTTCGAATACCGAAGTGGTGGATGTGGATGAAGATGGAATCATCACCTGCCTGAAGAAGGGCAGCGCGGTAATTACAGCGCACACCTACAACGGGCTTTCCGCATCGATTACGGTATACGTCTACGATCGTCAGGAAGCGCCGCAGCTCAGTGCGGATGCAATCAGCATCGGCGAAGAATCCACCGGCAAGCTGGATATCGTGTTCGAAAGCGGCAGCTATCGCAGATACCTTGTGGAAAGCACGTCCGATCTGATTACGATTGATCAGATCGATGTGACCACGCGCACGTTTACTGATACGGTCACGTTTAAAACGGGCAGCGTATCGCAGGTGACCGAAGCGAAGATCCGAATTCTGGATCCGGCTATGGATGGTCAGGTGCTCGCCGTATGCACGGTGAAGATTTATCCCGCGCCGGATACCATCACCTGCACGCCCGAACAGATCACCATGGGCGTGGGCGAGGAAGGCTATTCCGTACAGGCAGCATGCCCCGATGGAACGATGTGCAATTTCATCTATGCATCGGAAAATGAAGATATCGTTGCCGTCGCGCCGAACGGCGCGCTGACCGCGAAGGGCGTAGGCACGGCGAAGATCATCGTATCGGCGGATAATTCCTCCGCAAAGGCGGAATGCACCGTTACCGTAAAGCCGAAGCCTACCGGAATTTCGATGTCCCGCAGCGTACTCAAGCTGGGCGAGGGCGAAACGTTCAACATCGCGGAAGATGAAGGCGTTCTGAAGATCGAACCGGCGGATTGCAAAACGCAGCTGCACTTTACCAGCTCCAACGTATACTATGCCACCGTGGATCAGAATGGTCTGATCACCGCGAAGCATCCCGGCAAGGCCACTATCCGCGTGACCACGCACAACGGATACAGCTGTGCGATCACCGTTCACGTATTTGAAAAGGGCACGGTGCTTGCCAATATCGATCCGGAACAGACCACAATCGGTGCGAACATGCGCGGCAGCATCCGCGTGACGTACAACGAGGGCTGCTATTCCTACTTCACGGCGCAGCCCGAATCCAGCCTGATTACAGTTACCGGCTATGATCGATCGACGGATGACGGAAGCGATACGGTTTACTTCCAGACGGGCGCGACGGCGCAGTCCGCGCAGACGCGCGTGAAGTTCGTAAGCAGCGATGGAACAGTGATCGGCTATGCGGATGTTACCATCCTGCCGGGCCCGACCACGGTTACGATCGCGGATGTAAGCATGAGCGTCGGCGAAAAGGACAAATATGCGGTCATTACCTACGGTGAAGCGGATCGTATGTGCGCGTTCGAATTTGAATCCGATGCGCCCGATATCGCAACCGTCGATAATGAAACCAACCTGATCACCGGTCTGAGCGAGGGCACGGCGCACATCACCGCCAGATCTACCAACAGCGCGGCCGTCGCGCGGTTTACCGTAAACGTGCGCCGCGATCCCATGCTGGTGGATTATGAGGATCTTGAAAATGTAGGCATCGCCGTGGGCGATACCATCGATATCCCCGCGCCGCACGTATTCGATGGCAACAACGATGAAATGCAGGTGGAGATCACCTACGCCGTGGAAAATTCCGCCATTGCGAGGGTGGAAGGCAGCCGCGTAACCGGCGTTGCGGTGGGCAATACGATGCTGACCGCATCCACGAACAACGGGCTTTCGGCGCAGTTTATGCTGACCGTATCGCAGGATACGGTAACGGGCGTTGCGTTCGATGAAACGGATGTTACCCTGTATACCGATGATCACGGCTATGAAGATAGCGTCGCGCTGTCCGCACACGTATTGGGCGAGGATATCACGCATGGTTCCCTTCGCTACAGCCTGGTGGGTACGTCCTCGGCAATCACGGTCACGGAGGCCGGCATCGCGCACGCGCAGAGCGTCGGCGATGCGCAGGTAACCGCCACCGCGTTTAACGGCGTGACCGCCGAAGTGCCGTGCGATGTGCATGTGCGCAAGCTGACCTCCACGCTGGCGCTGGATCAGACGGCGGCGGAGATGGGCGAGGGCATGACACTTACGCTTACACCCATATTTGATGCGGGCACGGGCGCGCGCGTGGTATGGAGCACGAGCAATCCCGATGTGGCGTTGGTTTCGATGGATGGCGAAGTCATCGCGATCGGCGCGGGTACCGCCCGAATCAGCGCGCAGGTGCTGAAGGATGGCGAGGTTTACAACAATCTGGAAGCGTATGCCGATATTACGGTAATCGCTGGCCCCACGGGCATTTCCATGCGCGCTGCGGAGCTGAATCTGGTGAAGGGCGAAGAAGTAAATATCGGCGACCTGTATACGATCCAGTCCAATACCGAAACCGTATGGAAGCAGGTAACGGTAAGGGCGCAGGATGAAGCCATCGCGCAGATCGCCGAGGATAAGCTGACCGCGCTGGAAACCGGCACGACGGTTCTGCTGTTCACCACCTGCAACGGCTATAGCGGCCGGATGACGCTGAACGTTGTGGAGAGCGCGGAGCTTGCGCAGAACGGCTTTGTGTGGTCGTCTGCCAACCTGAGCATGATCACCGGTCTGAAGCAGAAGCCGGAAATCAGGCTGAATGCGGAAGGCGTGCGCCGCGGCTACACGCTGGAAATTGAAAATCCCGAGGGCAAGACCGTATTGGTGCTGGATGAAGCGGGAGAGCTGAACGCCGTTGAAACGGGCACCGCTGTGCTGCGGATGATGCTGAACGCGGATGAAACCCAGCAAAAGACCCTTGCGGCTTCTGCAAATATCACAGTGTACACCTATCAGGATGTGCAGATGAATATCCCCGCGGAGAAAAACATGGCGGTAGGCGAAATTGCGGATTTCGATTTCGCGATCACCTATCCCGAAAACCTGATCTGCGATATCCCGCTGACCTATACGCTGTCGAACGATTATGTGCAGTTCATGCCGATGGTAACGGTGCTTTCGCCGGACAACGATTATGCGGGTACCGGCATCATCACGGCGGGCGAAATTAAGGGCACGAGTACGGATCTGACGTTCTTCGAAAATCCGAATCTGACCTGCGTGATCCGCATGCCGCAGGCGAAATACCGCGCGCTGATCATCAGTGAATATAATAAGACCGATGTGAGCAACGCGCTGCCCTTCGCGGAAAATAACGTAACTTCGATGCAGATGGCGCTTGGAAAGAGCAGCGTAGAGGGCGAGCGCTACGATACGATGATGCTGCGGAACGCCAGCAAGGGCGCGATTGCCACGGCGATCGGTTCGCACTTCAAGGATGCGAAGCCGGGCGATGTATCGGTGATTTATATCGTATCGCACGGCCATAATGAAGCCACTATGGCGGAGGGAAGGCGCTACAACTTCAGCCTGACCTACAATGGCGGAACGTATTCCAAGTCCGATTCGTCCACCTACATTACGTCCGAAGAACTGCTGAGCTATATGAGCGGCATTCAGGGCAATGTGGTTTTGCTGTTGGACAGCTGCTACAGCGGTCAGTTTATCAATGATGTGAACGATCAGCTGGCAATCATGGGCAATATCTCGGTCATGACCGCGCAGGTCGCGGATCTGCGGGCCAGCTGGTTCAAGGGCGAATCTGAAGCCACGCAGGTTGAATTCTTTACCTACGGGCTTTGCTACGGTCTGGGCGTAGAAGTGCCAAACGCCAGCCTGTCCGGTATGGCTGCGGATAACAATCCTACGGATGGCGCTGTGACCATTGATGAATTGTTCCATTATGCCCTCACCAAGACCATTGCGACCATTGATGTGAAGCGTGTCGATTATCCGAAGAAGGTTGTCGTAGGCAACGGAAGCGCGCCCGAAAGCGGATGGTATCAGACACCGCAGATCTACATCGGTCTGGGTCTGGGCGATACGATCCTGAGCGCGAGAAACTGATCCTTATTAAACGTACAAATAACTTCCGCAAACGGCGCATTCTCAAACAGGATGCGCCGTTATTTTAGTGCGCCCGGCACGAGCAACAACTAGGTGGTGCAAGACCACTACGCGCTCGGCAGTAGGAAGCGTTAGCCGA
>CAKUKP010000107.1 GCA_934663625.1 uncultured Clostridia bacterium
CCATCGCCCTCTGCGGCGGCGTTCAGAAGCTCATCGAACGCTACCGCAGAATCGCTATGCCAAAAATCAGAGAAATCACGGAAATCTGAGGGGGAAACCCCTCCTTTTTTCGCGATTTTTGGCTTTGAATGGGTGATTTTTGTATGAATGATATAAAATATCCGTCCGAAAACTGTGTTTTCGGACGGACTGGTGGCGGACCCTAAGGGATTCGAACCCCTGACCTTCTGGTCCGTAGCCAGACGCTCTATCCAGCTGAGCTAAGGGACCTTGCGCTTCTCTCAAAGTGCTTATATATAATAACTCCGATTTGCTCAATTGTCAATAGGTTTCCATGTTAAGAATTGTGTACAGCTCCAATTTCAGAAAAACGATCAGAAAACGCAGACCCTGAAAAACGTCGCAAGACAAGGAAACAGGGACTGCAAATGAGGGCGCATAGTTCGACCTATGTAACCGATTTTGCAGTCCCTGTTGATGAACGCACCGAAGACCCTGCTGTGCAGGGTTTCGGCAGCGCCGCGCTGGAATCCAAAGGATTCGCGCGGGCTGGTCGCGCTTGCTGCAAGCAGAAGCGCGACTGCTGTACAGTAAGCAGAAATTCTCACTTTGTTAGAAGTGTTTCAGAAAATTTCTGCGGTTGCGGGGTTTATCAGTGGTCTGCGCCCCGCAGACGGCGTTTGCGCCATACGGAGCTTCCCCCCTCAATCCCTACACCTTACGCAAGTTCCTTTTTGCCGGTGTAGAGTTCATAATAGCGCCCCTTCATGGCGAGCAGATCATCATGGCTGCCGCGTTCGATGATTTCGCCGTTTTCCAGCACCATGATGGCGTTGGCGTTGCGCACGGTAGACAGGCGGTGCGCGATGACGAAGGTGGTGCGATTTTCCATCAGCTTATCCATGCCGCGTTCAATCATGCGTTCGGTACGGGTATCGACCGAGCTGGTGGCTTCATCCAGCACCAGTATCGGCGCCTTACTGAGCGCCGCGCGTGCGATGTTCAGAAGCTGGCGCTGTCCCTGCGAAAGATTCGCGCCGTTGCCTTCGATCAGCGTATCATAGCCATGCTCCAGACGCTTGATGAAGCTATGCGCGCTGGCGGTCTTAGCGGCAGCGATCACTTCCTCATCGGTGGCGTCCAGCCGCCCATAGCGGATGTTTTCCATCACCGTGCCGGTAAACAGGTTCGTATCCTGCAGCACCATCGCGATATTTTTGCGCAGGGTTTCGCGCCTGATATCGTAGATGTTCACGCCATCGATGGTGATTTCGCCGGAATCGATATCGTAAAAGCGGCTGAGCAGGTTCGTGATCGTGGTTTTGCCCGCGCCGGTGGAGCCGACGAACGCGATCTTCTGTCCGGGCTTGGCGTAGAGCGAAATGTGCTTCAGGATCACCTTTTCCGGCGTATAGCCGAAGGTTACATCGTCGAGGCGCACGTTGCCCTGAATGGGGAAATCCTTCGCATCTGCGGCATCCGCCTGTTCGGGCGCTTCATCCATCAACTGGAACACGCGCTCCGCGCCCGCCAGCGCCGCCGATACAGTGCTGACCTGCTGGGAAAGTTCGTTGATCGGGCGCGCGAACTGGCTGGCGTAATTGACGAAGATCGCAAGTCCGCCCACATCGAAGCCGGAAGTGACGCACAGTATGCCGCCGATGCCCGCCGTGAGCGCATAGCTGATCTTGCTGGTATTGCCCATGATCGGCCCCATGATGCCGCCGAAGAACAGCGCCCATATCTGCTTATCGCGCAGATCATCGTTCAGACGGCCGAATTCTTCATTGCACACGTCCTCATGGCAGAACACCTTGACCACTTTCTGCCCCGCCACGGTTTCTTCGATATAGCCGTTGACCGCGCCCAGCGCCGCGGACTGCGCAACCTGGTATCTGCCGCTGCGCTTCATGATGTACATGCCGCCCTTGGTAAATACCGGCAGGAATACGACCGTGATCAGCGTAAGCCAGATATTCGTATAAATCATCAGCGCCAGCGTGCCGATCAGCGTGATCGCGCCGGACAGCATCGAGATCAGCGAATTATCCAGCATCTGCCCGATATTATCGATATCATTCGTAAATCGGGACATGATTTCGCCGTTGGTATGCCCATCGAAATAGCGCACGGGCAGGCGCTGCAGCTTTTCAAACAGATCGTGCCGAATTTTTTCCACGGTGTTCTGCGATACGTTGACCATCAGCCGGTATTGCAGAAACGCCGCCGTGACCGCCACCATATAGCACAGCAGCAATATGATCAGCGATGAAATCAGCCCGCTGATTCGATCCGCGGCGGGGATGGTTCCATCCGCGATGTGGTTCAGAATCGGGCGCAGCATATAGCCGCCCGCCAGCGTAGTGCCGGTGTTGATCAGCATGCACAGCGCCACGACCGCCAGCCGCGCCTTATAAATGCCGATGTAATGGAAGATGCGCGCTACGGTGCGGCGCATATCCCTGGGCTTTCCGGTCGCCAAGCCGCGCGGGCCTCTTCCGGGGCCGTGCATGCCGCCGGGGCGCTTTGCAGCCTCCGCGGATGCATTGTAGCGCTGTCTTAAATTTTCAAGCGAACGTCCTGCCATTATGCGCCCTCCCTTCCCGCTTCGGTCGCGCCGGACATCTGCGATTCATAGATTTCGCGATATTCTTCGTTATTCTGCATCAGCTGATCATGCGTACCGATGCCGGTGATGCGTCCATCATCCATTACCACGATCATATCCGCTTCCATCACCGATGTGATGCGCTGGGCGATGATGATCTTCGTGGAATCCTTCAGTTCATTGGCGAACGCGCAGCGAATCAGCGCCTCGGTCGCGGTATCGACGGCGGATACGGAATCATCCAGAATCAGGATGCGCGGTTTCTTCAAAAGCGCGCGCGCAATGCACAGGCGCTGCTTCTGTCCGCCGGATACGTTCGCGCCGCCCTGCTCCAGCAGCGTATCATACCCCTTGGGCATCGCGCTGACAAAGCCATCCGCCTGCGCGTTCTTCGCGGCGGCGACCACGGTTTCATGATCGGCGTTTTCATCGCCCCAGCGCAGGTTTTCATCGATCGTGCCGGAGAAGAGAACGTTCTTCTGCAGCACCATGCCCACGCCGCTGCGCAGATGATTCAGATTGTAATCGCGCACGTTCACGCCATCCACCAGCACTTCACCCGCGTCCACATCGTACAGGCGCGGAATCATGGAAACCAGCGTGCTCTTGCCGCAGCCGGTGGAACCGATCACGCCCACGGTCTGCCCATGGCGAATCTTCAGATTGATGTGATCCAGCACCAGACCTTCGCTGTTTTTATAATAACGGAAGGATACATCGCGGAATTCTACATCGCCCTGTTCGACCATCTTATCGGCGCGCGACGCGTTTTCATCGGTGATATCGATTTTTTCATCCAATACCTCAGAAATACGGTTCGCGCTCGCCAACGAACGGGACGAAATCAAAAACAGCATGCTGACCATCATCAGCGACATCAAAATCTGCGTAATATAGGTAATATAGGCGCTCAGATCGCCCCACAGCATCGTACCGGCGACCACCTCCCTGCCGCCGACCCAGATCACGGCCACCATGGTGAGGTTCATAATCAGCATCATCATGGGCATGATCATCGTCATCAGCCGCAGCGCGCTCAAGCCCGCCTGCTTCAGATTTCCGTTGGCGGCATCGAACTTCTGCTGTTCAAAATCCTCGCGCACGAAGGATTTTACCACGCGCACGTTGACCAGGTTTTCCTGCACATCGGTATTCAGCCCATCGATCTTCGCCTGCATATTCTTAAAGCGCGGGAACGCGGCGCGAATCAGCAGCACCTGAATGCCCAGCAGCACGGGAATCGTAACCGCCAGCACCAGCGCCAGATGCGGCGCGCGGATGATCAGCATGATCAATGCGCCGATCAGCATGCCCGGCGCGCGCAGGCACATGCGCAAAAGCATATTGACGAAATTCATCACCTGCGTTACATCGTTGGTCAGGCGCGTAACCAGCGAACCGGCGGAAAACTTATCGATATTGGCGAACGAAAACTTCTGCACCTTGGCGAACACATCGCGGCGCACATCGCCCGCGAAATTCACCGCCGCCTTCGCGCCAAAATACGCGCCGCCGACGCCGCCCGCCATCATGGCGACCGCCGTAAGCACCATCATGGCGCAGATGAATACGATGTAGCCGATGTTTTTGCCCACGATGCCGCGGTTTAAAATATTGGCGTACAGGCTGGGCAGCAGCACCTCGCCCAGCACCTCCACGATCATGCACACCGGCCCCAGAATAAAATATTTTTTGTAGGGGCCCGCGTATTTGATCCAACGTTTCAAGGCTTACTTCAACTCCCTTTCCATTTGCGAATCGATATTTCGCAGAATTCTTTCCTGCATGCGTTCGAGCAGTGCGATCTCCTCCTCCGAAAAGCCCGCGAAGGTATCCGCGTCGATGCGATCGAACACGCGCTTGCTGGTTTCCACCACATATCTTCCCTTATCCGTGATGGTGATTTCGTTCCGGCGGCCGTCGTCCGCCGCATCGCTGCGCCGGATGTATCCGCCCGCTTCCAGACTTTTCAACGTGCGGGCGACGCTGGCGGGCGTTACATTCAGCAATTCTGCCAGCTGCACCTGCGATACGGCGCCGGAATGGTCGCTCAGATACATCAGCGCGAAATGCTGGCTGGAATGAATGCCGATATCCAGCAGGCTGCGTTCGATGATTCGATGCCGTCTGCGCGAAATCTGCATCTGCCGCTTCACAAGGCGGCGGTATCTTTCCTCCATGCCCAAGCCTCCCGCACATTTGTTAGCGCGCTAATGATTAGCGCGCTAACTATTATACGAATCTCCCGCGCGCCCTGCAACGCATTTCCGTTTTATTCCGGTAAAAAATCGATGAACGCATTCTGAATTTTGGATTCGCCGAAATATTCAGTTTACACAGGCGTGTTATAGTGCAAAATATGGAGGTGAATACCCATGAAAAAGACCATCGCGGCGATCCTTGCGCTGCTTATGCTTTTGCTGTGCGCCACACAGGCGGAAAACCGCTTTACCTGCGATGTATTTTCCATCGATCTGCCCGACGGAATGCGGCAGCTGGACGATGCCGCGCGCGCGGGCTACGAAGCCGCCGTGCAGAGCGATTACCCGAACGCGGGCGAAACCCTTTTGATCGCGCAGAACGAAAACCAGATACTGTACATCGCGACCGGCGCCGATTCCGATCCGCAGACCGCCGCCGAAAGCGCGGCGAGCCTGCTGCTGGGCGACGCTTCCGCCGCCGCGGAATACCAGATGGGCGATCGCACCGTATGGGGCTTTGCGTGCAGCGTGAGCGATATGCGCTTTGATATCTATTATCTGAAGGAAAACCAGAAATCCATCGTCATCGGCGTTTCAGGCATGGAGACCGCTGCGATATCGGATGTGCTTTCCACGATTCAGATGTGATATGGTTTTCAATACCAGCTCACGCAATATTTAATAACGCTTTTACCGTTTCAACCCGCAAACAACGTTGTGAAGCCGCGCCGCATATGATACAATCGGGTCATGAGGTGATAGAATATGATGAATCAATTTGCATTGTTTACCGATTCCAGCTGCGATCTTCCGCTGTATCTGGCGGAGGAAATGGAGCTTACCGTACTGCCGCTGACGCTGCACATGGACGGCAGCGATTATAAAAACTATCTGGACGAACGCGACATCACCTACCCCGATTTTTACGCGGCGCTGCCCAAGGCGCACAACGTAAAGACCTCGGCGACGAACACGCAGGCGTTCATCGAAGCGATGGAGCCGGTTCTGGACGCGGGTCAGGATATCCTCTACATCGGCTTTTCCTCCGCGCTGAGCGGCACCTGCAACGCGGGTTTTCAGGCGGCGGCGGAGCTGCGTGAAAAATACCCCGATCGCAAGATTTACTGCGTGGATTCGCTGTGCGCATCGATGGGCGAAGGTCTGCTGGTAACGCTGGCGGATCAGAAGCGCCGCACGGGCGCGAGCATCGAAGAGGTGCGCGATTACGTGGAAGATACGAAACTGCACGTTTGCCACTGGTTCACGGTGGACGATCTGAACCATCTGAAAAGGGGCGGCCGCGTGAGCGCGACGGCGGCGTTTCTGGGCACAATGCTGGGCATCAAGCCCATCATGCACGTGGACAACGCGGGCCGGCTGATTCCCGTGGACAAGCAGCGCGGCAGAAAGGCCTCCGTTCGCCGTCTGGCGGATGAAATGCAGCGTCTGGCGATCAACCCCGCGGAGCAGAAGGTATACATTTCCCACGGCGGCTGCGAGGAGGATGCAAAGACGCTCGCCAACATCATCCGTGAGCGCATGGGCACGACCGATATCACCATCGGCTACGTCGGCCCCGTGATCGGCGCGCATTCCGGCCCTGGCACGCTGGCGCTGTTCTTCCTCGGAACAGAAAGATAATGTCTCCAAAATCTCACAACGCACCGGATACTTTT
>CAKUKP010000108.1 GCA_934663625.1 uncultured Clostridia bacterium
CAAATCCCCAAAGCTATTCGAAGGTGGAGAAGGTATAAACGGTCGTTCGATCGTAGATTTCGCCGGGGCGCAGTATGGATTTGCAGCCGATCGTAGACAGATTCGGTGAATTGGGGCAATCCTGCGCTTCCAGACAGAAGCCCGCGTATCTTCCGTAATGCTTTCCGCCCTTGCCGGAATCGATGTTGGTTCCGTTGGCGGTGTACAACTGAAAGCCCGGCTGATTGGTGCGCATTTCCAGCTTGCGGCCGGTTGCATCGTCCCAGACGGTCACAACCGGCGTATTCAACCCCGCATGGTTCAGCAGGTAGAAATGATCAAAGCCGCCAGTAAAACGCATCTGAGGCGTTTCTGCGCACATTGACAGTCGATCGCCGATTCTGGCGGGCACGTGGAAATCAAACGCCGTATTCTGTACGGCGATCAGATTGCCGTTCGGGATCAGATCGGCATCCGCATCCAGTATGGAATCGGCTTCGATCTGGATCCGATGATCCTGAATATCATCGGAAGCGCTGCCGCAAAGATTGAAATAGGCGTGATTGGTCAGATTGCACAGGGTCGGTTGGTCGGCTTCCGCCTGATAATGGATCGTCAGCGCGTGGTTATTATCCCACGTATAGGAAACGCGAACGTGCATCGCGCCGGGATAGCCTTCCTCACCATCGGGGCTTACGCGCGAAAAGATCACGCGGTCGTAGTCCGCGCCCTCCTCGCATTCAGCGTGCCATACGCGCGTGCCAAAGCCCGTCGCGCCGCCGTGGATGTGGTGCTTGCCGGCGGCGTTGCGGGGAAGCTGATATGGAACGCCATCGATTGCGAAACGCCCGCTGCCGATGCGGTTGGCGAACCGGCCGATCGTATCACCCATGCTGCCGTGGGGCTGCAAATAGCGCGTCCAATCATCGAAGCCCAGAACTACATCGTCGATCCTTCCGTATCGGTCCGGTACGGAAATGCCCGTAATGTTCGCGCCGAGATTCATCAAAACGACGCCTGTGCCATCCTGATTCTGCAAATGATAGCGATATACCCTTTCACCATCGTGGGCTGTGCACAGATATTCCTGACGAATGCTCATGAATTGACCTCGCTTTTATGTTTGATGCCGGTACGCTGCCTATTTCAGAATCTGGTTCAGCGATAGGCGGGCGTTGATGATCGATTGATAGGGGAAACGCTTGTAATTCGGCAAAAATTCCACCGTCGCCCAGCGATCATAGCCGATACGTTTCGCGGCTTCCATCACCTTATCGAATTCCACATCGCCCTCGAACAGATCGACGAACATGCCCAGCCCCGCCTGTTCGGCGCGGCAATCGCAGAAGTGCAGGCGCTTGATGCGGTGCCCAAGAATATCGATCCACTGATCGGGATAGCCGATGTAGATGATATTGCCCACATCGAAATATGCGCCGACGTAATCCGAATCGATTTCATCCAGGAAACGGCACATTTCGATGGGGGAGAGCAGGAACTTGTTCCATACGTTTTCTACGCCCAGTGCGACATGTGCGGCTTCCGCAACCGGCGCGAGCGCGGCGAGGCGCTTCTGCGCGTTTTCATAAGCGTGATCGTAGCGCACGATTCCGGGTGCAAAATTGGTGCCCACCCAGCCGGGAACCACCAGCGTTGCGTCCGCACCCAGCGCCTGCGCGCATTCGATCTGCTTTTTGATGATGTCGCTCGCGTAGGCGGCGTCGGCTTCATCGTAACCCGCAAGATTGTGCTCCCAAAGGTTCCATGCGCCGATGGAAGAAACCTCCAGCCCCATATCGCCGATCATGGCGCGCAGCTGCTGCAGCTCCTTATCGGTGGTTTTCATGTTCAGCTGGCCATTTTCGCTCACGCAAAGCTCTACGCCGTCGTAACCGGCGGCCTTGCTCTGTTCACACGCTTCGCGGATGTCCACATCCTGACCGAACGTATAAAAGCTAACCGATGTTTTCATAATCAATCCTCCAATCGTTTTGAAAAAGATACCTCTGTTCATTGCGGCGAACAGAGGTAAGAATAATCCGTTTGATCAGTTCTTCTTGCGAAGGTTGCTGATGTTGGAAAGCACAACCGCGCCGACGATGATCGCGCCGGAAATGACCACCTTCACGTAAGCGTCTACGCCCAGAATATCCAGCGCATTGGAAATGATGCCCGTCAGCAGGCAGCCCAGGAACGCGCCGAATACGGTGCCGCGTCCGCCCTCGAAGGTTACGCCGCCGATGATCGCCGCGACCAGCGCATCGGTTTCATAACCGTCGCCCGCCGTTGCGGTGATGGAGTCCAGGCGCGCGCCGAGAATCAGCGCAGCTACGGTTACGATCAGACCGCCGATGGCGTAGGTGGCGATCTTATATGCGTCTACGTTGATGCCGGAAAGATAGGCGTTCTTTTCGTTGCCGCCGATGGCGACGATGCGGCGGCCGAACTTCGTCTTATTCAGAATCAGATACATCAGCAGCACGATCGCGATCATGAAGATAACCATCAGGGGCACGAAGTTGTACAACTGAATCTTGCGCATGAAGTCCAGCTGCTTCTTAAACTGCAGGAAGGAGCCGCCGCAGATCAGCAGCGCGATGCCGTAGAAGATTTTGCCGGTGCCCAGCGTGATGATCAGCGGGATGCAATGCGTCTTGGAAATGATCAGACCATTGAACAGGCCGCACAGAATGCCCACGCCCATGCCGCCCAGAATGGCGATAAACAGCGGCTGGCCGTTCATCAGCAGTGTGGCGACCACAACGCCGATCAGCGCCATCATGTTGCCCATGGAAAGATCGATGCCGCCGGAGATCAGCAGCATGGCCTGCACCATCGTCAGAATGCCCAGAACGGAAATCTGCTGGAAGATGGCGATTACGTTGGTCAGCTTTACAAACTTCGGGTTGATGCAGCCTACGACCACCACCAGCGCCACGATTACCAGCACCAGCAGCACGCGCTGATCCTTCAAAAGCGCCTGCAAACGGCTGCGGTGCGCGCCGCCCTTCTGCATGGCGGGCTTTTTGCGCATGGTCAGCAGCATTATGATCGATGCGCCGATCATCACGAGCGATACGATCAGCAGCGGCGTCCACGCCTTTGCCAGCGCATGGGTAAACCCATCCTCGGTTGCGTTCGCGGCGTATTCTGCGGCTTCCGATTTGATCTGTTCGATCTCCGCTTCGTCCTTTACCTTGGAAAATTTCTTGTAGCCGTGATTTACGGCGATGGTATCCTGCGCGGCGAGTACGCGCGCGGCGGCCATAACCTCATCCGCCTTCGCTTCATCATCGATGGCGGCATAGGATTCAAATCCGGCGTCCGTCGCGATGCTGTCCACATATTCCGCTACGGCGTTCCAGTTGGAGCGCTCCACGGATTCGCCGATGGTCGCCAATACAAATACAACAATGCCCAGCAGCAAAAGCACCGTGCGCAAAGTTTTCATGCCCTTGTTCATTCGTAATCCCTTCCTTTTCGGTTATTCTACGCCCAGCGCCTCGCGAATGATGGTCTGTTCGTTGATGTTTTCTCCGGTCAGTTCGCATTTGATGTGCCCATTGCGCACGACCAGCACGCGATCGCTCATGGAAATCATTTCCGGCATATCGGAGGATACCATGATGATGCAATTGCCCGCCTGCGTAAGCAGCGTCATCTGCTTGTAGAATTCCGCCTTGGCGTTTACGTCGATGCCGCGCGTTGGCTCATCAAAGATGTAAACGGATTGCTTCGCAAACAGCCATTTGCCCAGAACCACCTTCTGCTGATTGCCGCCGGACAGGTTGATCACCTGCTGCTGCAGGGTAGGGGTCTTGACCTTCAGGCGATGCACGATGTCCTGCACATCATCGGCATAATCGTTGTAATTGTAGAATACGCCCGGCTTGATCTGGTTGCGCTGCTGAAGTCCCACGATCAGCGCGTTTTCCAGCACGCTCGCGTTCAGATTCAGCCCCAGCCGCTGCCGATCCTCGGTGATGTGGGCGATGCCGGCCTCGATGCCGTCGCGCGGATTGCGAATCGTAAGCTTCTTGCCGTTTAAGTACATATCGCCGCTGTAGCGCGGATCCGCGCCGGAAATCGCGCGCACGATTTCGGTTCTGCCGGAACCCACCATGCCGGAAAGCCCCACGATTTCGCCCTTACGCACGGAAAAACTCACGCTCGGACTGTCCTTGGTCAGCTTGAGATCCCGAACCTCGAACATCACATCCCCGATTTCGCTCGCTTCCTTTTGATAGAACATATCTACGGGACGACCCACCATATCCTTGGTGATCACATCCAGCGACATATCGCGATTCGAATTATCGTAGGTGTTGATTACGCTGCCATCGCGGATTACGGTGATTCGATCCGCGATCTGCACCACTTCCTTAAGAAAGTGCGAAATGTAGATCACGCTGATGCCGTGGCTGGTAATATTGCGCACCAGCTCCAGTACCTTGCCCGCGTCCTCTACGTTGAACATGGAAGTCGGTTCATCCATGATCAGAATTTTGCTTTCGTTCATCAGCGCCTTCAGAATCTTCACGAACTGCTGATCGGACACCGACATTTTTTCTATCGTCTGAAGCGGATCGATATCGATCTTATAATGATCCATCAGATCGCGAACGCGCTGATACATCGCGTCGAAATCGATAATTCCGCCAAATTTCGTAATCTCTTTGCCGACGAAAATGTTTTCGATGGCGTTGGTGGTGGGCACAAGATCGTTTTCCTGATAAACGATTTCAATGCCCAGGCTCTTGGAGAGCGCCGGATTTAAGCTTTTGTATTCATGACCATCGAATACGATGGTGCCCTCGGTCGGCTTATATGCGCCGGAGAGGATCTTCATCAGCGTGCTCTTGCCCGCGCCGTTTTCGCCCACCAGACAATGGCATTCGCCCTTATACACATCGAACGAAAGGTTGGAAAGCGCGCGCACGCCGGGGAATTCCTTTACGATTCCCCGCATTTCAAGAATGGGCGTTCCACGATTTTCTGACATAACAAATCACCCTGTACAAAGAATTGCCGACGTACCCTTAAAGAGTTCGTCAAGCGAATGGCAAAGCCATCGGTAAAAGCCGATGACTTTGCCAGAAGAATTTGGAATTATTCGCCGTATACGTAGTTGTATGCAGCCTCGTAATCCGCCCAGTCGATCCACTCGCCCAGATCTTCACCGGATACCGGGATTACGGGCAGGCTCTGGAACTTCGCCTCGGGAACGATGCCTTCGGTGACATAATCGTGCAGATTCTTGAAGGTCTGAATACCCTGGATGGATACGGGCGCGGTCATGTTCGCGGCTTCGATGCCATCTTCCAGGAACGCATAAGCGTCGGGAGATCCGCCGGTGGAAACGATCGGCAGATCCAGACCGGCTTCTTCACAGGCCTGATAGCAGCCCTGCGCCAGCTGATCGTTGTTGGCGAAGATGCAGTTGAACTCGGTGCCGGAGTTGATGAAGTTGGTGGTCAGATTCAGACCGTCTTCGGTGGACCATGCATCGGAGTTCAGCAGACCGACCAGTTCGATGGAATCGGCATAATCCGCCAGTGCCTTGTCAACGCCTTCCTTGTAGGCTTCGAACACGCCGCCGCCCACTGCGCCCGCGCAGTAGAACACCTTTGCGTCCTCTACGTTTTCAGCCAGCCACTTGATCGCGGCATAGCCGATATCGCCGTACACGCAGCCAACCGCCGCGATGTATTCATCTTCATCGGCAACGGAAGCCACATCGATGTTTTCAACGGTGATCGGGATGCCCGCTTCGTTGGCCATCGTGATCAGCTGTGCAGCCTGTTCGGGGGAGATGGGGAAGATGGAAATGCCGTCTACCTCAGCCTGGATCAGGGTTTCCATTGCGGATACGGACTGTGCGATGTCGTTGCCGGCATCCAGAACCATAACCTCAACGCCGTTCTGTTCCGCGGCATATTCGAATGCCTTGGAGGAATACTCGTTCCAGATGTCGGACATCTGATAGGCGATGTAGCCGTAGGTGAGGGTGTCTTCTGCCACGGCGATGCTCAGGGAAGCCAGAGCAACGACGAGGACAACCATGATGGCAAGCAGTTTCTTCATTGGGTGTTACCTCCTGTTTATTTATGTCAGCGGCTTGCGCCGCTTAACAACATGTGAATCAGATTCTGCCGTTGGCGCGCAGATAATCGAAGGAATCCTTTACGCACTGGTTTACGTATTCCAGATCGCCTTCGCGCTTTTCACGCATATCGAATTCTTCATTGTATTCGATTTCGATGGAATACGGGGCGTTGAAGCCGTGCTCCTCCATATAATCCATCAACTTCAGAAGCGGCAGTTCGCCCTTGCCCAGCGCGGGGAAATTCCAGCTGGAATCCATGCCCACCTTGTCCTTCAGGTGGCAGAAGTTCAGATCGTTTACGCACTTGGGCAGATCGGTGCTGGGA
>CAKUKP010000109.1 GCA_934663625.1 uncultured Clostridia bacterium
CACCCTCACCAAACTCAACTTTTACGTTGATATGTCCGTCTGGCTTTTTGTGGGAAAGCAGTACTACCGTCTCCACGTGCTCCGTCCAGGGGAACATATCCACGGGCTGCGCCCATTCCAGTCTGTAGCCGGCTGCGGCGAGGAGTTTTACATCGCGCGCGAGCGTGGAGGGATTACAGGAAACATAGGCGATCCGCGATACGCCGGAGGAGGCGATGGCGTTCAGCACGCGCGCGTCCGCGCCCTTGCGCGGCGGATCGAGAATTACGGCGTCAAAGCGCTTCCCGTTTGCAATCAGGCGCGGAATTTCGATCGCAGCGTCGTCGCAGATGAAACCGGCGGCGTTTTCCAGATGATTCGCCGCGGCGTTCTTTTTGGCATTTTCAATGGCGGGCGGCACGATTTCAACGCCGGTCGCGCGGCAGCCGCGTTTCGCCGCGGAGAGCGTGATCGTTCCCGCGCCACAGTATACGTCGAGTACGCGTTTGTTTTCGCCGATCGCATCCAGCGCGCAGGCGTACAGCTTTTCCGTCTGATGCGGGTTGATCTGGAAAAAGGATTGCGGCGACAGCGCAAAATCAAGCCCCAGCAATGTATCGTGCAGCACTTCCCTGCCCCGGATTTTTCGGCAAACGCCGTCCAGCGCATGCGCAGGGCGCGCGCGCAGGCGGCAGTAATGCAGCGATCGCACTTCCGGCACATCGGCGAACAGCCGTTCGGCAAGCCCCGCAAGATCGCGCTCGATGGGCGCATCGCCGGACAGTGTGACCGACATTTCATTCTTTTGATTGACGCGCGTGACCAGATTTCGAACGTGATTTGCGCAGGCGTATTCCGGCAGATGTTCGCGCATCCAGCGCATGACCTTCAGACTCGCGGGGTGCTGCAGCAGACAATCCTCGATCGGGATAATCCGATTGCTGCGCGCGGCTGTACAGCCGATGCGCAAGCCATCCGCACCCATCGAAACGGCGTATTCCGCCTTGTTTCGATAGTGAAACGGCTGATCATCCCCGATCGCAGTGCGCACATTCGGCTGATCCACACCGCCAATGCGCGCAAGCGCATCGAAAACGCGCTGTCGCTTCATTTCCAGCGAATACGCATAATCCATATGCAATGCGGGACAACCGCCGCAGATCGCAAAATACGGGCACGCAGGCGCAATGCGATGCGCAGACGTCGCGATTACCCGTTCCATGCGCGCTTCGCAGAAGCGGCTGGCTTCGCGCGTTACGGCGATTTCCACTTCTTCATCGGGCAGCGCGCCCGGCACGAAGGCGGCGCGCCCGTCCGTCAGGCGACCCACGCCCTGCATTTCACTGCCCATGCCCGTAATCCGGATCGTTTCTTTCTTCATTACAAACCCCGTTCGTTCAGCACGATTCTGGCTTCCTCCGCTTCGGATTTCAACACGAGCAATTCAAAAATTCCCGCATTGCCGGAAACGGACATCGCGCGTTTATCGACCAGAAAGCCCTCCTGCTGTAATACCTGCTCGACCGCATCGGCAGATTGCTGTGTATGCGCAATATAGACCACGCGCCACATATTTGCAGTACCAGGCTTCATAGAACCCCCATCTCACTTTCGTATATAGACTGGATAGCTTCATTCGTAAATCAATTCAGATGTTCAGCAGCACCAGCGCCGCTGCGATTCCGCCGAGCGAAATCCATTGCCGATTCGACAGTTTTTCATGGAACAGCACGATTCCGGCAATCGCCAGCACGGCGAGGATCGAAATGGCGTAGGTGGGATATACGATCAGCGCGGGCAATTCCGCAAGGGCGCTGAGCAGGCAGCGCGCACTGAAAAAATTCGGCACGCCCACCATCAGACCGAAAACCACGCACCATTTATCGATGCGTTCATGGCGCACCAGCATGATGATCGACAGTACGATAAACGCCACGCAGAACGTAACGAACAGATACATGCCGCTCATTTCCGGATTGCCCCAATGCTCGTACACCTTGGCGAACGCATCGGTAATGCCGGCAATGCACAGCATCGCGATCAGGCCGAGGTAGCTGCGATCATGCCCGCGCTCCCCGCCGCCGTTCATAAATACGATGGCGGCGATCGTAATCAGAAAACCGATCACCTTAAACACATTCGGCTTTTCGCCGAACACCGCGATAGATAGAATCGTCGGGATAATCACGCCCAGCCGCTGGAACGTGGACGGCAGAATCACGCCATTTCGGGAAATATTCCATTTCAGCAGCATGAATACAGACAGAAACAATACGCCGTTCAGCGCGCCCACACCCGCGGCAAAGCCGAAGCCTTCGCCGAATGAAAAGCGCGTAAAACACGCGGAAAGCGCGATGCACATGACATAATTGAAGATGAGCATTCCATTGCCGTTTTTCGTATAGCGCTCGCTGTAGCGCATGATTATCGCAATCAGCGCGCTCAGCAATATGGAAAGAATCAGATACAGCATACTTCCTCCAAATAAGAACAGATATAAACAACCAATATTTATTATACCCGAAATCAACAATATGTCAATTCCTGTCGGTTTTCGAAGTGATAAGTCAAAAATGCCATGCTATTCCCGATGGGCTTTTTCCAGCTCCAGCAGCGCTTTTTTCATTTCCAGCCCGCCGCCGTAGCCCACGAGCGCGCCGCCCGCCCCGATCACGCGGTGACAGGGTATGGCGATGAATATGGGGTTTGCATGGTTCGCCATGCCGACCGCGCGAAACGCCCTGGGACTGCCGACGTCCTCCGCGATATCCTTATAGCTGCGCGTTTCCCCATAGGGAATTTCGCAAAGCGCCGCCCAGACCTTTTTCTGAAAGGGCGTTCCCTTAAGCCGGTACGGAAAACCAAACGTTTTGCGCGTTCCGGCAAAGTATTCGTCCAACTGGCGAAACACCTTATCCACCAGTTCGTTCGGCGCATCGCCTTTCGCCTCCGGATCGGCGTTTTTCAGCCCCGTCACCGCGCCGTTTTCATATTCCAGCTGAATATCGCCCACCGGCGAATGATAGATTGCGGTACCTTTCATGGCACAAAATATCTCCTTTGATATGTTTCTGAGCATACGTATCGAAAGAAACCGCCGCAGAGGTCGTTTTTACCTCATGCGGCGGTTCAAAGCGATGCAAATTACTTGCTTGCTTCCTTTGCCTTCTGCGCCAGCGCTGCGAAAGCGGCGGGCTCGGAAATGGCCAGTTCAGACAGAACCTTGCGGTTGATATCGATACCGGCGACCTTCAGGCCGTTGATCAGCTTGGAGTAGGACAGACCGTTGATGCGGGCGGCGGCGTTGATACGGGCGATCCACAGGCGGCGATACTCGCGCTTCTTCAGCTTACGGCCGATGTATGCATAACGCAGAGAACGGCGAACCTGTTCGCTGGCTGCACGATACTGCTTGCTCTTCGCGCCAAAGTAACCCTTGGCGAGCTTCATCACTTTACGACGCTTTTTAAGTGCGTTAACTGCACGCTTTACTCTTGCCATTCTTGATTCGCCTCCTTACTTGTACGGGATGAGCTTCTTCATCGTCTTGCCTTCGGTGGTGGTCAGGTACTCGGCCTTGCGCAGGTTACGGGTACGCTTGGTGGGCTTCTTGGTCAGGATATGACGCTTGAACGCCTGAGCATGCTTTACCTTGCCGCTCTTGGTCAAATCGAAGCGCTTCTGAGCGCCCTTGTGCGTTTTCTGTTTGGGCATTTGGGAATCCTCCTCTCGTTAGTTCGCATCCTTGGGGCTGACAAACATCGACATATTGCGGCCTTCAATCATCGGGCCCTTATCGACTGTGCCGTAGTCCTTGATTCGTTCAGCGAAATCTTGCATAACCTCGCGGCCGATTTCGGAATGCGTAATCTGTCGTCCGCGAAAGCGGATGGTTACCTTGACCTTGTTTCCGTCCTTCAGGAATTTCACGGCGTTCTTCACGCGAACGTCCACATCGTGATCTTCGATGGTAGCGGAAAGGCGCACCTCTTTTACTTCAATGACCTTCTGATTCTTGCGGATTTCACGTTCACGCTTGGATTGTTCGAAGCGATACTTTCCATAATCCATTATCTTGCACACCGGCGGTTTCGCCTGCGGCGCAATTTTTACCAGATCAAGCTGTTGCTCCTCTGCCATTTCCAGCGCCTGCCGGATTGGCATAACGCCAAGCTGTTCACCGTTCTGATCTACGACGCGAACCTCGCGATCGCGGATCTCCTCGTTGATCATGAGATCGTTAATGTGGATGCACCTCCTATACAAAGTTCGGGTAATGAAAAAGAGCAGCGCAAAGCGCCACTCTTCAAATGCCCATATCGAGCCTGATTTCCATCGAACCGCTGCATTGTTCACGCAGGGTGAGAAGTGGTCGCTTCTGCTTACTGAAACAGTATACTACGTTCCATCTGGAAATACAAGGCTTTTCACTGTTAATTTTTCTATGCGCGGATTCTGCCCACCAGCGTAAACAGGATAAACGCGCAGAAGTTCGTCAGCACGATCGCCGCGCCCGCCGGAATTTCCCATGCGCAGGATAGCATAATGCCGATCACGAAGCATACAACCGATACGATGGCGGAGGATACGAGCACCGATTTGAATCGCGAAAACACGCGCATCGACGTAAGCGCCGGAAAGATGATCAGGCTGGAGATCAGCATCGTACCCATCATGCGCATGCCCAGCACCACCGTTACGGCGGTCAGCACAGCGATGAGCATATTGTACATATTCACCTGCGTGCCCGTAGCGCGCGCGAAAGGTTCATCAAACGTAACCGCGAAGATTCGGTTGCAGAACAATACGAACAGCGCAAGCACGATGACCGACAGAACCACCGATATGATTACATCGCTTTCCCCCATCGCCAGGATGCTGCCGAACATATAATTCATCACATCCACGTTCATACCGCTGGTGAGCGATGTGATCATCACGCCGACCGCCAGCGCCACCGTGGAAAGCATCGCGATGGCAGCATCCCCGCGCATATGCCCGCTGCTGATGCGCAGCACCCAGAATGCGAGCGCGATCACGATCACCAGCGTAAACGGCATCGGCGAATTCGCGATGCCGCTGCACAGATTCGCAATGCCCGCGCGCAGGCTCTCCGGCAGAAACGCGGGCAGCGATTCCGCCGTGACAAAGCTCAATGAGGCCGCGATGGACAGCGCGCCGAATCCCACGTGCGATAGCCCGTCGCCGATCATCGAATAGCGCTTCAGCACCAGCGTTACGCCCAGCAACGCCGCGCACAGCGCCACCAGCACGCCCGCGATCAGCGCACGCTGCATGAATTTATAATTCAGATACCGACCGGCTTCCGAAATCACCGCCAGAAATTCGCGGAATCTGAATACGATTAGCAATAACGCGGCAAGGCAGATCAGCGCAAGCGCGATGCAGGCGGCGCGCCTTCCCCTGCCGCCCGCAGATTTCTTCGCGATCAGTGCTTCTAAAAAACGGCTCATGTCCTATCACCTGCGCATATCTTTCTGTATTCGTCCGATGTGCCGTAAAAGCTTACGCCGCGATCTACCACCAGCACCTTATTTGCATCCTGCATCGCGCCGCGCAGATCATGCGATACCATCACGATCGCCACGCCGCATTCGCGGTTCAGGCGGCGAATCAGCGCGTACAATTCATCGGTGGTCGTCGGATCCAGACCGGTTACCGGCTCATCCAGCAGCAGGATCGAATCCGTTGCACACAGCGCACGCGCCAGCAGCGTGCGCTGCTGCTGTCCGCCTGAAAGCGTGCGATAGGATTTCTGCCGGAGCGGCAGAATGTCCAGCAGCGCCATCTTTTCGCGCGCCATTTCGATGTGGCGCTTCTGATAGAAGAAATGGAATTTTCCGATTCGATTCGCGCATCCGGACAGCACAACCTCCTCCACCGATGCGGGAAAATCGCGCTGCGCAGCGGTCTGCTGCGGCAGATAGCCGATCTGATTTTTGCGCAGTCCATCGCCGTAGGATACGCTTCCGCGCTCCGGATGCACAAGGCCGAGCATCGCGCGAATCAGCGTGCTCTTGCCCGATCCGTTTTCGCCGATCATCACCAGATAATCGCCGCGTTCTACGGAAAAGGAAGCGCCTTCCACCGCGGAAACGCCCTCAAACGCAATGGTGACATCCTTCAGCGTGATCAGCGCCATGCGCTTCGCCTCCCTTTTCATCGCCCGCGCATCGATCGCAGACGCCAACCAATATCGTTTCGCCGGGATCCAGCGTAAAGCCGTGCTCCGACCGGATATGCTCCGCCATACTCTGCATCAGATCGCAGTTCACGTGCAGAAGCCTTCCGCACTTTTTGCACATCATGTGAAAGTGCGCGCTGCATTCGCACGCATCGCCCACGTGCTGATACTGCGTTATGCCCTGGGCGTTTAAAT
>CAKUKP010000110.1 GCA_934663625.1 uncultured Clostridia bacterium
AATGGAATTCAGTTAACGGAAAGCCGGTGCAATATCGCCGTGCTGCTTCCGGATATCATGCGGGATACGTATCCCGGCATTTTGCGCGGCATTGAAGATGTGATGCACAGGCGCGGCGCGAACGTGGTTCTGTGCAATACGGATGATGATCTGGAAAAGGAAGGATCCTACATTCAAAGGCTGTCGCGTTCCATCATCAACGGCATCATTATGGTTCCGGCATGTTATAAGGAAGAAACCGATGATTCCGAATTGAAGAAAATGCTGCTGGAGATGGATGTGCCGGTAGTTTTCTGCAATCGCGGCATTGCGGGTCTGAAGCGGCCGCTGGTTACCTGCAACAATTATTACGGCGCATTTCTGGCGACGAATCATCTTATTCATTGCGGTTATAAACGAATCGCATTTCTGGCTTCAAAGCCGTATCAGATTACATATGAACGTTATCAGGGCTATCAGGCGGCGCTTTGGTATCATGGAATCGAAGTAGAGGATGAACTTGTTCATTTCGATGAAGGCGAAACGAGCGTAGAAACCGGCTTTTACGCCATACAGAAATTGATGCATAAAACGGATGTGGACGCGGCGTTCTGCTTTAACGATCGCGTGGCGTGCGGCGTAATCAACTATTTATCCGCCAATGCAATTCGCTGCGGCGATGATTTCGGCGTAATCGGCTACGATAATACGCCCCTGTGCGAAGTGATCAATCCCAGCCTGACGTCCGTATCCTTTGAAGAATACGGAAACGGCAGAAAGGCCGCCGAAATCCTGCTGGAGCAGATCGCGGGCAGGCAGATCGTTGCCGAAAAGATGATTACCACGATGCCCCGATTGTATGAGCGCGGAAGCACGCGCAAAATTCCCGATTCCTGATAATATGGCGCTTGCCATAAAAATAAAGGAGGTAAACCTATGAAAAAGATCCTGGTTATGTTGCTTTGCCTGGCAATGGTATTTGGCTGCTGCACGGCATTTGCAGAGGTAAACACGGAACTGAAGGCGCATCTGCGCGTTCTGTATCCCGGCACTTCCGATCTCGAAAAAGAGATCGCGAATGACATTGCGGTTGCCCTTCAGGAAAAGTATCCGAACATCGAAGTGGAATACATCTTCCTCGCATGGAGCGATATTGAAACCAAGATGGCCGTCATGGTCAGCAGCAACGATTCCCCCGACATCATGCAGATTCAGGATGTTGCGAACCCCGTCGCAATGGGCGCGCTGGAGCCGATCCAGTCCTGGATCGAAGGCTCTGATGCCATGAGCATGGATAACTTCTCCCAGGCGGGTCTGGATAAGATGAGCGTGGACGGCACCCTGTACGCGGTTCCGATGACGGTTATCCCGTATTCCCACATCATCAACACGAACCTGTTCGAACAGGCCGGTATCGATCCCGCTTCCGTTCAGAGCTGGGATGATGTGATCGCGGCGGCGAAGGCGATCAGCGAACTGGGCGATGATTATTATGGCTTCGCGATGGCGAACGGCGGCGAAGGCCGTTTCACCTTCCGTGATTTCATGATGATCACGCTGTCCAACGGCTTCACGCCGGATGATACCTCCGATGAAACCAAGCCCGCGTATCTGGAAGCGCTGCAGTTCATCGCGGATCTGGCGCCCTATATGCCCGAATCTCAGTCCACCTGGCTGTACCCCGATCTGTTCAGAGCGTGGGAATCCGGCAAGGTTGGCATGATGCACACCGGCACCTACTTCACCGGCAACGTGGTTGACCATGGCACCAACGCGATGGATTTCACGCAGGTTCTGACGATGCCCGCGGGCCCATCCGCTGAAAAGACGGCGGTGATGGTCGGCAGCTGCGCATACGCGATGTTCGCCGGCTCCACGCAGAAGGAAGCGGCATGGGCATTCATCGAAACCGCGCTGTCCGAGCCGATCCTCGGCAAGCTGGCAGGTTCCATGAACGTCAGCGCTGTTGATTATGTTTCCGATGAAACGCTCGTCGAATGGGCGAACACCGCCTATGCGGCGTATGGCGATGATATCGGCGCGAAGCACATCGCTCTGATGAACCAGTTCAAGGCTGCTGCGGATAATTACGGCATTCCGATGCCCACGATCCTCGGCCAGTCCGCCATGGAAAAGGTTGTGCAGGGCGCGATCGTGAAGCTGACCAACGGCGAATGCACCGTTGAAGAAGCTTATGACGAAATCAAGGCCGGCATCGAAGAGGTTAAGGCATCCCTGTAAGGCGCTTTAATCTGAACCGACGGTTGTCTTTTGGCGCTCGTCTATGGCTGCGCTCCCGCACGGGAGCGCAGCCAACGCGCCGATAGAATTGTAATCGCTTTATTGGGAGGCAGCTATGAAGAACAGAAAACAAATGAAGATGGACGTCAAAAAGAATTATTATCTGTATCTGTTCATCTTGCCCACGTTGCTCTACCTTCTGATATTCCAGGTATATCCGCTGATCAATTCCGTCTATACGAGTTTTACGAATCTTTCGCTGATCAAGCCGGGCAGCGGCAAATTTGTCGCCTTTGCCAACTACATCAAGCTACTTACAAACGATGTCAATTTCTGGCCCATTGTTCGCAATACCGTCGTCTGGGTTTTCGGGTCTACGATATTGCAGTATTTGTTCGCAATTCCAGCAGCATTATGCTTGAACCATAGATTTAAGGGACGTTCGGTTGTACGCGGTCTGATGATGGTTCCATGGGTAACGCCGGTCATCATCATGGGTCTGATCTGGAAATGGATCTATGATGGCGATTATGGTCTGCTGAACTATGTTCTCAATACGCACACCGTGTGGCTCGGCGATAAATCCACCGTCTGGTTTGCGCTTCTGCTCACTTCGCTGTGGAAGGGACTTCCGTATGCGACGCTGATGTTCCTTGCAGGTTTGCAGAGCATCCCCGGCGAATTGTACGAAGCGGCGTATGTGGACGGCTGCAATGCTTGGAACCGTTTCCGCTATGTAACGATGCCGATGCTCCGTCCGGTAATTCTGGTAACGGCGCTGACCAGTATCGTGCAGTCCTGGACGAAGTTCGAAGTGATCTGGGTACTCACCGCGGGCGGGCCGGGCTATACGACGTCCATCCTGCCAACGTATATCTATTCCAAATCATTCGTCAGCTATGATATGGGCGCGGGTTCGGCGGTTTCGGTCATCTCCATGGTGATGATGCTGATCTTCGTGGTCATTTATCTGAAGGTGTACAATCGGAATCAGGAAGGGGTGAACTGAATGAACATCAAAACCTCGAAGTCGGGCAAGGTGATCTGGCTGATTGGGATCGTGCTGATCATGTTCTTCGTGCTCTTTCCCTTCTTCTGGCTCATCTCCTGTTCGCTGAAAACGTCCAATGAAATCTTTGCGACGGTTCCGACTCTGATTCCCAGAACGCCCACCTTTGAAGGCTATAAGTATGCGTTTTCCGCAAGCCCCGGGCCGAACCTGCTGCCGATGCTGGTCAATTCCCTGATCGTCGCCAGCATTACGGCGGTTCTGACCGTGTTCTTTGCGGCGACCGGCGGCTATGTGCTCGGCAGGGGAAATTTCCCGGGCAAGCGGGCGCTTACCGTATTTATCCTGATCGCGCAGATGTTCCAGGGGCCGGTAATCATGGTGCCGTGGTATCGCATGGCGGCGCGGCTGGGCATTCTGAATACGCGCATCGCGCTGATTCTGATCTATCTGACCGCAACGATTCCGATCTGCGTATGGCTGATGAGCGGGTTTGTGAAAAATATTCCGATTGAGCTGGAAGAAGCCGCGGCGATCGATGGATGCAGCCACTTCAGAACCTTCAGAACGATCATCATACCGCTTCAGAAGAGCGGTCTGGTGGCGATAACGATCTATGCGTTCATCATCGCATGGAATGATTATCAGTATGCGATGATTCTGACCAATTCCACCAAGGCCAAAACGGTGCAGCTCTGCATTGGCGAATTGATGGGCAGCATGGGCATCATCAACTGGGGCGGAATCATGGCGTGCGGCGTGGTCGTTACCATTCCGGTTATCGTACTGTTCTCCTTCATTCAGAAGTATCTGATTGAGGGTCTTACAGCGGGTGCAATAAAGGGTTGATCAAGTTAACGAGGGAAGGTAGAATTTCATGAAAAACAAGGAACTGTTCAAGGGCATTATTCCTCCGATTATCACCCCGCTCAAGGCGGATAGAACGATCGATGAAGATGGAATGAAAAAGCTGATCGATTTTGATATCGAAAACGGCGTTCATGGCATTTTTACGATGGGCAGCTCCGGCGAAGCGATGATGGTCGATCGCAGGGATTGGCTCAAGGCGCTGGAAATTACGGTAAAGCATGTCAACGGCCGCGTTCCGGTATTCTGCGGCGTGATCGATACCAGTACGGTGCGCGTGATCGAAAATATCCGCGCGGCGGAGCAGGTCGGCGCGGTGAACATGGTGGTTACGCCGTGCTTCTATCTGCAAAACGTATGCCAGGATGAAATCATCCGCCATTATGAAGCGGTTGCCGCCGCCACGAAGAACAATATCGTGGTATACAATATTCCGGGCATGACCCACGTTTCGATTCAGCCGGATACGATCGCAAAGATCGCGGATATCGATAACGTCGTCGCTTATAAGGACAGCTGCGCGGATTGGGAACAGGTACAGCGCGAGCTTTTCCTGCTGGAGGATAAGGATATCGCGTTCTTCAACGGTGCGGAAGAGCTTTGCTCCGCGTCCATGCTGAACGGCGCGCAGGGCTGCGTACCGGGTCTGGCGAACTTCTTCCCGAAACTGTTCGTGGATATGTATTACGCTGCGGAAAAGGGCGATGTGAAAAAGTGCTATGATCTGCAGAAGGCGGTATGGGAACTGCGCAAGTGCCTGTTCATCGGAAAGCATTGGATGAGCGCTATGAAGCATATCGGCGCAACGATGGGCTTCGGTGAAGATATCGCCATGCTGCCAATCGAACCGCTTACCGAGGAACAGAAAAAGCTGATCGATCAGCATTGCAAAAAATTCTTCTAAGTGATGATGGTGTGCAGTCCGTCCAGATTGCACACCATGATTCTAGATGAGAAAGGCAATATGCGTGGAAAAGTATGATGTAATCGTCGCCGGAGGCGGTCTGGCGGCGCTGCGCAGCGCCGTGAGCGCGGCGCAGGCGGGCGCGCGCGTCTGCCTGCTGGTGAAAACGCGCCTGTGTTCGGGATCCAGCTTCTATCCGGGCATGGAAATGGTGGCGTGCCAGAGCAGCGCAAATACTCCGGCTACGGATGAACAATGGCTGGATGAAATCATGCGCACGTCCTGCGGCGTTGCAGACAGGCGGATGAATGAAATCTATATCCGCAATATCCGAAGCGCGGTAGAGAAAATGCCGGAAATCGGTATTCTTCATGCGTGTGAAACAGAGCCGAAGCTTGCCTGTTTTGCGGAACAGATTCGTCCTGCGTTCGTTTGGGGCAACTGGGCGGAGATTCGCGCCGAAGCGGAAAAGATAATCCGAAATCTGCATATCGAAGTTCGGGAAAACACGCGGCTGCTTTCCATTCTGCGGGATGGAAAACAGGTATGCGGCGTTACCGGCGCCTGCAAAGGTGAAATATCGGCATACGCCGCGCCCAGCGTGATCCTTGCGACGGGCGGCATGGGCGGATTGTATCGGCATAGCCTGAATACGCCGGAAACCACGGGCGATGGTCAGACGATCGCGCTGCTGGCGGGCGCGCCGCTGATCAACGCCGAATTTCTGCAATTCATTCCCGGGTTTATCAAACCTGCCTACAAGACCGTGTTTCGGGAAATGTCCATGCCGTACATTCGCGCCTATACGCGCGCGGACGGGCGCGATCTGTTCGAAGGTTATCCGCTGTCTGCGGATGAACGGGCAGCATGCCTGAAGCTTCGATCAACGCACGGCCCGTTTTCGGCGGAAACCATATCGAAGCATTTCGATATCGCCATGATGCGCGCAATTGTCGATCAGAATGCCGAGGGCGTTTGGGTTCGATATGATTCCGGTATCTTAAAGGATGAATTTACCTTCATCCGCCCCTACGTTACCTGGCTTCGGGAAAACAGGGGAATCGAAATCGATCGGGAACCGATCATGATCGCGCCCTTCTGCCACGCCGCAAACGGCGGCGTTCGAATCAATGCGCGCTGCGAAACTGATATTCGCGGGCTGTTCGCCTGCGGCGAGGTCAGCGGCGGAATTCATGGCGCGAATCGACAGGGCGGCATGTCCACGGGCAGCTGTCTGGTGTTCGGCGATATTGCGGGCAGGTG
>CAKUKP010000111.1 GCA_934663625.1 uncultured Clostridia bacterium
TTACCAGACCGATCGCCTTGGCTGCGCCGGTGCTGTTGGGAACGATGTTCACTGCGCCTGCGCGGGAACGACGCAGGTCGCCCTTGCGCTGAGGACCATCCAGGATCATCTGATCGCCGGTGTAGGCGTGGATGGTGCACATGATGCCGCTCTCGATGGGCGCCAGATCATTCAGGGCCTTCGCCATGGGCGCCAGGCAGTTGGTGGTGCAGGAAGCCGCGGAGATGATGGTGTCTTCCGCCTTCAGGGTGGTGTGGTTTACATTGTAAACGATGGTGGGCAGATCATTGCCGGCGGGCGCGGAGATAACAACCTTGCGAGCGCCTGCATCGATGTGCGCCTGTGCCTTGGCCTTGCTGGTGTAGAAGCCGGTGCACTCCAGAACAACGTCAATGCCCAGCTTGCCCCACGGCAGATCCGCTGCGTTGGGCATCTTGTAGATAACGATCTTCTTGCCGTCTACGACGATGTAGTTATCCTCGCCTTCGCCCTCGTGGAAATCCACGGTGTGGCCGTGCGCGATCCAGTTGCCCTGGGTGGAGTCATACTTCAGCAGATGTGCCAGCATCTTGGAAGAGGTCAGGTCGTTGATGGCAACAACTTCGTAGCCCTCAGCGCCGAACATCTGACGGAAAGCAAGACGACCAATGCGTCCGAAACCATTAATAGCAACTTTAACAGCCATGATAAAAACCTCCTAATATTCTCGGGTACAACAGAAGCCAACCACAGTACCCTAATTACGATCTAATTTTACCCCAATGTACATTGAATAACAAGTACCTTTTTCGTAAAATGTCGTATCTATGCCTTAATCATCCAGAATAATATCGCGATAGAACGATGTGCCGTCCAACTTTTCGGGGCAGCCCAGCGCTTCCAGCACGGTGGCGGATACATCGGCAAACGTTTTGCGCTCGCCCAGATTTTTGCTCTCCTCCAGACCCAGGCCCCACACCAGCAGCGGCACGCGCTCGCGGGTATGATCCGTGGTGGGATAGGCGGGATCGCAGCCGTGGTCGGCGGTGATGATCAGCATGCCGTCCTCGCCCAGCAGCTTGAGAATCTCCGGAAGCCGCTTATCGAATTCCTCCAGGCAGTGCGCAAAGCCCGGCACATCGTTGCGATGGCCGTAGAGCATATCCGTATCCACCAGATTGGCAAACAGCAGCCCCTTCCAATTGTCCTTCTTCATATATTCAATCAGCGCATCCGTGCACGCCGCGTTACCAGCCGCGTGGTTGGACTGCGTAAGCCCGCGATGATTGAAGATATCCTCGATCTTGCCCACGCCCAGCACGTCCAGACCGTTGTTCTTGATCACGTCCAGCATGGTTTTGCCCGTGGGATCCACGGAAAAATCGCGGCGATTGCCCGTGCGGACAAACGATCCGGGATTTCCGGTAAACGGGCGCGCGATCACGCGGCCGACGTTGTGATCGCCCTTCAGGATTCTGCGCGCGATGCGGCAGATGTGCCAAAGCTCCGTGGGCGGCACGATGGCTTCGTGCGCCGCGATCTGGAATACGCTGTCCGCGGAGGTATACACGATCAATTTGCCGGTGCGGATGTGCTCCGCGCCCAGTTCTTCGATGATCGCCGTACCGGACGCCGGCTTATTGCCGATCACCTGCATGCCGGTTTCCGCTTCGAAGGTGTCGATAACCTCCTTCGGGAAGCCGTGGGGATAGGTCGGGAACGGCTGCTGAAGCGTAAGTCCCGCGATTTCCCAATGTCCCGTGGTGGTATCCTTGCCGGCGGCGCGCTCGTTCATCACTCCGTAGCAGCCGATGGGTTCATCCTCGCCCAGCGGATGCATATCGACGGTTTTCAAAAGCCCCAGCTCCGTAAGATTCGGTATATCCGGATGCATCTGCGCAATCACATGACCCAGCGTATCCGCACCCTTATCGCCGTACTTTGCAGCGTCCGCCTGCCAACCGGCGCCCACGCCGTCCAGCACGATCAGTACAACGCGCTTCATTTTATTCACGTTTCATCCCTCCAATCGTAGTATATCCGCGATTCGCGCAATCATTTCACGGCACGTGGGCTGTCCGCGCCCCGCATCAATCGAATCCCCGAATACGCGGTATTGTTCTTCCACGCGGTCGCTCTGCCATGCGGCGTCGATCACATGCCGCATCGCGCGATCCGCCGGTCTTTTCCGAATCTGCTTGATCTCGGCGATCATTTCTTCGAGATCATCCAGCGTGCCCATCATGCGCCGTTCATCCTGCGCGCACAGCACCGTGATCATTTCCAGGCATTCCGTTCCGATGTGTTCCGGAAATCCCAGATAACGATACATTTCCTTCGCCCGCCGCATCAATTCAGGATCGACATATGGCGGCGTTCGGCGCATATCCTCGATCGCTTCCCGAAACATCGTATTCGTGGTCGGGATATCGATCATCGTCACGCCGTCCGGCTGATCCGACGGAAGCAGCAGAAACTCCGTCCGGCACAGCAGCGCGCGATCCGGCAGCACCGGCAAATGCGCGCGAACCGCCGTTCGCATCAGCGTCGCCCCGTCCGCGCCCGGCAGCATCTGATCCGCAATCAGCAGATCCGGCCGCAAACGCAGCACGGCGTTGATCGCCGAATAGCCGTCGCCCGCCATGTACTGCAATTCCAGTCCTGCCGCCGCCAGCAGCGCCGTTACGCGCTTTGCAAGCCGTTCCTCTGCCACCGCCGCGACCGCGGTACGGATCTGTCTGTACATAGCCACCTCCGCCTACTTCAGCATTTCTGTTTTCTACAGCCATATCGCAAATTCCTGCGTTGACCGCGAAAATAAATACATTTTTTGCGTTTTCGGCGTGATTTTAGAATATTTTAGCCGGATGATCGGGATTTTGGGTGCATTCTGCGGAAAATACGACGTTTTTCTGCGCCGCGCTACAGCGTGCCCGCCGGCAGTTCATCCGTGCAGTGCGCATGATCGCGCGCTTCGTTCCACGGGATCACCGTGCCCGCGCCGTGGTAGCAAAATACCGAATCCGGGCTGTCCTGCGCGCGCGGGTTATAATGCGCCGCATCGATCACCTGCTGCGCATTTTCCGCCGGAGCATAGTGGCTCAGCCGCATCGCCGCGCTGCCGCGCCCGTGCGTCGCCGCGCGAAATTCGGCGGGATATCGATAAAAACGGCGCAGCGCGCAAACGCCCTCCACGCGCATCCATTCGCCCATCGTTTCCTGATGCTGCACATCGGCGTACATCCGCACAAGATCGCCCATAACGCGCCCATAATCCTCTGCGGGCAGGCGCAGCGAAAACCGGCACACCGGCTCCAGCAGCGCGCACTGCGCGTACATCAGCGCGTTTCGAATCGCGCGGCAGGTGCTTTCGCGGAAATCGCCGCCCTCGGTATGCTTCTGGTGCGCCCTGCCCGCCAGCAGCTCGATCTGCACATCGGTAATCGGCGCGCCGGTCAGCACGCCGGGGTATTCGCGCTCGAACACGTGCGTTTCAATCAGCCGCTGCCAGTTCAGCGCCAGCTTATCCACATGGCATTTCGATACGAATCGAATTCCGCTGCCCGGCGCGAGCGGCGAAAGGCGCAGCCATACCTCGGCATAATGGCGCAGCGGTTCATAATGGCCGATGCCCACGCTGGGCGATAACACCGTTTCGCGATACAGAATCTGCGGCGCGCCGAATTCGATCGTCAGCCCAAACCGGTCGCGCACGATCTGCGCAAGCACCTCGGTTTGAATTTCACCCATCAGCTGCACGCTGATTTCGCCGGTCTGCGCATCCGCGCGCACGCGAAGCGCGGGATCCTCCGCCCCCAGCATACGCAGCGCCTGCAGAAGCCGTGCGCGCGGCACGTCCGGCGCCGTCCGCACCGTCGCCGACAGCATCGCTTCGATCCTCGCGTGCGTACAGTCCGAAAGCGCGCCCAGTCCATCGCCCGCGCGCACATCGCGCAGTGCGGGAACGCACACGATATCGCCCGCATCCGCACGCGCCGCCGCGCTCAGCTTCGCGCCGTGGCACAGGCGCAGATCGTTGATCTTGCGCGCGCCGTTTGCGCATAGAACCTCGTCCTTTACGCGCACGCTGCCGGACAGCACCTTCATATACGCCATCGGCACGCCCTGCGCATCATGGCGGATCTTGTAAACGCGCGCGGAAAACGGCTCCGCCAGATGATCCTGATAATCGGTATCGGTGATCGCATCCATCGCGGTCAGGAAGGCGTCGATCCCCTCCCCCGCCAGCGCCGCGCCTGCAAAGGCGGGAAACAGCGCCTGCGCGCGCAGCAGGCGCACGAGCGCGCTGCGCCACGATGGATAATCATAATTATCCGCCATCAATCGATCCAGCAGCGCTTCATCGCGCTCGGCGATCGCTTCAACGGCAGTATCGGGCAGCGTCCGCCCATCAAAGCCGCGAAAATCGCAGATATCGTCGGACAGCAGCCTGCGCATTTCGCTGAGGCACTTGTCAAAATCCGCGTCCTGCCGATCCATCTTGTTTACGAACAGCAGCCGCGGCACGCCGTAATCCTGAAGCAGCCCCCACACGCGCTCGGTATGGCTCTGCACGCCCTCCGCGCCGTTGATCAGCACGATCGCGTAATCCAGCACCGGCAGCACGCGCTCCATTTCGCTGGCGAAATCCTCATGTCCCGGCGTATCCAGCCAGTAATACCGATTTTCGCCGATATCGAACATCGCCTGATCGGAAAACACGGTGATGCCGCGCGCGCGTTCCACCTCGTTCAGATCCAGAAACGAATCTCGATGATCCACGCGCCCCGCCCTGCGAATCGCGCCGGTTCTGTACAGCACCTGTTCGGAAAATGTGGTCTTGCCCGCGTCCACGTGGGCAAGTACGCCGATCGTTTTCTTCATATCAAATCTGTGCGGCCGCTTCCGCATCCTTCAGATAGCGCCAGTAGTTCAGCCCCGCAATCTTTTCAAGCTGCGCCTGCGAATAGCCGCGCGCGCGCAGTGCTTCGATCAGATTCGGAAAATCAGCGGGGTTGCCCAGCCCATCCGGCCATTTCTCAATTCCGTCGAAATCGGAACCGAAGCCCACGATGTTCTCGCCGCCCATGGAACAGATCGCATCGATATTCGCAATCACATCATCAATCAATGCCGGACGATCCTTCGCGAGGAAGCCCGAATAAAAGTTCACGCCGATAAAACCCTTTCGATCGATCAGCGCGCGCACCTGATCCTTTTTCAGATTGCGCGGCTTATCGCAGAGCCAGCGGCAGTTGGAATGCGATGCGCACGGCGCGATGCGCGCATGATCGATCACATCCCAGAAGCCGCGCTCGTTCAGATGCGATGTATCCGCGCAGATTCCGCGCGCGTCCATTTCGCGCAGCAGTTCAAATCCGAACGGTTTCAATCCGTCCTCCGCATTTTCATACGCCGGAGTCGCGATTTCATTATCGTAATTCCAGGTGAGCGCGATCAGGCGTATGTGTACATCATCGTCGAACAGGCACAGATTATCGATGCTGCCGCGCAGCATTTCGCCGCCCTCGCAGGACAGTATGCCGCCGATTTCGGTGGGAATTTCATCGGGCAGGCGGCGGTTATAGGTGCGCACCGGCAGCTTTTTGTAGGCCTCCTTCATCGCCATGCCATCCTGAAACGGATCGGGACGGTTGAACGAACAGAACATCGCGAAGGTTTGCAGGCATACGTTTCCCTTCGCCATGCGCTCCGGCGTAACGCATACGTCCTCCGGCTTCATCTTTTCAATCGCCATATTGTACAGCGTATCGCAATGCGCATCCGCAACAAACATACATCAACACTTCCTTATCTATCTTTCGTGGATTCCAGTATGGCAGTAATTATACATGATTTCGCACAGCAATACAAGGCGTGCGCCGCCGAAGCAGAATATTATATCTATATTAATTTATTGAAATATGCTTTACCCCCCTTTACAAATGCACTTTCACCTGATATAATAACATTTGTTCCGAGCGAAAGATCAGAACATGGGGCATTAGCTCAGTTGGCTAGAGCGCTACACTGGCAGTGTAGAGGTCATGGGTTCGAGTCCCATATGCTCCACCACAGTCCGTCCGAAAACACAGTTTTCGGACGGATATTTTATATCATTCATACAAAAGCCACCCATTCAA
>CAKUKP010000112.1 GCA_934663625.1 uncultured Clostridia bacterium
CTGTAAATGACGAATCCGCGCCCCCATAGATTTAAGGGGCGCGGATTCTGCGTTTCTATCCGATTCTGACTTATCGCTAATCCGTGCTTTGATGCCCATAGATTTAAGGCATCAAAGCTTACCATGCTGGTCGTACCCCTTGCCTTCCTCTGATGAGGAAGGTGGCAAAACCGCAGGTTTTGACGGAAGGAGAGAATTACATAAGTTTTGAAATCTTGAATCTATGGATTTCAAAACGTTGGTTCGAGATAAGCCCGAACAGAATAGAAACAAAGAAGCTGTGCCCCTTGAACTTATGGGGGCACAGCTTCGTCATTTCCAGCGCGGCAGCAGATGGCAGCCGACACTGTCGGCAAAACGGCAGTAGCTGGAAGCGGGCACAGCCCGTTGACAGAAGGTATAAAAAATGTTAGAATTTAGCATGGATTATGACTACAAAGGGAAGGGGATTTAATCAAATGAAACGTTCTGAGATCAATAGTGCAATCACTTGGGCGAAGGAGCTTTTGAAGGAGAATAACATTCGCCTGCCTGGCATGGCGTACTGGGATATGGATAAATGGGGAGAGAATAAGGATCGGCTGGAAACGATTCGGAAGGTAATGATGGGCTGGGACATTACGGACTTCGGCACTGGAAAGTTTGATGAAATCGGCGCGGTGCTGTATACCGTGCGCAACGGCGATATGAACGATCCCTCGATTGGCGTGCCGTACTGCGAGAAATACATTATGCAGAAGGAAGGTCAGCGCCTGCCGAAGCATTACCATGTCTATAAGACGGAGGACATCATCAACCGCGCAGGAGGCGTATTGCAGGTATTTTTGTGGAACGCCGATCCGGAAACGGGCAAACAGCTGGAAACGGACGTGCACGTATATCAGGACGGTATCGAGCACGTGTATAAGGCGGGCGAAGAAATCCTGATCTATCCCGGCGACAGCATCAGCCTTGCGCCGTACATCGCGCACATCTTCGGACCCAAGACCGGCTGCGGCGAACTGGTGGTGGGCGAGGTTTCCCGCGTGAACGATGATAACACCGATAACTATTTTCTGGAGCCGACCTATCGCTTTGCGGAGATCGAGGAGGACGAGGCGATTCTGCATCCGCTCTGCAACGAATACAACAAGGTTCTGTAAGCCGAAAAATACAAAAGATCAGCGATACGAGGGAGGGCGATGCCCATGGGGCGCACCGCGGTCATCGGCGTGGTGTTCGTCGATGTGAAGGGATTTCCGCACGGGAAATACATTCCCACCGGCAGAAATATCGGCGATGTGAAGATCGTGCACGGCGGCGTGAGCCGGAATGTGGCGCAGAATCTTGCCAACGTCGGTAACGATGTTACGTTTGTTACCATGTTCGAACCCGACGCGCTGGGCAGCGGCGTTCGCGCGAACCTCGCCGCCAACGGCGTAGATCTGACCTATGCGATCGAAGCGCCCGCCGGTATGGGCATGTGGCTTGCCGTGATGAATGAAAACGGCGATCTGGCGGGATCAATTTCCCGACAGCCGGATTCATCGCGGCTGGACGCGCTGTTTCAGGAGCGCGGCGATGAAATCATGCAGAACTGCGACGATGTTGTGCTGGAGATCGATATGCGCGCCAGTATCGCGGATCGCGTGTTCGAGCTTGCGGAAAAGCATCGGCGCGATATCTATGTGATCGTGGGCAATATGGGCGTGATCCTGAAGCGCCAGACGCTGCTTTCGCGGGCGCGTCTGATCGTGATGAACGAAATCGAAGCGGGGCTGTTGTTCGGCTGCACGCTGGATCCCGCCGATCCGGAGCGCGTATTGGAAGTGACGCGCATCGAAGCGAAAAAGCGCGATCTGAAGCAGATCGTGGTGACGCTGGGTGTGCATGGATCGATTTATTTCGATTCCCGGAATGGCGATGCGGGCTTTGTGCCGGCGGAACCGACGCGCCTTGTAGATTCCACGGGCGCGGGCGATGCATTCTTTTCCGGAACGGTGGATGGATTGATCCATGGCATGAACCTGCGCGACGCATGTGCGCGCGGCGCGCATCTGGCTTCGCTCACGATTCAAACGGAGGAAAATACCTGTCCGCGCATTCACAATTGAATGGTAAAGCGTGAACCCGCAGGTAAGGCGAAAACCGCCTGCCTGCGGGCTTTTCATACCATCCGTGCGCCGGATTGCACCACCTGTAGGAAAAATATTTACAGCGCGGTGCGGAAAAACTATAATCTATTGCGTCAATGAGGTGAATTTATGAAGGCGGAATTTCGCATAGACCCAGCGGCGGACGCGCCGTATGCGGTGATCTATGCCCCCTCGCGCACGGCGGAGGTGGATCAGATCCTGCGCAGGCTGGCGGAGCCGCGCGTGCTGCACGCCTATGGCGAACGCGGAGAAGCGCTGATCGATGCGGACGAAATTATCCGCATCTATACGGAAAACCGGCGCGTGCTGCTGGAATGCAAAGCCGGCGTTTATCAGCTGCGCTGCCGCCTGTACGAATTGGAGGAAACGCTGGATCCGGCTGAATTCATTCGAATATCCAATTCGGAAATCGTGGGCAGACGTTGGATACGCGATCTGGATTTCAGCCTGACAGGCACGATCCGGCTGACCTTGAAAAACGGCGGCTGCTGTTACGTTTCCCGCAGGTATGTTTCCCGAATTCGAAGGGCGTTTGAGGAGTGATGAATGATGTGGAAGAAAGTGTTTGCGCGAATGCAGGTCGGCTTTATTTCGACGGTGCTTGCGGTGATGCTGATACAGATTTGCATCGCGCAGAATGGCGGATCGACGGTGACGGAGCGGTTCGCTTCGCATTTTGCCGCGAAGGACGCCGCCGTGCTGACGCAGCTTCTGCTGGTGGGCGGCATCGGCGCGGCGTTTTCGGGCGCATCCGTGGTATACGATCTGGAACGCTGGAGCTTTCTCCGGCAGGGAATCATGTATTTTGTGATCACGGCGGCGGTGTGGGTTCCCGTGCTGCTGATCTGCTGGACGCCCATGCCGACGGAGGGCATACTGTTCAGCAGCCTCGGCTGGACGGGCACTTACGCGATCACGTGGGGGATTCAGTACGCGGTATACCGCAAGCGGATACGCGATCTGAACCGGAAGATTCATGAAAGGAACAGAATGGAATGAATGCGATTGATATTCGCGACCTGACCTACCGCTACGGAGATCATACGGCGGTGGATGGGCTGACGCTGGAGATTCGGGAAGGCGAGTTGTTTGCGCTGCTGGGCGTGAACGGCGCGGGAAAGACTACCGCGATCCGGATGCTGTGCGGCGTGCTGCGCCCCTGCGGCGGCGATGCCGTGATGCGGGGACACAGCGTGGCGCGCGATGCGGACGCGGTGCGGCGCATATCGAATGTTTCGCCGCAGGAATCCGCGGTCGCGCCGCGGCTGACCGTGTATGAAAATCTGATCTTCGCGGCGGGCATCTATGGCATGAATGCTGAAACGGCGGCGGATCGGGCGGAGCGCATGATCGAAGCATTTGAAATGCAGGAGGTGCGCGCAAAGCGCGCGGGTACGCTGTCTGGCGGCTGGATGCGCAGACTTTCCATCGCGATGGCATTGATTACCGATCCGCAGGTGCTGTTTCTGGACGAACCCACGCTGGGGCTGGATGTGCTGGCGCGGCGCGAACTTTGGAACGTGGTGAAGGAACTGCACGGCAAGGTGACGATTTTGCTGACCACCCATTACATGGAGGAGGCGGAAGCGCTCGCCGACCGCATCGGCGTGATGCAGAAGGGAAGGCTGCGCGCGGTCGGTACGGCGGAGGAATTGAAGGCGCGCACGGAAACGGACAGCCTGGAAGCGGCGTTCGTGGCGATCGCCGCGCCGGAGGGAGGCGAACTGGCATGAAAATTCGCGCGTTTGCGCATCGAAATACGCTGGAGATCATCCGCGATCCGATCACCATGGGCTTCGGCGCGGGCTTTCCGCTGATTCTTTTGCTGCTGCTTACGCTGATTCAGAAAAATGTGCCCGTTGAGGTGTTCGTACTGGATCAGCTCGTGCCCGGCATCGCGGTGTTCGGCTATTCCTTCTTTGCGCTGTTTTCCGCACTGCTGATTTCGCGCGACCGGAGCAGCGCGCTGATGATGCGGCTGATGTCCTCGCCGATGCGGCCGGCGCAGTTTCTGGCGGGCTATGCGCTGCCGCTGATCCCGATGGCGGTGGTACAGACGGCGATCTGCTTCGGCGCGGCGTTTTTGCTGGGACTGCAGCCGACGATTCGCGTGCTGACCACGATGATTGTTCTGCTGCCCGCGGCGGTGATGTACTTCGCCATCGGCTTCATCTGCGGCTGCCTGCTGGACGATCGGCAGGTGGGCGGCGTGTGCGGCGCGGCGCTGACGAACGTGAGCGCATGGCTTTCCGGCACATGGTTTGATACGAAGCTGGTGGGCGGGGCGTTTGATACCATCGCGCATATCCTGCCGTTTGCAAACGCCGTGGACGCGGCGCGCGCCGCGCTGGCGGGGGATACCGCCGCGATGCTTGCACCGCTGGCGATCGTGCTGTTCTATGCGGCGACGCTTTCCGCGCTGGCAATTTTTGTGTTCATGCGCAGGGTTCGCCGCTGAAGGGTATTGTTTCAAAATCCCGATTTGTGCTATAATAGCTTCAGGATTACTGGAGGTTGTGGCATGAATCGGGATTTTTTGGATGCGAAGCTGGCGGAGCTGCCGCTGTATCAATACGTCTATATCAAAACGGCGGATCTGCTGTTTTCGGATCGCGTGCGCTGGATCTGCGAACATGAATGCCCGATGTATGGGAAAACGTGGGCGTGCCCGCCCGCCGTGGGCAGCGTGGAGGAATGCAAAAAGCGGTGCCTGCAATATCCGGACGCGCTGCTGATCGCCACCATCACGGAGGTTAACGATATCGCCAACATCGAAGAAACGCTTTCCACACGCGCGCCGCACGAGGAAATCACGCGAACCGTGGCGGGGTTCGTCGCGCCGATGGTGGAGGATTATATGGTGCTGTCCACCGAGGCCTGCGCAATCTGCGATCATTGCGCCTATCCGAACGCGCCCTGCCGCCATCCGGATAAAATGTATCCGTGCGTGGAAAGCCACGGCATTATCGTGACCGATCTTGCCGAAAAGACGAACATTGATTTTTATGCCGAGGGAAATCTTGTAACCTGGTTTTCGCTGATTTTGTATCGAGAATCGGAGAAAAAAGGCGAATAATCAAAAATAATTTCGGAACGCCCTTGAAATTTTGGCGAAACGCAAACAATTAACAAAAATAATTGGCTTTTACGTCTTGACATGACAGTACAAAATCCGTATATTATACGCAACGGTTTTGCCGTTCATTCTTTTTAGGAGGGTACTGTTATGAAGAAGATCATCGCTGTCGCACTTGCCGCACTGCTCGTATTCGCCATGGCCGGATGCCTGGCTGAAGAAACGATTAAGATCGGCTTTATTGGCCCGCTGACCGGCGGTGCAGCGGTATATGGAATTTCCTGCTATCAGGGCGCGCAGGTCGCTGCAGATGAAATCAACGCGCTGGGCGGAATGCAGATCGAACTGAATCCGCAAGACGATGAACACGACGCTGAAAAATCCGTAAACGCCTACAACAACCTTTGGGACTGGGGCGCACAGATGATCATCGGCTGCGTGACCACCGCTCCCTGCAAGGCGGTTGCTTCCGTCGCGAATGAAGAGCGCATGTTCCTGCTGACGCCTTCTGCATCGTCCGTAGACGTGACCGCGGGCAAGGATAATGTATTCCAGGTATGCTTCACCGATCCGGCGCAGGGCACTGTATCCGCAAAATACATTGCGGAAAACAAGCTAGCCACCAAGATCGCTGTGATCTACAACAACGCGGACGCTTATTCCACCGGCGTATATCAGACCTTTGCTGCGGAAGCAGCGGAGCTGGGTCTGGAAATCGTATCCGTAACCACCTTCACCGATGAAACCACGGATTTCTCCGTACAGTTGACCGACGCCAAGGATAAGGGCGCGGATCTGGTATTCC
>CAKUKP010000113.1 GCA_934663625.1 uncultured Clostridia bacterium
TGCTGAAACTTTCTTTCATCATACAGATCACCTCAGTGTCTTTATTCGCCACTCCCCTCTAAAATCCTTTTGGTAATGCATATGTAATATTCGCAGCAACTGCTTAATTTGACGTTGCGGCCGTGGTGCCTATATAAATCGCCATTGACAAATATCTGTTTTAACTTTAGAATACTTATAAGAATTTTGGAAGGGAGCGAGCCTATGACTGATCCCCGTCTTATTGAAAAAATGACAGATATCATGGCAAAATTCGTCGCCTACAGTGGAAAAATTCTTCCGGACGACGTAATGCAGAAGCTGACAGAGCTGCGTTCGCAGGAGCACAGCCCGCTGGCGCTGGCGATTTATGATACCATGTTTGAAAACCAGCGGCTGGCGAAAGAGCTGGATCGTCCCTGCTGTCAGGACACCGGCGTGCTGCAATTTTTCGTAAAATGCGGTGCAAGTTTTCCGCTGATCGGCGATCTGGAAGCGCTGCTGAAGGAAGCGGTGGTGCGCGCGACGTTCGCCGCCCCGCTGCGCCATAACAGCGTGGAAACATTCGATGAATACAATACCGGTCGAAACGTCGGCAAAGGTACACCCAGCGTATTTTGGGAGATCGTACCGAAGAGCGACGGCTGTGAAATCGATACCTACATGGCGGGCGGCGGCTGCACCCTGCCCGGCAAGGCCATGGTGCTGATGCCCGGCGCGGGCTACGAGGGCGTGACCCAGTTTGTAATGGACGTAATGACCAGTTACGGCCTGAACGCCTGTCCGCCGCTGCTGGTTGGCGTCGGCGTGGCGACTTCGATCGAAACCGCCGCGCTGCTTTCGAAAAAGGCGCTGATGCGCCCGATCGGCAGCCACAATTCCAACGCGCGCGCCGCGAAAATGGAACAGCTGCTGGAGGACGGCATCAACAAAATCGGTCTGGGGCCGCAGGGGCTTTCCGGCGCGGCTTCCGTAATGGGCGTGCATATCGAAAACACCGCGCGCCATCCATCCGCCATCGGCGTCGCCGTGAGCACCGGCTGCTGGAGCCACCGGCGCGGACACATCAATTTCGATCGCGATCTGAACTATACGATCACATCCCATAAGGAGGCGAAGCTGTAATGTCCAAAAAGATATTGAAAACGCCCATCTCCACGCAGGATCTTGAAGATATTCGCATCGGCGACATCATCTACCTTACGGGACACATTACCACGTGCCGTGATGTGGCGCATCGCCGCCTGATCGAGGGCGGGCGCGAATTGCCCGTGGATCTGCACGGCGGCGCGATTTTTCACGCGGGCCCCATCGTGCGCCCGATTGCCGGAGAGGATGGAAAATACGAAATGGTTTCTATCGGCCCGACCACTTCCATGCGCATGGAAAAATTCGAGGAAGAATTCATCCGTCAAACCGGCGTTCGTCTGATCGTCGGCAAGGGCGGCATGAAGGAAGGCACGCAGCGCGGCTGTGAAAAATACAAAGCGATCCATTGCGTATTCCCCGCGGGCTGCGGCGTGCTCGCCGCCACGACGGTGGAAGAAATCGAAGGCGCGGAATGGATGGATCTGGGCATGCCGGAAACGCTGTGGACGTGCCGCGTAAAGGAATTCGGCCCGCTGATCGTTTCCATCGATACGCACGGCGGCAACCTGTTCGAGGAAAACAAGATCAAATTCAATCAGAAAAAGGACACGGCATGCGCGGAAATCTGCACGCAGGTCGGCTTTATCAAATAAAATCAATACGAAACGGCGCGCACGGTCGATGATGTACTGTGCGCGCCGTTTTTTGCGTGCTGTTTACAGCATGTTACAAACGTTTGTTACGCATTGAATCATGTTGCTCATGTGGCTGTACAGGCGGCCGTCCACGCGCCAGAACAGATTAATCGGCAGGCGTATTGCGGGCTCCAGCGGAATAAAACACAGCTCCGGCTTCTGCACCTCCAGCTTTTTATAGATCAGCGTAGACATTTTGCACGCAAGCACCATTTCATAGATGGTAGATAGCTGGTTGGTACGGTATACGAACCGCGGCTGAAGTCCGGCATCGGCAAACCAGCGTTCAATGATGCTCGGCTGCTGAAATGCATCGGTAAACGCCAGCAGCGATTCCTGCGCGATATCGTTTGGACGTATGTGCTCTGCCTGCGCCAGCGGATGATCCGGCGCTACGCAATAGCCGAATTCCAGATCCGCAATCTGGATGCTGTGGTAATCGTGCTGCAATGGATCTGTATATTTTGTGGCATCGCTCAGGATGATCATATCCAGTTCGTGCTTATACAGCTTTTCGAACAGGTTATAGCGTCCGTCCTCGAACAGCTTGAGTTCTACTTCCGGATGTTCCCACGCGAATCGATTCACGATCGACGGCAGAAATATCGAAGCCAGCATGGGCGATATGCCCAGCATAATGTGGTTGCGCTGGTTGGATAAATCGCTCATGGCGCTGCCCAGATTATCCGCGTGGATCAGAAAATCATCCGCGAGCGAGAGCAGATAGCTGCCCTCCTGCGTCAGGATCAATCTTTTGCCGATGCGCTCAAACAGCTGCACATTGTATTCGCGTTCCAGTTCCTTGATGGCGGAGGATATCGCGGGCTGCGTGATGTTCAAAACCATCGACGCGCGCGAAATGCTGCCCAGCTTGCAAACGGTCTGGAAATATTTCAGCTGCATCAGCGTCATGTCCCCCACCCCCATTTTGGATTGTGATCCGGCACAAAATCCGTCACAGGTTCAGTATAGCACATATAAGTTAAATTTATATATAACAAAATATTATATATTTTACATTATTGATTACATGTGCTACAATAAAGGCAAGTTCCGCAGGAGTTCAAATTGTGTCGAATATGGCCCAAATTCAAAATCACTTTTGTGTACAAATGCGGATATATTGTACGAAGGGGGTATTATTATGCAAAGAGCAGGTAAGTTATCGCTATCAGAGCGGGAAACCCTGCAAAACCTGGGTCGTCAGCTGCGCGAGATTTCGGAGCTGCCGGTCATGGAAACCAACCGCAACCTCTGGCGCGCGGTAAACGATGGAAAAATGATTCGTCCCGTGCTGGTCGCGCGCGATTATCCGGTATGTCTGCTGAGCGAGGGCCCGGATTCCATCCATCCCACCATCGAAGATCCGTACTGGCAGCGCCGCGAAATGGAAATGAAGCTGGCCATTTACGAATGGAAGCACATGCCGCTGGATCGCGTGATCGAGCCCTACATCGAAGTGCCCTGCGAAGTTACGGATACCAACGTAGGCCTGCGCATGTCCAGCTATCCCGCCAAGTGGAACAAGATGGAGGATCTGGACAAGGCATACGCCTTCAATCAGGTGCTCTTCCCCGATACCAACGTAGAAGAACTGATCAAAATGCCGTGCGTTACCTATCACGAGGCGGAAACCCGTGAAAACTACGAACGCATGTGCGAAATTATGGATGGCATCATCGATGTGAAGCTGTTCGGCATCAACAATTTCCGTTACGCCATGTTCGACGATATCTTCGCCTGGACGACGATTGACGAGGGCATGTATTACCTGATCGATGAACCGGAGCTTTTGCAGGCCGCTGCGAAGCGCTATACGCAGTGCTTCATCAGCCGCGCCAAGCAGTATGAAGCGCTGGGCATCCTCAGCTCCAACAACAACAATTCCTACATCGGCAACGGCGGCTACGGTTATTCCAATGAACTTGCAGTACCTCCGGCGAGCGGCATTGGCGCAAAGCTGAAGGACATCTGGGGCGTATGCCAGGATCAGATTTTCACTTCCGTATCCCCGCAGACGAGCCATGATTTTGCATTCGTCAATGAAAAACCGTGGGCGGACATGTTCCCGCGCATCTATTACGGCTGCTGCGAGCGCACGGATCACAAGGTGAAGGAGCTGGGCGTATTCGATAACCTGCGCAAGTTCACCGTATCGCCCTTCGCCAATCAGCAGGCGGCGATGGAAAAGATGGGCTCCAAATACGTCGTTTCCTTCAAGCCCAATTCCGTATATCTGAATCTGAATCCCATGGGCGAGGACAAGCTGCGCACCGAGCTGGAAAACGTATGCAAATGGGCGCGCGAATACAACAACAACGTCGAAATCGTTATGAAAACCATCGTTACCCTGAACCATGAGCCGCAGCGGCTGTGGAGATGGTGCGAAATGGCGACCGATATCATCAAGAACTACTGATCGAATTTGAATATATAAGTGGAGGTATTCAACATGAAAGGAAATTTCGCACGCATTCTGGCGGTTCTTTGCGTTCTGGCAATGCTGATGATGGGCTGTGCAAGCGCTTCTTCCGTTCGCAGTCTTACGATCCTCACCGGTCCTTCCGGCGGCACGATGGAAATCGTTGGCGCGGCAGCGATCGAACTGTTTAAGGCGGCGCTTCCCGACGTACAGTTTTCTTCCGTTCCCAGCACCGGCAGCGCGGTAAACGTAATGATGATGGCGGCGGGCGAAGGCGAGTTGGGCATCATCACCGCCGATACGCTGGCGGCATCCGGCAAGGGCGAAGCGCCGTTCTCCGAGCCGGTCAGCGGTCTGATGTCCCTGTGCGCGCTCTATCCGAACACGATCCAGCTCTGGGCGCTTCCTTCCGCCAACATCAAGGATTTCTCCGATCTGGCGGGCAAGACGTTCACCTGCGGTCAGTACGGCGGCGGCCCCTATCAGCCCTGCATGAACATGCTGACCACCTTCGGCATGACCGAGGATGATGTAAACATTACGCCTCTGGCGTGGGGCGAAGCCACCAGCAATCTGCAGGATGGCAATATCGACGCCGTATTCTGGACGACCTCCTATCCGGCGGCGGGCATCGTAAACGCGTCCGTTGGCCGCGATTTCGAACTGGTGCAGATCAACCGAGATAAGCTGGCGGAATATAAGAACACCTATGAAGGCTGGGTGGATATCACGATCCCCGCCGGTACCTACACCTTCCAGAAGGAAGATGTATACACGCTGGGCACGCCGAACCTGCTGGTTGTCCGCGAAGATGTCCCCGAAGACGTTGTATACGAACTGACCAAGGCGATCTGCGAAAACTATGATGCGCTGGGTTCCGCGCACGCGCTTATGAAGAACCTGAACGATAAAACCGTCGCACAGGGTCTGGTTTGCGGTATCCATCCCGGCGCGCTGCGCTACTATCAGGAAAAGGGCATCAATTTCGAAAACTGATCCAAACGCATGATCGCGGATATGGCGGGGGGCTATCCCCCGCGCATATCCCGTATCCGCATAATCGTACTCGTCAGCTGCGATCACAAATGAAGGGGGAAAATTGATGGAAACGGCTGCGAATAAGAAATGGGATTACCCACGGGTGGTAAATCTGATCGCCCGAATTCTCGGCGTATGCATGTCATTGTTTCATCTTTACACGGCATACACCGGTTCATTGACCGGCACGCGACAGACGGCAGTGCACCTGCTGTTCGTTGCGCTCCTGTTTTTGCTGCCCTACGAGGCAAAGAATCCGAAATACAAATGGCCCGTTCGTATTTCCAATCTGCTGCTCTGCTCCGGTTTTTCCGCGAGCCTGCTTTACAACATCATCTATAACGAAGCGCTGATGAAGCGCATGATGCAGGTAGATAAGGTAACGGATCTTCAGCTGGTGCTGGGTCTGATCCTGATCGTTTGCCTGCTGGTGCTCACCAAGCGCACGCTCGGCGCGGCAATGCCGATCATCGCCATCGTATTTATCATCTACGCCTTTACCGCGAAGTATATGACGGGCATTCTGTATTACAAGGGCATGTCCGTTCGCCGCTTTGTGGAACAGATGTACATGATGTTCCAGGGCATATTCGGCGAAGCGCTGAATTCATCGGCGACGTTCATCGTTCTTTTCTGCATCTTCGGCAGCTTTTTGCAGGTTTCCGGCGGCGGCCAGTTCTTTATGGATCTGGCGAAGAGCATCGTCGGCCGGTTCCGCGGCGGCCCCGGCATGATGACCGTGTTT
>CAKUKP010000114.1 GCA_934663625.1 uncultured Clostridia bacterium
GCCGCAGGATGTACGGCGGTCAGTCCACCCACATCCCGATGAAGCTGAACTCCTCCGGCGTTCTGCCGCTGATTTTCGCCAACGCGATCATGCAGTTCCCCTCCACGATTCTGGCGTTCTTCTCCAAATCCAGAGCGTATGAGTGGTGGAACACGCATATCACGACGATGACCTGGCACTATCAGCTGGTATTCGCCCTGATGATCTTCGGTTTCACGTTCTTCTATTCTTCCATCAGCTTCAACCCCGTTGAAATCGCGAAGAATATCCAGAACAACGGCGGCTCCATCCCCGGCATTCGCCAGGGCAAGCCCACCAGTGATTTCATCAAGAAGATCTCCACCCGAATCACCACGTTCGGCGCCATCTATCTGGGAATCCTCGCCGTACTGCCCGCAGTGGTATACGCGGTCGTCGGCGTAGGCCTGTCCTTCGCGGCTTCCTCCATGATGATCGGCGTTTCCGTAGCCATGGAAACCATGCGTCAGCTGGAAAGCGAAATGATGATGCGTCATTACAAGGGATTCCTCTAATCGCCCCGGAGGTAGGACTATGAAATTGGTTTTTCTCGGCCCTCCCGGAGCAGGCAAGGGTACGCAGGCGACGGGCGTAAGCTCGCACCTGCGGGTTCCCCATATCTCCACCGGCGATATGTTCCGCAACGCCATCAAAAACGGTACGCCTACCGGACTTAAAGCCAAGCGGTACATAGATGCGGGGCAGCTGGTTCCCGATAGCGTGGTAATCGCCATGGTCAAGGAACGCCTTGCGATGGATGATTGCGCAAACGGCTATCTGCTGGATGGCTTCCCGCGCACCGTGGAGCAGGCGCGCGCATTGGATGAATTTTCAATGCCCGACGCCGTCGTAGATATTGAAGTGCCCGATGATAAGCTGCTCGGCCGCCTGACCGGCCGCCGCGTGTGCGTAAAATGCGCCGGCACATTCCATATCTCAAGATTGGCTGATGCAGCGCGCTGCCCCGTCTGCGGCGGCGATCTCTATCAGCGCGATGATGACAAGCCCGCTACGATTTCCAATCGGCTCAATGTCTACAAAGAGCAGACAGCGCCGCTGATCGGATATTACGCAGGTCTTGGCAGGCTCAAGCGAATCGATGGCGATCAGCCTCATGAAGAGGTGCTTCGCCAGATTCTGACCTCACTGGAGTGATTGAATGATCACGATTAAGAACGAATCACAGATTGAAAAAATGCGCAAGGCGGGCGCGTTGCTCCACAGCGTGCTGGAAGCGCTGCGCAATGAAATTGAACCGGGCGTAACTACGCTGCATCTGGATCAGATGGCTGAAAAGCTGATTCGCCAGGCGGGCGCAATCCCGTCGTTCAAGGGCTTTGAAGGCTTTCCCTTTTCTATCTGTGCTTCTGTGGACGATCAGGTTGTCCACGGCTTCGCTGATAAAAAGAAGCTGCACAAGGGTCAGCTCCTATCGGTTGACTGCGGCGTAATTCTGGACGGCTGGCAGTCCGACAGCGCGTTTTCCGTGCTGGTGGGCGGCGGCACGCCGGAGGCGCAGAAGCTGGTAGACGTTACCGAGGAATGCTTCTGGATCGGCGCAAATATGGCCCGCGAGGGAAACCGGCTGGGCGATCTGTCCCATGCGATTCAGGTTCATGCCGAAAAGCACGGCTACGGCGTAATCCGCGATCTGTGCGGCCACGGCATCGGCCAGGAAATGCATGAAGATCCCAATGTTCCGAACTTCGGCGTTGCCGGACGCGGCGTAAAGCTGCGCGCCGGTATGACGATTGCCATCGAACCGATGATTTCCATGGGCACGTGGAAGGTCTATTGTGAAGACAATGACTGGACGATCGTGACCCGCGACGGCAGCCTGTGTTCGCATTACGAACATACGGTGCTGATCACCGACGGCGAACCGGAAGTTCTGTCCTTCCCCGGCAAAAAGGTTGCGGAGGAAGTGCGCAGATGAACAAGCTACCGATCACCGCGGGGATGATTGTTACATCCCGCATGGGAAGGGATCAGGGCAGAAAATTTGTTGTCATGCAGGAAGTCGATGATGATTTCGTTCTGGTGGCCGATGGCGACCTTCGAACGGTGGATCGTCTGAAGAAGAAGCGCCGCAAGCATCTGGATGCAACGCATGCCGTTGCAGAGGAGCTTTTGGAAAAGCTGCGCACGGGCGCGGCAATCGAAAATCATGAAATTCGCTCATGGCTAAAGAGGGAGGAAAAGTAAAGCGTGTCCAAGTCTGATGTTATTGAAGTTGAAGGCGTTGTCACAGAATCTTATCCAAACGCCATGTTCGAAGTGGAACTGCCCAATGGGCATAAGATATTGGCGCATGTATCCGGCAAGATGCGTATGAACTACATTCGCATTTATCCGGGCGACAAGGTAACGATCGAGCTTTCCCCGTATGATCTGTCCCGCGGACGGATCACGTGGAGAAGCAAGAATTGATAGATCGGAATTGGTAAGGAGGCAGCATCATGAAAGTCAGACCTTCCGTAAAACCCATCTGTGAAAAGTGCAAGGTCATTAAGCGCAAGGGTCGCGTGATGATCATCTGCGAAAATCCGAAGCATAAGCAGAAGCAGGGCTAAGGAAAAGCGCAAACACGCCGCACAACCATGCGGTTCACAGTTTCATTCTGAACGAATATTTGCAGGAATCCATGCAGAAATGCATTTGATTCGGCGCTTATTCGTTCAGAATTTCTGCGTTATCGCGGAAAAATACGGAGAAATCCAAAAAATAACATTGCTGATCGATGAAAATTTACGCTGCAGCCGTAAATTTCATTGCAAAAGCGACTGCCCTTGTGGTATAATATTTTAGTCTGAATAGCTGTCGGAGCGGCTGACGCGCCGGATACGGCTGCACCAATGCTGATGGTGCGGCTGGAAAAGGTGCGTTTTCCCATGGCTTTTCAATAACTTCGTTTGGCGCACGCCAAGGCGCCGAACACCATTAGCCTATGTAAGTTGGAGGTGCATTCATCCCATGGCACGAATCTCGGGTGTCGACCTTCCCAGGGAGAAACGCATTGAAATCGCCCTGACGTATATCTACGGCATCGGCCGTAACACCGCAGACGAAATCATCGCGGCTACCGGCATCAACCCGGACGTTCGCGTGAAAGATCTTACCGAAGAAGATATCGGTAAGCTGCGTGACTACATTGACCATCATCTCAAGGTAGAAGGTGACCTTCGCCGTGAGGTTTCCATGAACATCAAGCGCCTGATGGAGATCGGCTGCTATCGTGGCCTGCGCCACCGCCGTGGTCTCCCCGTGCGCGGACAGAATACCAAGCAGAACGCGCGCACCCGCAAGGGCCCGAAAAAGCAGGCTGCCGGTAAGAAGAAAGCAAAGTAATCATTAGGGAGGAATATCTGCTATGGCAAAGCCGAAGCTGAAAAGGGTCGTTCGCAAGCGCCGCGAGAAGAAGCTCGTTGAGCGTGGCGCAGCCCATATCCGCTCTTCTTTTAACAACACGATCGTTACGATCACCGATACGGCCGGCAACGCGCTGAGCTGGGCTTCCGCAGGCGGACTGGGTTTCCGCGGCAGCAAGAAGTCTACGCCCTTCGCGGCGCAGTCCGCAGCTGAAACCGCCGCCAAGGCAGCGCTGGAATACGGTCTGAAGACGGTTGAAGTCTTCGTAAAGGGCCCCGGTTCCGGACGTGAAGCGGCCATCCGTTCCCTGCAGGCCGCAGGTCTTGAAGTGACGATGATCAAGGACGTGACGCCCATCCCGCATAACGGATGCCGTCCGCCCAAGCGCAGAAGAGTGTAATTGGAGGTACAAACAAATGGCAAGATATACCGGTTCCGTTTGCCGCCTCTGCCGTCGTGAAGGTTGCAAGCTCTTTTTGAAGGGCGAAAAGTGCTATGGTCCGAAGTGCACGATGAACGCCCGTCCGACCCCTCCCGGAGAGCACGGTCAGGCGCGTCAGCGCAAGATGAGCGAGTATGGCCTGCAGCTGCGTGAAAAGCAGAAGGCAAAGCGCGCCTATGGCGTGCTGGAGAGCCAGTTCCACAAGTATTTTGAAGAGGCCGAGCGCCAGAAGGGCATCACGGGCGATAACCTGCTGATCCTCCTTGAGCGTCGTCTGGATAATGTCGTATATCGCGTCGGTTTCGGCAGCAGCCGTCCGATGGCGCGTCAGCTGGTTATGCACGGCCACATCCGTGTAAACGGCAAGAAGGTGGATATCCCGTCTTACCTCGTAAAGGCTGGCGATGTGATCACCATCCGCGAAAAGACCGCAGAATCCGATTACTTCAAGGGTCTGCGCGAAGGCACCGGCAAGGTTATGCCCAGCTGGCTGACCATCGACGCTCAGAACCTGAAGGCAACCGTAGACGCGATGCCGAAGCGCGAAGATATCGATCTGACGATTCAGGAAAACCTCATCGTCGAGCTTTACTCCCGCTAATATTCGCGATCCTAGAAACGCAGGAAACGCCGTTTTGTGGATCGCGGTGCGGGTGCATCGCGCATTCACACGGCTTAGCGCAGCGATCCCGGATGGGATCGCCATAGGAGAGGAGGAAACGCTGAATGATCGATCAAATCGAAAAGCCCAAAATCGAACGTGTAGAGATCGGCGAAAACAACCGTTATGGCAAGTTCGTCGTAAACCCGCTGGAGCGTGGCTTTGGCCAGACGCTGGGCAATTCCCTTCGTCGCGTACTGCTGAATTCGCTTCCGGGCGTTGCGGCTACCAGCGTCCGAATCGAGGGTGTACAGCATGAGTTTTCGACCGTCCCCGGTGTGAAGGAAGACGTTGCAGAACTGATTCTGAACATCAAGCTTCTCTCGGCCAAGCTCTATACCGAGCAGCCGAAGACTGTTTCGATTGATGCGTTCGGACCGTGCGAAATCACCGCCGGCGATATCAAAATTGATGATGAAGTTGAAATCATCAATCCCGAACTGCACATTGCCACGCTGTCGGAAGGCGCGCATCTGCAAATGCAGATCACGCTGGAGCGCGGCAGAGGCTATGTATCGGCGGAACGCAATAAGCAGCTGTCCATCGAACGCAACAAGCTCGGCGGAATGCCGATCGGCGTGATACCGGTCGATTCTATCTTTACACCGATTCGCAAAGTGAGCTATTCCGTTGAGGATACCCGCGTAGGTCAGGTTACCGACTATGATAAGCTGACCATCGAGGTGTGGACGAACGGCAGCATTCTGCCCAAGGAGGCGCTCGCTTCCGCAGCGCAGATTTTGACCAATAATATGCGCCTGTTCATCGATCTGACTGTGAACGTGGTGCGCGTCGATTACGCCGAACAGGAAGAGGATGATCGTGGAAAGGTTCTGGAAATGACCATCGAAGAACTGGATCTTTCCGTGCGCGCATTCAACTGTCTGAAGCGCGCGGGCATCAACACCGTGGCGGAACTCGTACAGCGCAATCAGGAAGATATGATGAAGGTGCGCAACCTCGGTAAGAAGTCTCTTGAAGAAGTGGAACAGAAGCTCGTTGCTCTGGGTCTCACGCTGAAGACGACTGAAGAATAATCACCGGAAACCGATATAGAGCATCAAGGGAGGAACAAGCAATGGCCAATCGTAAGCTGGGTCGGCCTAGCGACCAGAGAATGGCGATGCTCCGCAATCAGGTCACCAATCTGATCTGGTACGGAAAGATCGAAACCACTCTCGCTCGTGGCAAGGAAGTTCAGGCCATGGCCGAACATCTGATTACCATCGCAATGCGCGAGTGTGATAATACTGTCGAACTGACGAAAAAGACCAAGAACGAAAAGCAGCAGATCGTTGAACTGACTGTGACCAACGATCAGCCTTCCCGCCTGGC
>CAKUKP010000115.1 GCA_934663625.1 uncultured Clostridia bacterium
GTTAAGCACGCCGCCAGCGTTCGTCCTGAGCCAGGATCAAACTCTTATGTTCAATCCTTACGTCTCTTTGGAACTTCTTCTCAGGCTCGCCAAAGCCCAAGCCCCGTCCCTCAAGATCGCGTTTACTCTCTCAGAATCTGACTGTTCTTTTTTCGATCTCCATCTTCCGATGTCAATCTTGATTTACATTTCTTCACTGTATCGTTTTCAAGGATCGCGCTGCCCCGTAACCGCTTTTTGACCGCTGTTCTCGCGACAACGTTGAATATTATAGCAAAAACGGATTGGCTTGTCAACCCTTTTTTTCACTTTTTTTGAAATAATTTTTTTGCCGATACATAAGCTGAACAGGGTGATGAATGTGCGGAAATTGATCGGATTCGCCGCGGTATGTATGATCATAATGTTCGGATTTTTTGCGATTCGGGCGCTTCCTGTCGAAACGGAGGACTACATCGCGAAAAAATACGAAGGCTATTCCGGCGTGATCAAGTGCTGGATCTGCGCTGATTTTTCGTGCGCGGGCAGCTTCAATTCATGGTTAAATTCCTGTGCCGCGCCGTTTGAGCGCGCTCACGACGGCGTATACATCGAAATTGAAACCGTATCCGCCTCGGCGATGGAAGCGCGCGACCAGGCAATTGCGCCGCCGGACATGATTTTCTATTCCCCATCGATGAAAAATACCGAACATTTAACAGGCGCATGTGTGCTGGCGCTGGGCGGCACGATCGGCGTAACGCGGGACGGCGCGCAATTCGATCCCGCGCAATGCGCCATCGGACGCGATTCAAACCGTGATATGGCGGCGGCGGCGATTCTGGCGGGCGCAGGCGATTCGAAAAGCGCGCCGGTGGAGGAAATCGGCGTGGATCTGGGGCTGCCCGCGGGCACGGGCGCGGCGATGACGGCGGAGCAGGCATTGCAGACGTTCATCGACGGCAGCGCGAGCTGCGCGATGGTAACATCCGCACAGCTCGCAAAGCTGATCGACCGGCGCGACCGCGGCCTATCCCCGAACTGGGAATGCGTGCGCGCGGACACGCCGTTTACCGACCAGCTATTGCTGGGCGCGGCGAATTGCGGCGGCGATAAGCAGGCGGTATGTCTTGCGTTTCTGAAATATCTGACGGGTGAGGAAAGCCAGATGCGGCTTGCAGACATCGGCGCGCACAGCCCGACGATGCGCATCTATCCCGATACCAGCCCCTACGCCGCGATGGATGCGGCGATCGCGCGTCCGGATCGAATTTCGCCGCGAATAGATGCAAACGCGCAAATCGATTGTCTGGACATTATCTATCTTCTGCGATCCGGCGATCTGAGCCTTGCCGCCGCGCAAAAAATGGTTGCCGAACGTTACAATGCAGATTGATTTTCCCGCGCTATTATATATAGGTAGAAATCCGTTATCCACAATTCACGTAAATGTCGAATTTGCGCGTTTTTGGCGGTGCGCGCGCTTGTGAAAAACAATAAATCATGTTATAATTAGGATGGAATAAAGGGTTTTTCAGTATGTGTGACCGCACCTGAAACGCCGGAAGGAGCAGACATGAAATCAAGATTTACACCGGAGCAATGGAGCTATATTCGCACGCGCTGCGTGACGGCGATATTTGTGATTCTGTTTGCAGCGCTGATCTTTTATTTCAGCAACATATGGAGCTTCATCACGAAGGTATTTTCGCTGGCTTCGCCGTTCTTCATCGGCTTTGCCATCGCATTTCTGATGGGACCCACGCAGCGGTTCATCGAAAAGCCGCTGCGCAGATTCATATTCAAAACGGACAAAACGAAAACCGCGATGCGCACGCTTTCCACGCTGCTTTCGCTGGCGTTTCTGTTTCTGATCGTATTTGTATTTCTGCGCGTAATGCTGCCGCAGCTGATTGAATCGATCCGGCAGATCGTAATCTTTATCGGCGCATTTCTGAAGAAAAATTCCGCGCAGATCAACCAGATACTGCAGCGGCTGGATTTCATATCCATCAACGGCGATGAGCTGACCGTGGCATGGGATCAGATCGTATCGCAGAAGTTTATCGATATCAGCCAGCTTCTGGGCAACGTTTTGATTTTTTCCAAGAGCGTCGTCAGTTCGCTGTACACGGTGCTGGTCAGTACGGTGACGGCGTTTTACATGCTGATGGATAAGGATCGCCTGTGCGCGCGCATCAAAAAAATCTGCTATGCCGCGCTGCCGGAGGAGCAGACCGGACGATTGATCTTCTGGACGCGCCGCGCGAACCGCATATTCGCGGGCTTCATCACGGGCAAGATCGTGGATTCCGCGATCATCGGCGTGATCTGCTATTTCTGCATGCTGATTTTCCGCATGGAATATCCGCTGCTGATCAGCATGGTGATCGGCGTAACGAATGTGATTCCGTTCTTCGGCCCGTTCATCGGCTGGGCGCCGTGTGCGATCATACTGCTGATCGTAAATCCGATGAGCGCGCTTTGGTTTTCGATCTTCATTCTGGTATTGCAGCAGCTGGACGGCAACGTAATCGGGCCGTTCATCCTGGGCGATTATGTGGGCGTTTCCGCGCTTTCGATCATGATTTCCATCGTAATCGGCAGCGGCCTGTTCGGGTTTACGGGAATGCTGCTGGCGGTACCCGTATACGCGCTGGCGTTTGCCATCGTGCGCACAATCATCGAAAACAAATTGAAGAATCGCGATCTTTCCATCAAGACGGCGGATTACGTACATGCGCCTGAAACCATCACGCATTACACCGAGGAGAGCAAAAAATGATTCCGTTTCCGGAACAATTCATATCCAATATGCAGAAAATGCTGGGCGATGATGCACCGGCATTTTTTGCCGCGCTGAACGCGGAGCCTGCGCTGGCGCTGCGTGTGAATCCATTGCGCGGCGAAAACGCCGAAGCCGCCGCTGCGCCCTACATCGAATCGAACGTTCCATGGGCGAAATACGGAAGATACCTGTGCCCGGGCGCGCGACCCGGCGCGGGCATCGCGCACGCCGCCGGCGCGTTTTACATTCAGGAAGCCAGCGCGATGATCAGCGCGGAGATTTTGAATCCCCAGCCGAACGAATACGTACTCGATCTATGCGCCGCGCCGGGCGGCAAGGCCACGCAGATCGCCGCCGCGATGCGTGGCACGGGCGTATTCGCTGCGAACGAGCCGGATGCGGCGCGCGCGAAGGTATTGCGCGCCAATCTGGAGCGCATGGGCGCAGGATACGCCGTAGTGACAAACGCCTACCCCGACGCGCTATCCCGCACATGGTCATGCTTTTTCGATGCAATTCAATGCGATGCGCCGTGCAGCGGCGAGGGCATGTTTCGCCGCGATCCCGATGCGCGCGCGCAATGGTCGCCCGCTTCGCCCGCGGGCTGCGCAAAGCGGCAGGCGGAGATACTGGATCGCGCAGCGGAGCTTTTAGCGCCCGGCGGCAGGATCGTATATTCCACCTGCACATTCAATATGGAGGAAAACGAAAATACGATTCGCGCGTTTCTTGCCCGACATCCCGATTTTTCCGCCGAGGATTTTCATCTTTCCGGAATCGGCGATTCGCAGAACGGCATGATTCGCGCATGGCCGCACATCGTGCACGGCGACGGGCATTTTGCGTGCAAGCTGCGCAAGGCGGGACATACGGATCACCGCGAAGCTGCTTCCATCATCGCCCGCGAAGATCGCGCGCTGCTTTCTCAATTATCCGAAATCTGCAAAATCGATCTGGTCGGCAAACGAATCGTGCGCGCGGGGGAATATTTATTCGCCGTGCCCGCCGCGCTGCCGGATGCGGGGCGCGTGAAAATCGTATCGCGCGGGCTTTGCCTTCTGCGGATCGGCAAAAATTACATCGAACCCGCGCACGCACTGGCGATGGCGATCGATCCTGCCGATGCGGCGCGCAGGCTAGCCCTGACCGATGCGCAGGCCGTTCGATATCTATCCGGCGAAGCGATCGAAACCGATGCGGAGAACGGATGGACGCTGGCGATCTGGCGCGGCATGGCGCTGGGCTGGGGCAAGGTGAGCGGCGGAATTTTCAAAAACCACCTGCCGAAGGGGCTGCGAATCAGCCTGCATCTGTGAACATTTACAATCGCGCTTGATTCGACCTGCGATATTTGATATACTGATGGTATTCAATAATGGAGGAACCCTACATGCCCAATCGAAAGAAACGCGCGCGGCTGCGCCGGAGGTCTACCGGCGTACTGACGGCGCTGATTATCATATTGATATTGATCGCAGCGGCGATCATCGCGATGCTGATTCGATCGAACCCGATGCAGAAGGATGATTCTGCGCAGGCGAACGCGGGATATGCGCAGGATCTGACGTTTGATGCGCCGGTGAACTCCGAAGCGCCGATGGTGATCCAGAACGAGGATATCCAGTTGATCGCGGAACCGACCGCTACGCCTGCGCCGCTGATCACGCCCACGCCGGAGCCGGAAATGCAGCCTGCCGACGATGCGCAGACGGAGCAGCTGAATTCGCTATGTCCCACCGCGAAGCCCGGCGATTATTATCTGCCGGTATTCAACCGCGCGGAGCGCACGCCGGATGATGAAATGATGATCGCGATCACGCTGGACAACTGCGATCGTTCTACCATGATGGCGGATTATGTGCGCGCGGCGGAGCGATATGGCATCAAGCTGACCTTATTCCCCACGGGCGAAGCATTGGCGAACGAGAGCATGAAGGATTCGTTTGCCACATGCGTCAAATCGCTGGGCTACGAAATTGAAAATTACGTATACAGCAAGCGCAGCCCCGATTACAAGCTTTCCAACGCCGAACTGGCGCTGCAATTGTGGAAGCAGAACATCACGCTTTCCTATATTCTCGGCGCGGATTACGAACAGCATTTCTATCGGCCGGTGAATCTTTCCAGCGCTGATGATCAGCGCACGCATTATCTGCTGCGCGAAATGAATTTATACGGCGTCGGCGGGTATACCTACAATTATGACGGGCAGACGCTGGAACGGCTGATGAGCACGCTGCAGAGCGGCAATATCTATCGATTCGATATGAGCCAGAAGGCGTACAATCTATTCCTGGAATTTGTGGACGCCGCCACCAAAAAGGGCTATGAATGCGTGACGATGAACCGCCTGTTCCGCTTAAATGAAAATGTGCTCGGCAGCGAGCTTACCCTCGATCAGCAGGTATTGCCGACGTTCGATGGCTATGTGCCCACGTATTACGAACTCAAGGTCAATACCCGCTCCTACGCCGTATTCGCATTGCAGCGCCGCCTGCACGCGCTGGGCTATCTCAAGAACCCCGATGCGCAGACCGAATACCAGGCGGACGGCTTATACGGTTCGCAGACCAGCATCGCCGTCAGCGCGTTCCAGGCGCGCTGCGGGCTGCCAGCAACCGGCAATGCCGATGCGGAAACCCAGGAGCGCCTATTCGCCGACGATGCGCCCCTCTCAAATTACTAGTCCGCAGTGCGGACAGCCAGCTGCTGCCGCGCTGGGTAAGACGAATCCGCGCCCCCATAAGTTCAAGGGGCGCGGATTCTGCGTTTCTGTCCGATTCTGACTTATTTCCAATTCACGCTTTGAAATCCACTGATTTAAGATTTCAAAGCTTATGTCATCGGGCAGTGCCCGCTTCCAGCAACTACCGTGCTGTAAATGACGAGTCCGCGCCCCCATAAGTTCAAGGGGCGCGGATTCTGCGTTTCTGTCCGATTCTGACTTATTTCCAATTCACGCTTTG
>CAKUKP010000116.1 GCA_934663625.1 uncultured Clostridia bacterium
AATGGGTGGCTTTTGTATGAATGATATAAAATATCCGTCCGAAAACTGTGTTTTCGGACGGACTGTGGTGGAGCATAGCGGATTCGAACCGCTGACCTCTACAATGCGAATGTAGCGCGCTACCAACTGTGCTAATGCCCCGTATGGAGTTTTTGTTTTGCCGTCAACCTTGACTGCGAGAAATATTATATCATCTGCGGGCGGAAAATGCAATACCTTTTTATGTAAAAAGTATGTGTAGTTGCAAACGGCTGTGAAAGCCGTTTGCGGCGGCTGGAGAGGAGATATAAGAGATGTCGAGCGCGGCGCGAAACGTCCATCCGTCAGGCTTCGCAGATTTCCTGTTCCACAAACCATCTGCCCAGCACGGCGCTATAGGCGTCCGGATTGTGTTCAAAGAAAAGATCGCGCTCGTGTCCGTTGATCATTACGGTGTAGCGATCGCCTATGCCGCCGGTTTTCAGCGCGGGGGCGCAGCATACGCGCTTTACGCTGTCGATTTCGTATTTGCGGTCGTCCGGCCAGATCAGCAATCGGGGCAGCATTTTGCCCGTGCGCGTGATTTCGGCTTCCACTGCCACGTATACCTTGCGGAATTTCTTCGAATTCATGATGCGCCTCCTGAAAAAAAGGGTATAGAAAATACGGCGGACGCGGTCGCGGCCTCCGCCAGAATATGCTTTTTTTACTCGGATCAGTTTAAAACGCGGCCGACGATTCGGAATTCGCTGTCGGGCGAGATGGGAATATCGCCCGCCGCTGGATTCAGCGAATGCAGCGTGACCTTGGGCGCGATATCGCCATCGCCGTAGGTGTAGGAATCGATTTCGTCCGCATCGGGCATGGCGGTGGTGAACATTTTAAAATAGGCGTTGCCATCGCAGATGAATATGCCCAGATCGCCGTTTGAAAGATCGGCGCATTGCTCCACCCATACGATCTGCCCGCTCACGTAGGAAGGTTCCATGCTATTTCCGGCGATGCGAACGCCGAAATCCGCATTTTCCGGAACGCTGGCGGCGGGGAAGGAGAGCGTATCATAATCGGAGCCTTCCAGATAGTTTCCGGCGCCGGCGGCGGCAGGCTCGGCATAGACGATCTTTTGAATCATCGCGGGCGCATGGACGCGTCGATCCGGCGCATATTTGCCCGTGGCGATCAGATCATCCCGATATTCCCGCAGCTTTTTCAGGCCGCGTTCGTTCAGCTCCGGCGCGGCAGGTTTGGCATTGCCCGCAAAATAGGCGGTAAGATCGCGCTGCTGCAGCGCATAGCCGATGGCGAATAGCTGATAGGCGTTCGGCACGGTTTCGCCCTTTTCCCATTTGCTGATCGCCGCCACCTGCACGCGCACGCCGTATGTGCGCAGCGCTTCGGATAGCGCCGATTGGCTCATGCGCAGATGGGTGCGCGCATCGCGTATGCGCCGCCCCAGTCGGTTTTCCTCGCGCTGGCGTTCGGCGTTGTAAATATCGATATCGGCGTGCGGTTTCGAATGAAAATCGCGCATGTTCCGGCCCCCTGTCTTTCTATGCATATATTATATCGCATAAAGAAAGTGATGTCAACAACAAATATCCAAATGAGATAACCCAAAAACCGGAAACGGATGTACATTGACAGCCGCGCCGGAAAGGGATATACTTAAATGGATCAAACGAACAGGAGCGTCAATATGCCGTTTTTTGAAACATCTGTACAGGAAATCAAATACAAGGTGCTGAAAAAGGTTGCGGAGCTGGCGTATGATGATGAAGTTACGCCGCAGAACGTGATGCAGATTCCGGAGGAAATCATTCCGGAGGGCAAGCCCACGATGCGCTGCTGCATCTATAAGGAACGTGCGATCATCAATCAGCGCGTGGCGGCGGTATTGGGCGGGGAGCGCAGCCGCCGCGCGGTGCGCGTATTGCCCATCGCGTGCGATGAATGTCCCATCGACGGCATTCAGGTTACGCAATCCTGTCGCGGCTGCATCGCGCATTATTGCAAAAACGCCTGTCCGAAGGGCGCGATTACGATCAAGAATCTGCACGCCGTGATCGATAAAAATCTGTGCGTGGAATGCGGACAATGCCTGAATGCGTGCAGCTATTCCGCCATCGTGCGCGTGGTGCGCCCCTGCGTGGAAGCGTGCAAAACGAAGGCGATCGAAATCGATTCCGATACCCGAAAGGCGCGCATCAACGAAGAAAAGTGCATCTCCTGCGGTCAATGCGTGTATCGCTGCCCGTTCGGCGCGATCACCGATGAATCCTATATCACCGAAATTATCGACCTGATTCGCGGCTCAGAAAACAATACGAAATACCGCGTGTATGCCGTGGTTGCGCCCGCGATTGCGGCGCAGTATCCCAAGGCTTCGGTAGGTCGCATCGCCACCGCCATACAGAAGCTGGGCTTCTATTCCGTTACGGAAGCGGCGGAAGGCGCGGATCTGACGGCGTGGGAGGAGGCCGGAGAGCTTGCCGAAAAGGGCTTTTTAACGTCCAGCTGCTGCCCGGCGTTCGTAAGCTTCGTGCGCCAGGAATACCCGAATCTGGCGGGCTATGTTTCCCATACGCTTTCGCCGATGGCGTGCATCGCGCGGCGCATACGGCAGAATGATGAACTTGCGCACGTGGTGTTCATCGGCCCGTGCATCGCCAAAAAGAGCGAGGTAATAAATACCAAAGCGGGTGAATACGTGGATTATACCATGACGTTTGAGGAAATGCAGGCGATGTTCGGTGCGCTGAATATCGACCCGATGGATTGCGAGGAAACGCAGCTGAACCGCGTATCGCCGTTTGGCCGCGGCTTTGCGCGCTGCGGCGGATTGGCGGACGCGGTACGCGAGGCGCTCGCGGAGCAGAATGTTTCCGAAGAACAGTTCCGCCTTGATCCCGCCATCGGCGATGGAATTGTCGAATGCAAAAAGCTGCTGAATATTACGCGCAGCGGCAAGCTGAAGCAGAATTTTATCGAGGGCATGGCGTGTCAGAACGGATGTGTCGGCGGCCCCGCATGCCTGACCCACAATCCGCGCGCGCTGAAGCTGCTGGAGCAGCATAAAACCGCGGCGACCGGCACGATCCGCGAAACCGTGGGCGATGTGGAAGAATTCAGGCAGAAATAAAGGATCAACCTCTGATCGATAAAAACAATGTCCGGTGGAGAACATTTCTCCGCCGGACAACCTGTTTATTCAACTTCGCGCAGCGCGATATAGCCGCATGATTCGAGAAAGCGCTGCCCTTCGTCCGACAGCAGCCATTCGCGGAGAATGGTGGAATAAGGATCATCCGTGCCGTTCTCTGTGACCAGATACAGGGTTTCCACGTATGGATATGCATTGCTGCGAATATTTGCCGCCGTCGGCGCAACGCCGTCCAGGGCGATCCATTTGACATCCTCCTTTGCGGCGATCTCGGAGGCGTATCCAACGCCGATCGCGCCGGGCAGATTTACATACGGCTGCCAGCGATTTACATCAAAAATGACCTCTGCATAGGGAAGCGTGCGGATGGGTTTGCCGTTCATAAAGCGGCTGAGCCACGCGCTGGGTTCATCCGCAGTTTCATTGGATTCCGGTGAATAAGGGATACAGTCCGCATCATAGGTCGGTTCCAGCTGGCTCCACGTTGAAATTTCACCGGCATAGATGCTTCGAATTTCCTCCGAACTGAGGGAAGAAATCGGATTATCCGCATTGACCGCAAATGCGATCGCATCCAATGCGACCGGCGTGATCTCCAGCACACGCCCATTTACCCATTTGTTCAGCAGCGTTTCTTTTTGCGGAAGTCCGCGCTCCGTGCAGAGATAAGCGGAAGAATCCGATTCCGATGGAAAGGATGCCGGAATGGATGCGTTTTCCAGAACATCGGTAAGTTCCCGCAGCCCGCGCAGCGTGCTGACCGGCTCAGTAGAACCATCACGGATTCTGTATTGCTGGTAGATTCCATCTGCATCCTGTATGCACAGACCACCGTTGGAGTCCAGCGCACTGAATGTGTTTTCATCCATCCGCATCAGTTCCGCGCCGGAGCGCAGATCGATGATAATGTCCTGTCCATCCAGATTGGCTTTGGCGTAATGCCCCATCATAAATATGCTTTGATAGATCGGCGGAACGGTTTCGCGGCCATCCGCGGCGATTACGCCGCATTTGCCGTGCTTTGTGAAAATCGCATAGCCGCAATGGAAGTTTCGAGTATCGTCAAAACGTTTTTCAAACCTAAATTCGCCCTCTGCGTTGATCCAACCCGCGCCGCCGTCCCGAAATGCGGCGGCAAAGCCCTCCGAGAAGCTGGAGATTTCATTAAAATCGATCGCCGTGATTTCCTGCCCATCCTTGCCGAGCAGCCCATAACGATTGCTCTTTTCCGCGATAAAGATTCCGGGCTGGTCGCTTGCTTCGATCGAATCATAGGTGAAATCCGTCAGCGGCGCGCAGTTTTCCGAAAGAAGTCCCCAGCCCGTTTCGGTTTGGGCGGCGATTGCGCCGTCCTTAGGCGAATCAATACAGCTTAAATACAGCGGCGCGGTTATGACCTGCCCATTTCGGAGTGCGATGCCGATCTGATCGTTTTTGCGATACCAGACCCGATCGGTATCGTCGACAGACACGATTTGATCGGCGTTCAGATCATCGAGAATCCGTCCCTGCGTATCGATCAGATGATCGACGCCATCCTTGCGGGCGATGGCTGTGCCATCGCAAAAGGCTTCCGGAAGCGCCTCGTCGATAAGAAATACCTGCTTGAGTTCATATTCCGGCGGCAGGATGATTTCGCCATCGGCGCTGATGAGTCCGGCGCGATCCTCGTGCGCAAACCAACCGACTCCTTCTGTAAAACCCTCGAAGGGGAGCATGACGATGGAAAAGCCGGAAGTTTTGGGAACGAGTACATCCTCCGATTTCATAATCCAGTTTCTCTGCGCGTCCTGAATGCCCCAATGGTTCTGCGCATCGACCACCAGATAGGAATCCGGTTCGCCGGGGAAGAACAGGCGCAGTTCAGACGCGGCATTTGCACAGCACGCTGTTGCACAGATGAGGATCAGCAGAAGAAACGCAAATAGGAATAGAATCTTTCTCTTCTTCATGATGCGGATTCCTTTCTTCAATGATACCATGGCTGCCGTTGAATCGATATGCATGATTGTCGATCCATTGAAATGTGAAGCCTGCGGGATCCGTCCAGCCTTCGTTCAACGTTTTGATGGGGCGGGTGATCATGGCAAAGCCGAGATGGATGCGCTCTGCGGGGCGATAGAAGGTAACGGTTGTTCTGCCGCCCAGCGCACCTTCGTCCGCGATATGTACCCATGCCGCGATGTCCGCATTCGGCGATGGAAATTCCATATTCGTTTCGATACCGAATCCGGCATTAAAAATCACAGTAAGACCAAAGATCAGTAAGAGCGGTATCGTGGTCAGCGCGGCAAGCCCGCCAAGGAAATACTTCCATATATTCCGGCATCGGGCGAGCAGTACGGCGGCGAGCACATAGTTGATCATGATCAGTATAAGCTCCGCGGCGCCGAGCCCTGAAGCGCCCACAAACAGAAGAACTGCGGAAACCGTATACAGCGGCAGCGCGCCCGCGAAGGGGGAAGCTGATTTCTTTCCGATGCGGCAGAACAGCAGTGCGGCGGTTAAAACCGCGCAGACGCATGCGAGCCACAGAAGCTTATGTA
>CAKUKP010000117.1 GCA_934663625.1 uncultured Clostridia bacterium
ATCAGGCCGTCAACCGCGTTCGCGATAATCCCGCGCCGCTGATCATCGTTCCCTGCGGAACGGGCAATGATTTCGTCCGCGCTCTGAATTTCCCCCGCGACCCGATTCAGGCACTGAAGATGCAATTGGATGCACAGCCACGCCGGATCGACGTGGGCAGAATGAACGATATCCGCTTTTTGAACGTGGGTGGAACGGGCTTTGATGTGGATGTCCTGCGCAAGACCGAACAGTATAAGGATCGCTATACCGGTCTGCGCGCCTATTTCCGCGGTCTGGTCGCCGCCATACGGGATTATCGCCCGATGCAGGCGAAGGTTTCCATCGATGATGGTCCCGCGCAGGATATGCGCTTCGCCATTCTGTCCATCGGAAACGGAAGCTACATCGGCGGCGGCATGAAGGCCGTGCCGGACGCGGAGGTAGACGATGGCCTGTTCGATGTGATCATCGTAAAGCCCGTGAAGAAATGGATGATTCTGCCACTGATTGCGCTGTTCATCACCGGAAAGCACGTCCGCTGCGGGCTGGGGCGCAGAATCCGCTGCAAAAAGATTCGCATGGAATGCCCGAACATGACGGTGAATCTGGATGGCGAGCTGCTCAATACGGATTGCGCCGAATTCGAAATTCTTCCGCACGCGCTTTCGATTCGTGCGCCGAAATGAATATTATAAATGCCGACGGAATATTGAAGCTCCGCCGGCATTCGTTTTACAGTTTTTTGGGCATGGCATTGATGCAAAGTCCTTCCGCATCGTGCGCCGCTTCGGCAATGATTTCAGATACGGTGGGATGCGGATGAATTACATCAGACAGGCTTTCCACCGTGCCGCCGTGGCGCATCACCGCCGCGATTTCCGCGATCATATCGGTAGCGCGCGGCGCCATGATCTGGCAGCCGAGTATCTTTCCGTTTTCCGCATCGGCAACCAGCTTGATCAGCCCCTGATTTTCATCCATCACCATGCAGCGCCCGTTCGCGGCGATGTTGAACACGCCGGTCTGCACGCGCAGCCCCTGCTGCTCCGCCTGATTCTGTGAAAGGCCGACCATCGCAATCTCCGGATCGGTGTAAACGCACGCGGGCACGATGGTGTAATCCATCGCCGCATCTCCTCCCGCGCAGTTGGCGGCGGCGATCATGCCCTGCGCCGTCGCGGCGTGCGCCAGCTGAATCTTGCCCGTGATATCGCCGATGGCGTAAACGCCCTCCGCCGATGTGCGCATATGATCGTCCACCTCGATAAAGCCGCGGCGATCCGGTGTGATTCCGATGTGCTCCAAGCCGCAGTCTGCCGTCATGGGCTTTCTTCCGATGCATACGATTACCGCGCCCGCCGCGCGGCTTTCGGTTTTTCCGTTCATTTCAAATTCTACCGTGCGCCCGTTCTGAATGCGCTGAACGCGCGCGCCCAGCAGAAATTCTACCTTTTTCTTTTTCAGAATTGCCTTTACCTTCGAAGTGATTTCGGGAATCACGCCGGGCAGAATATCCTCCATCATTTCAATAATGGTCACGCGCTTGCCCAGCGCGGAAAACAGCGTGGCAAATTCCAGACCGATTACGCCGCCGCCCACCACGATTACATTGTTGACCAGATAATCCGCCGCCAGCACATCATCGCTGGTATAGGTATTTTCGATGCCCGGAATCGGCGGGCGCGCGGGTGCGGAACCCATCGCCAGAATCGCCCGATCGAAGGTTACCATCCGATCGCCCACCTGAATGCGGTGCGGCGCGGTAAACCTGCCGAAGCCATGGATCACTTCCACGCCGTTCGCCCGCTCCAGCGCTTCGATGCCGCCGCGCAGGCGCGCGACGCGCGCGTTTTTGAATTCCACCAGCTTCGCATAATCGATGCTTACATTTTCCGCATGAATTCCAAACGTGCCGCCGGAAAGCACGCTTTCATAGACCTCCGCGCCGTGCAGAAGCGCCTTGGTGGGAATGCAGCCGCGGTTTAAGCAGGTGCCGCCCAGCTCGCGCGCCTCGATCAGGCAGGTTTTTCTGCCGAGCTGCGCACAGCGAATCGCCGCTTCATAGCCGCCGGGGCCGCCGCCGAGAACCACAATATCAAAATCGTATGTCATGCTTCATACCGTTCCTTTCCTGAATGATTCCGCCTTTATTATACGGTATAATTCATCAAAAGAAACTATATATTGACAAACTCAATTTATAATTAACGTGATTTAACCTGTACGCGTTTACCACGCTTCCAGAAGCGCCGGAATCCCGCCCAGCGTGTCGACCTCCGCATCGGGCGCAAAGTCCATTTTGTTTTCGCGGTGCAACGGATTGTACCAGATCGTTCGAATTCCCGCGTTGATTCCGCCGCGAATATCCGAAGTCAGGCTATCGCCGATCATCACGGTTTCATCTCGCTTGAAATCGGGAATCTGCGCAAAGCAGCGTTCAAAAAATTCGCGGCTGGGCTTGTTGAAGCTGATCAGTTCCGATATGAATATATCATCCATGTATCGCGCGAGATCGGCGCTTTCAATGCGCGATTTCTGCACCTGCAAATTTCCATTGGAGGCGATGTACAGGCGGTATTTTCCGTACAGCGCGTCCAGCAGCGCCTGCGCGCCCAACAGGAAATAATGCCCGATGCACAGATAGCGTTCGTACGCCGGCTGAATCGCTTCGGGATCACACGCAATATTTCGTTCCGCAAACAAGGCCGCAAATCTGCCCGTCAGCACCTGCGATCGCGATATTTCGCCGCGCTCCAGCATCTGCCAATGCCGTTCGTTGTGTTCATGATATCGCGCCAATAATTCTTCCGTAGGCGCGATGCCAAAATCGATAAACGCCTTTTCCAGCGCAATTCTTTCCGCCCGATCAAAATCCAGAATCGTATTGTCCAGATCGATAAATATGTTTCGAATCATCGCAAACCTTCCCGTTCTTTTGTACTGTATGCACACTTCGACCCGCCGCATCGCATTTCCTGCCGCGCCATGCGGATTTACGAATCTTTTATGCGCATTCGCCCTGCGATCTGCGAACGCGAAAATGACTGTAAACAGCGGCGCGGTACCCTTTTCCCCCGCCGCGCATAATCTGCCATGGAGCCTGCAGGCTCCAATTCCAAAAAGGGGGCAAATCTATGGCGACATTTACCAATCAGGCAGCGCTCGCCTACAATAATATCGTAACCAATTCCAACACCGTCGCGGGCGAAATTGTGGAGGTTTTATCCGCCACCAAAACGCCGATTTCCGCGAGCTATGCGCCGGATGATGTAATCACCTACGCCATCAGCATCGTAAACAGCGGTACGGCGGCGTTTACGAATTTGACCGTATCGGACAATCTGGGCGCGTATACGTTCGGCGCGACCAGCGTAACCCCGCTTTCCTACGAAGCCGGCACGGTGAAATATTACGTCAACGGCGTATTGCAGACCGCGCCCACAGTCACCGCGGGGCCGCCGCTCACGTTCACCGGCATTAACGTGCCCGCGGGCGGAAACGCGCTGATTCTGTATTCCGCGCGCGCGAACAGCTACGCGCCGCTGGGCACGGGCGGAACGGTGGAAAACACCGTAACCATCACCGGAAGCGGCGTGACCGCGCCTGTCACCACCACCGGCACGATCGATGCGACTACCGCCGCGCGGCTTTCGCTGACGAAAGCGGTAAGCCCCGCCAGCGTTTCGGAAAATCAGCCGATTACGTTTACGCTGACCGTCGCCAACAGCGGCGGCTCCGCCGTAACCGCCGCCGACAACGCGGTAATTTCGGATACCTTCAACCCACCGCTGACCATTACGAGCGTAACCTACAACGGCGTTGCATGGACTGCGCCGACCAATTACACCTACAACGCCGCGACCGGCGCGTTCGCCACCGTCGCGGGACAGATCACCGTGCCCGCCGCCACCTACACGCAGGATACGACCACCGGCGTTTGGGAAACCGCGCCCGGTATCGGCACGCTGGTCATCACCGGAACGATGTAAAGTATATCCTCGGCCGGCTTCCCAAAAATGGGCAGCCGACCCTTTTTCACGGGATTATTTACCCGAACGCCGTTGAGCGATCCGGCGGCGCATGGTATAATTAAAATATTATGTTTTACAAAGGAGCAGAGCCATGTCCAATTCGTTCCGCAAGCTGATCGGAAGCCGATCCTTCTATAAAATGGTGCTGGCGATCGTGATTCCCATCATCATTCAGAACGCGATCACGAATTTCGTAAACCTGTTGGACAATCTGATGGTGGGCGCGATCGGCACCGAGGAAATGAGCGGCGTCGCCATCGCCAATCAGCTGATTCTCGTATTCAATCTGGCGATCTTCGGCACGATCTCCGGCGCGGGCATTTTTTCATCGCAGTTCCACGGCGCGGGCAATGATGAAGGCGTGCGCACCTGCTTCCGCTACAAGGTAATCGTGGGCGCGATGGTGACAATCATCGGAATCTTTCTGTTCCTGCTGTTCGGCAAGAACCTGATCGCGCTGTACCTTACGGATACATCCGATCCTGTGCGCCGCCAGGACACGCTGAATTATGCGTTTGAATACCTGCGCATCATGGTAATCGGTCTGCCCGCCTTCATGATCACCCAGAGCTACGCCGGTACGCTGCGTGAAACGCGCGAAACGCGCATTCCGATGGCCGCCAGCATCATCGCCGTCGCGGTCAACATGACGTTTAACTACCTGCTGATCTTCGGCAAGCTTTTCTTCCCGCGGCTGGGCGTGGCGGGCGCCGCCATTGCGACGGTGCTTTCCCGATATGTGGAACTTGCGTTCATCATGATCTACACGCATTCCCGCACCGATCGCTTCCATTTCGCGCGCGGGCTGTATAAAACGATGCGCGTACCGATGGATATGGCGATCACCATCACGAAGAAAGCGCTACCGCTGCTCGCCAACGAACTGATCTGGGCGCTGGGCGCGACCACGCTGGTGCAGATCTATTCCTTCCGCGGGCTGGACGTCGTAGCCGCCACAAACATTTCCTCCACGGCGTGGAACCTGTTCAGCACGGCATTTATGTCGCTGGGCAACGCCGCCGGAATCATCGTGGGCATTCAATTGGGCGCGGGAAAGATCGATACCGCGCGCGATTACTGCTGGAAGCTGGTGGCGTTTTCCGCGGCAACCGGAATTTTCTTCGGCGCGCTGCTGCTGGCGTGTTCCAACGCCATTCCGATGCTGTACAATACGAGCGACGCCGTGCGCGCGCTTTCCGCAAAGATGATGCGCTGCGTGGCGGTCGCCATGCCCGTGCACGCCATCCCCCACTGCGCCTATTTCATCATGCGGTCGGGCGGCAAAACCGGCATCACCTTCGTATTCGACAGCGTGTTCAGCTGGGTGGTATACGTGCCCATCGCTTATCTGCTAACCCGCTTCTGTCCGTCCATGGATATCGTATGGATTTATCTGTGCGTGCAGATGGCGGATATTATCAAGAGCATTTTTGGCATTTACCTTCTGAAGCGCGGCACATGGCTGGTCAATATGGTCGGGAACGAGGGCGCGCAGGAAGCATAACCTGATTGATCGTGCGGGTGGTTTTCTTCGCTTTCTCTTCAGCTCGCT
>CAKUKP010000118.1 GCA_934663625.1 uncultured Clostridia bacterium
GGCACGGATACGCCGTTGGCAAACAGAATGCCCACGACCATGCCGCAGAAGGAAATATTGCCGCCGACGGAAAGATCGATGCCCTTGATGACGATCACCTGGGACATGCCGACCGCCGCGATTGCGATTACAGAACTCTGGCGCACTACGTTCAGCAGATTGCTGATCTTCAGAAAGCTGGGCACGAAGGATCCGCCGATGAAAAACAGCGCGATTCCCACGATGCACAGAATCAGTCTGTTGCGGTACTTTTTGAAAAACTGCACTTTGCAACAACCCCTTTACCGCCGCTGAGCGGCAACTACTTATCATTGTGCCCGGGCAGGATATTTCCCGCCCGGGCACAATATCGCTTTTCCGGATTGCATCTCCCCATCATTCATGCGGATCTGCAATCCATCGATCCGAAGAAATCAGATAATCGATTCGGATTAGAACGCGGTGGCGTATGCGCCTTCCAGATCCTCCGCGGTGTACACCTTGGTGCCGGCGTCGGTGAAGGAAGGAATGTCTTCCGCCTTGATTTCGCCATTCAGATACTGAACCAGCGTATTGACTGCGGTTTCGCCGATTACGGACGGGAACTGCGCCATGGTGCCGGTCAGCTTGCCTTCCGCGATGAAGTCAACGCCAGACTTCGCGCCGTCGAAGGAGATGAAGCAGAGATCCGCAACATCGATATCGTTATTTTCCAGTGCCTGCAGGATGCCCGCGATCATGTTATCGGAGCAGCAGAAGATGCCCTTGATATCGGGGTCGGCCTGCAGCATGTTTTCGGTCGCCTGCATGGCAACGTCAACCGTCCAGTCGCCGGGCTGTTCGTTCGCCAGCACAACGTTGGAGCCTTCGATGCCCTCTTTGAATCCGTCCGCGCGATCGTCGCCCGCCGCAGAGCCGTTGGCGCCGCGAACGATGATCACCTTGCCGCCTTCTTCGCCCAGCTGCTCGACCATGTATTCGCCGGCAACCTTCGCGGCAGCCTTGTTATCGGTGGAAACGAAGGTCAGATACAGATCTTCGTGGCCGGCTGCGATGCCCTGGTCAACCAGAACAACCGGAATGCCCTTTTCCTTGGCCTTTTCCATAACGGTGATGCAGGCTTCGGCGTCCATGGGGTTCAGAACCAGCGCGTCTACGCCGGATTCGATCAGTGTTTCGATCTGCTGTACCTGGGTGGCAACGCCGGTTTGAGATTCGGCGATCGCGTCTACGAAGGTATTGCCGGAAGCTTCAACAGCGCCCTTTACGGCGTTGTACAGCGCCAGCTGGAAATCATCGTTGGTGATGGTCTTCAGGCTGTAGCCGATGGTGTAGCCTTCTGCGGATGCGATGGACGCAACTGCGAAGAGCATGACAAGTGCCAGTACCAGAGTAATGATACGCTTCATTGGGATTTCCTCCTTGATTTCTGCTTATTCTTACATTCCATACGGCGGAATGCAACGCACGCTTCGATTGCGGAAAACGTTTTCCGTATCAACGAATTAATTATAGCATAAATGCCATTTATCTGTCAAGATGTAAAAATCCATCAAATAATCATGTGTATTTTGACATGCTTATAATGCGATATGCATAAAAGCGCGATAAAAAAAAGGAACGCGCCTTCTTTTGAAGGCACGCCCCTTAAATACGAATGATGCAATGCGCTTACTTTCTGGCGACGCCGGTTCTGCGCGCCGCTTCGGCAACCGCCGCTGCGACCGCCTTGCCCACGCGCGGATCGAACGCCTGCGGGAGGATGTAATCCTCGTTCAGTTCCTCATCGGAGATCAGATCGGCGATGGCCTGCGCCGCGGCGAGCTTCATTTCATCATTGATATCGCTCGCGCGAACGTCGAAGGTTCCGCGGAAGATGCCGGGGAACGCCAGCACGTTGTTGCACTGGTTCGGATAATCGCTGCGACCGGTGGAAACGACGCGCGCGCCGCCCGCCTTAGCTTCGTCGGGGAAAATTTCGGGGGTCGGATTGGCGCAGGCGAAGATGATCGCATCCTTCGCCATCGTGCCGACCATTTCCTTATTCAGTACGTTCGGAGCGGAAACGCCGATGAATACATCCGCGCCCTTGATCACATCCGCCAGCTTGCCCTGACGGCGCGCGGGGTTCGTAACCTTCGACATTTCAACCTTCACGGGGTTCATATGATCCTCGCGGCCTTCATAGATCGCGCCGCTGCGGTCGCACAGGGTGATATCCTTGAAGCCCGCGGTGATCAGAAGCCGCGTGATGGCGATTGCCGCCGCGCCCGCGCCGTTGACCACGATGCGAACGTCCTCCTTCTTCTTGCCCACCAGCTTCAGCGCGTTGGTGATGCCCGCCAGCGTGATAACCGCCGTGCCGTGCTGATCATCATGGAAGATCGGGATATCGCACTTTTCCTTCAGCTTGCGTTCGATTTCGAAGCAGCGGGGCGCGGAGATGTCCTCCAGATTCACGCCGCCGAAGCTGCCGGAAATCATATAGATCGTGTTCACGATTTCATCCACATCGTGGGACTTGATGCAGAGCGGGAACGCATCCACATCGCCGAACGCCTTGAACAGAACGCATTTGCCTTCCATAACCGGCATACCGGCTTCGGGGCCGATATCGCCCAGACCCAGCACGGCGCTGCCGTCGGTGGCGACCAGACACATATTCCATCTGCGGGTCAGATCGTAGCTCTTCTCCACATCCTTCTGGATTTCCAGACAGGGCTGCGCGACGCCGGGCGTGTAGGCCAGCGAAAGATCATCCTTGGTGGACACCGGTACGGTGGCCTTCACTTCAATCTTACCCTTCCATTCGCCGTGCAGCCGAAGACTTTCCTCTGCGTAATTCATAATCATGCCATCCTTTCCATTTGCAATTTTTTATATCAAGCCAATCGGATTATTCCGCACTTCTGGGCAGCGTGGATCCGCCGTAGGGCATCACCAGCACCGTTGCATCCGGTCCCTGCTTTGCAAAGGCGTCGTCAAACGCCGCTTGCAGATCGCCATAGGGCTTCAGGAACAGGCTGCGCACAAAATCCGCATCCATTTCACTCACCAGATAGATTTCCGCATTTTCCAACACCATCGCGATCGCCGCCGCCTTATGTCCGCCCAGACGGAATTCGCGTCCGATGCGTTCAATCAGGCTGTGCGCGGTGGGCGCGGTGGTCATCCATTCTTCAAATACCTTTTCGCCCAGACCTTCGCGGCAGGAGCCCACCAGAATGATCGTGCCGCCCTTTTTGATGGCGTGCTTGGCGTTGTCCAGCGCCTTCTGCGTCTGATACAGGTTCAGATCCTTGGGCGCGCCCCCCTGCGATACCACAACGATGTCCGCGCGGCGCGGGATCGAAACCGCATACAGCTTATCCAGAAACGCGCAGCCCTCGCGATGTGCCTTCGTCACATCGCCCGCGCAGGCGTGGATGATCTGCTTATGCTCGTCCAGCACCACATTCACGATGAAATCAACGCCCAGCAAATCCGCCGCTTCTTCGATATCCTCGCGCAGCGGATTGCCCTCCAACCGTCCGGCGCAGGCGGTTTCCTGTACCATCAGGCTGTGGTTGGACTGGATCGCATCGCGCGTGGATACGCCGGGCATAATCGCCTTCGCGCCGCCGGAATAGCCCGCGAAATAATGGTATTCGATGTTGCCCAGGCAGATTCTGCGATCCGCTTCCGCGACGCAGCGCACGATATCCACCGGCGTACCATGCTTCGTAACGCCCACGTGCACGCAATCGGAAGGATCGCCGTCCACGCATTTGATTTCATTGAAAGCGCGGTCGCCCGCCAGATGGCGGCGCTCCTCATCGGTCATTTTGCGATGGCTGCCCAGCGCAAATACCAGCGTAATATCCTCCGCGCGAATTCCGGCGGCGTACAGTTCATCCAGCAGCGCGGGCATCACGCGATAGGTGGGCATCGGGCGGGTAATATCGGATGTAACGATGGCGATCTTTTCGCCGGGCTTCACAATTTCGGATAATCTGGGCGATCCGATGGGATTGCGCAGTGTGCGAAGCACCTCTTCCTCGTTCATCAGATCGTGCGCCACCGGATTGGGGGTGAGCACGCCCATCATATTCCAATCCGGCACGTTCAGCGCCTGTACGCCGCTGCCGAACCCAAGCTCAAACTTCATAATCTAGCCGCCTTTCCTGTCAACCGGAAAATGTTTCGAAAACACATTCCGCAATCTACCCCATTTTGTTTCTATTTTAGCATCGCAATTGATTTCCGTCAATCGCCCGCCGTTTTTTCGGATATTATTCTGTTATTCCGCCGCAGTTTTGCATATAGATTTCACAGAATATGTTTTTCATATTTTCTTAACATGCAAAGAACCCGCCAAGAAGCAGCGCCTTGACGGGTTCTTTCAGTTATAACGAGAGTTTGGAGAATTAATCTTCCGGCATCAGTAATCGCGCACGGTACATCGTATCCAGCGCGCCGAGCTTTGCAACCAGCCGCTCGCTGGGCGCGTGTCCCACGTCCACGACGGTGTAGGCGTAGCTGCCGCGGGATACGTTGATCATGTTTTCGATGTTCAGCGCTTCCTCGGAGAGCACCTTCGTGATCGATCCGATTACGTTCGGCACGTTCTGGTGCAGCAGCGCGATGCGCGGAATCGCGACGCGCCCCAGACGGCAGTTCGGATAATTTACCGAATTGACGATCGACCCATCGCGCAGATAATCGTTGATCTGCTGCGCCGCCATGCGCACGCAGTTATCCTCGCTTTCGGGCGTGGAAGCGCCCAGATGCGGGGTCAGCAGCACATTTTCAACGCCGATCAGTTCCCGGCTGGGGAAATCGGTCACGTAGATGCGCAGTTTCTTTTCGGCGAGCGCCTTTTTTACGGCTTCAATGTTCACAAGGCCGTCGCGGGCGAAATTCAGGATCGCCGCCGTGGGCTTCAGCTTGCCGATGTTGGCGGCGCTGATCAAATCGCGCGTGGAGTCCATCAGCGGCACGTGCACGGTGATATAATCGGATTTTTCCAGCACCTCATCCAGCGATGTACTGTGCTGGATCGCACGGGAAAGCTTCCACGCGTGCTCTACGGAAATGAAGGGATCGTAGCCCAGCACATCCATGCCCAGCGCAGAGCCGATGTTCGCCACCTGCACACCGATCGCGCCCAGACCGATCACGCCCAGCGTCTTGCCCGCAAGCTCAGGGCCGATAAACTGCTTCTTGCCCGCCTCTACCTGCTTTTCCACGGTGGTTTCGCCGTCCTGCAGCGTGCGGCACCATTCGATGCCCTCGGCAATTTTACGGGAAG
>CAKUKP010000119.1 GCA_934663625.1 uncultured Clostridia bacterium
GACTTCTTCACGGCTTCGCATTCCTTGACCTTTACGGCACGGAAATCGCTCTTGGAGAAGGTGTCAAAATCCACCTGATCCTGGAACAGTGGCTCGATCTCCACATTGGAAAAGTCGATCGGCTCCTCCTTGACTTCGATTTCGACCGCGCCCTCTGCGCCGCCGATGATGGCAACTTCTTCGGATTTTTTTTCCGCCTTGGGCGCGTCCAGCGGCTTCATGGTCGGGAACAGCAGCACATCGCGGATGGAATCGGAATTGGTCAGCAGCATCACCAGGCGATCCACGCCGAAGCCCAGACCGCCCGTCGGGGGCAGACCGTATTCCAGCGCGGTGACGTAATCATAATCCACCTGCGCGCGGCAATCCTTATCCAGCGCCTTGCGTTCGGCGACCTGACGTTCAAAGCGGCCGCGCTGATCGATGGGATCGTTCAGCTCGGTAAACGCGTTGCCGAATTCGGTAGCGTTGATGAAGTACTCAAAGCGCTCGGTGAACGCGGGATCATCGGGCTTGCGCTTCGCCAGCGGGCTGATTTCCACGGGATAATCATAGATGAACGTGGGCTGGATCAGCTTTTCTTCGACGTAGGCGTCGAAGAATTCCGCCAGAATCGCGCCCTTCGTGGGCACTTCGGGCAGATCCACATTGTGCGCCTTGGCACAGGCGATCGCATCTTCATCGGTCTTCCAATCGTTGAAGTCCACGCCGCTGTACTTCTTCACGGCTTCGATCATCGTAAGCCGTTCCCAGTTGCCCAGATCGATCTGATGTCCGGCGTAGGGGATCACCAGCGATCCGCAAACCTTCTGCGCCACGGTCTTCATCATATCTTCGACCAGATCCATCATGCCTTCGAAGTTGGTATACGCCTGATAGAGTTCGATGGTGGTGAATTCCGGATTGTGCTTGGTATCCATGCCCTCGTTGCGGAAGATGCGTCCGACCTCGTACACGCGATCCATGCCGCCCACGATCAGGCGCTTGAGGTACAATTCGGTTTCGATGCGCAGCACCATATCCATATCCAGCGTATTGTGGTGGGTATAGAACGGGCGTGCAGACGCGCCGATTTCAAACGGGGTCAGGATGGGGGTATCGACTTCGAGGAAGCCGCGGCCATCCAGGAACGCGCGCAGCTCGCGCAGAATCACGCTGCGGCGCACGAAGGTATCCTTCACATCGGGGTTCACGATCAGATCCAGATAGCGCTGGCGATAGCGGGTATCCACATCCTGCAAGCCGTGGAATTTTTCCGGCAGCGGATGCAGGCACTTGGTCAGCAGCGTAATTTCCTGCGCGTGCACGCTCACTTCGCCGGTCTTGGTGGTGAAAACGAAGCCCTTTACGCCGATGATATCGCCCAGATCGAAGGATTTGAACGCCTTATAGGCTTCCTCGCCTACATCATCGCGGCGCACGTACACCTGAATTTTGCCATCGCGATCCAGAAGATGCGCAAAGCTCGCCTTGCCCATCACGCGGCGGGACATCATACGGCCCGCGATGGACACGGTTTTTTCCTCGCCCTCTGCATAACCATCGATGATTTCGCGGGAATGCGCGGTGACGTTGTAGGTGGTGATTTCGTAGGGATTTTTGCCCTCGGCAACCAGCGCCTGCAGCTTTTCAAGGCGGATGCGGTTCTGCTCGGAAACCTCCTGCAGGGTCATTTCGGGCGTGTTGTTGATTTCTTCTGCCATTTTCTTTCTCCTTCAAAAAACCGGCGTGAGGTTATCATGCCGGTCGTTACATTTTCCACGTGTGTGCGTCAGCGCTTGCGGATCGCCAGAATCTTCAGTTTGATCTTGCCGCCGGGGGTGTTCGCTTCTACGATATCGCCCAGATGCGCGCCGATCAGCGCTTCGCCGATGGGGGATTCGTTGGAAATGAACAGCTTCAGCGGGTCGGCCTCGGTAAAGCCCACCAGCGTGTATTCATCTTCTTCGTCATATTCCATATCCAGAACACGTACCACGTTGCCCAGCGAAACGATGTCGGTGGAAACCTTGCTATCGTCCACAAAGGTGGCGGTGCGCAGCAGCTGTTCCAGTTCGCCGATGCGGCCGTATACGCGCGCTTCTTCCTTCTTTGCGGCATCGTATTCCGCGTTTTCGGAAAGATCGCCGAATCCGCGCGCAACCTGAATTTCCTCTGCGACGCGCTTCTTCGCTTCAATCAGCTCGGCAAGCTCCTCTTCCAGCTTTTTCTTGTCGGTAAGCGTCAGTTCACGATTCTCAGCCATGATAAAAACCTCCTGCCATGATGGGCGAAAGCAATAAAGAATCGGGCAATCATCAAAATGACGATTGCACCGATATATTCATACCGCTTTATTATAAGGTAGCGTTTGGGAATTGTCAAGCGCGGAAATGTAAGAAAGGAGCGATTCTGTATGAAGTTGCTGTGTTTCATCAATGCTTCCGGCTGCTTCCGGTCTTGCTTGTCAAAAAACGTTGCGTGCCGCGGAGTTTGATCCGCGGCACGATTTTGAATTACGGGAATTGGCACAATGCGAAGATGAACTGAGGTTTTACAACGTTATGCCGGAATTAATCCTCGATACCCGTCAACCTGTGCAGGTTCGCGTGCAGCAGTTCGGCATAGGGCGTACCGATCAGATCGTCTTCGGGATAATTATAGGTATATAATGCGATCGCTTCCGCCGCATCCGTTTCCGTAAGCCCATATTCGCGAGCAAAATATGCCATCGATCCATCGGGGCAGCTGATTTTTGCGTTTGGCTGAACGGCGCTTCGGATATGATCATCCAGCGAAATCATGGATTCAACATAGGCGGTGAGCCTGTCTTGATAGGCGTCGTTATGTTCCGGATCGATTTCGTTCATTGCATCTGCAAAATAGGAAGCGCAGATCATGCAGTTTACGGGAATGGTAAGCGCATCTGCGTTTCCCTCGATCGAATCAATGCCATCCAGCGCTTTCACCACGCGAACATCCTTCAGGGAATCCGCCCATGCATCGGCGTCCGTGCCCATGCACAGCAGAACATCCGCGTCCGCGGCTTCCTTTTCGGCCGCCTGCGGCGCGTATACAACCTGCGCCAGATCGCCGCACACGCTTTGCGCGATATCGTACAGCGGATAAGTGGTCGCTACGATGGTTCGCTGCGCTTCCGCAAACGCTGTGCAGCCCATCCAGAGCAGCAGCGCCAGCATCATCGAAACGATGCTTTTTTTCATTTCAGTGCCCCCTTTTTTTATTGGATTCATGGAACGTGGTGTAAATTCAGTTTGCGGCGATATCCAGCGTGTTTTCGCCGACGATGAGCTTCATGCCCTGCGCGAACGCGGTAATATCTTCCTCAGATGCATCTGCAGTCGCGAGATATACCTGTACCTGGCAGCCCAATTCGTTTTCGGCGTTCTGGGCATCCGGATTTACCGAAATTACATAGCCCATGAATTCACTTTCCATATTCTGGAGGATCAGCGCGATTTCTTCGCTTTCAAACATGTCCAGCGGGAATTCAACCGCCGCATTGCCCACGACAAAGCGAATACAGCCTACGCCGTCCGCCTTCAAATCCGCCAGCAGTTCCGGCGATAGGTGCAGATTGCGAATCGAATTTACCGCAGCCGTATCCATATCGGCGGTGATTACCAGCAGATCGCAATCCGATTCATGCGGCTCCGTATGATCTGCATATTGCAGCGGATTGCCCTCGGCATCGGTTACGATGCTGTCAAGAATTTCCGCCTTCGGCGCTTCGGTGCGCGCGGGCGTTGCCTTTTTTGTCTGCTTTGCGCGAAGCTTTGCAGTCCAGTTATCCTTGTAGGAATCGCCGCAAAGCGCGCAGGTGTGCAGGGTATAACCCTTGGAAGAGGTCGTCGCCGCGATCTTCGTGCTTTCATACTGATGGCCGGTCGCGGGCACTACTTGCTGCTCCGTCAGGATTTCATCGCAAACGGAGCATTTTTCGCCATCCGTCAAGCCTTCCTCGGTGCAGGTCGCCGCCTTGCCCGCAACAACTTCGGGCGTATGCGCAAGCTTATCGATGGTTTCCGTCTGTTCATCGCCGCACTTTTTGCAGGTGCGTGCGCGCGTTCCCTCGGCGGTGCAGGTGGCTGCTTTTTTGATTTTCCATTCGCCGTAGCTGTGTCCAGTTGCGCTGATGGTTTCCGTCTGTTCATCGCCGCACTTTTTGCAGGTGCGCGCTCGTTCGCCGTTGGCGGTGCAGGTCGCCGCCTGCTTGGTGTTCCATTCGCCGTAGCTGTGCCCGGTTGCGCTGATGGTTTCCGTCTGTACATCGCCGCAGCTTCCGCAGATGCGCACGCGCTCACCGTTAGCGGTACAGGTGGGCGCTTTTTTGGTGTTCCATTCGCCGTAGCTGTGCCCAGCCGCGCTGATGGTTTCCTTCTGGACATCGCCGCAGCTTCCGCAGATGCGCACGCGTTCGCCGTTGGCGGTGCAGGTGGGCGCTTTTCTGGTATTCCATTCGCCATAATTGTGCGCGCAGCCTTCTTCGCCCTGTGCGCATACCAGCGTTGAAATGCACATCACACATGCGCACAATACACATAATATCTTCAGCATTTTCTTCATGATGTTCATTCTCCCTTCGGATTGTGAAAAGGGTGGCAGCCCATAGTCAAACAGACTGCCACCCCGCATGGATTTGGTATTAGTAATCAAGTTCCTCCGTATAGGTGTGACCGCAGCCGGAGCAGGTATAGGTCGCAATCTTCTTGGTGAAACTGTCATTGAAGGAATAGCTCACCTTGTAGCTGTGTCCCTTGGCGGGAATGGTTTCCTGCGCCTTCAGGGTTTCGCCGCAGACGGAGCACTTTTCACCGTCCGTAAGGCCGGATTCGGTGCAGGTCGCCGCTTTACCGGCGAGCTTTTCGGACTTGTGTCCCTTGGCAGGGATGGTTTCCTGCGCCTTCAGGGTTTCGCCGCAGACGGAGCACTTTTCACCGTCCGTAAGGCCGGATTCGGTGCAGGT
>CAKUKP010000120.1 GCA_934663625.1 uncultured Clostridia bacterium
CCCTGGGCGTTTAAATACTTTCGCACGTTGCCCTGCTCCGCCAGCAGTTCCAGATAGCGATATGCCGTAGTTCTTCCGATTTTTTCGCCCTGCTGGTTCAATTCGAATACCAGATCATCCACGGAATAATGCTCCATGTGATGGTTCTTCAAAAACGCAAACATCTCCCGCTTCTGGCGGGTATTGTATTCGCCGCGCAAATCAGTTCAACCCCTTTTCGAGCGCATCCGCATTTTTCCACATCAGCGTGACATACGTTTCGCCCGCGGAAAAATCCGCCTCCGTAACCGTCTGACCCGAATAGAAGGTCAGAATCTCCACGCCGGTTTCTTCGGCAATCGTCTTTGCGGTGCGCTGATTGCTCATTTCAATGGTATAGATCGCGGGAATATGATCCTCCTTCACGCGATCGATCAGAAACGCCAGCGTCTTTGCGCTGGGTTCGCTCTCCGCTGCGCAGGATGGAAACGCCGCATAATAGGTAAGCCCGTACTGCCGCATAAAATAGATGAACGGAAATCGGTCCGCAAAGATCATTTCGCGCCGCGCAGCGTTCTGCACGATTTCGGAAATCCGCGCGTCCACCTGTTCGATGGCAGCGATGTACGCCTGCGCATTTTCGGCATACGCTTCGTCATCGCTTATATCGCGCATCGCGCGCTCCACAGCGGACACCATTCGCGCGGCGTTCGCGGGGGACGTCCAGATATGCTCATCATATTCGGTTTCGCCCTTCGCGTGCGCGCCCGCGTGCGTCATGTGCGCCTGTTCTTCTTCCTCGATGGGATCTACGCAATCGATCAGGCGCAGCACCTGCGGCGCGTCCTCGCCAAAGCTTTCCAGAATATCGTCCGCCCACGCATCGCTTTCGCCGCCGATGCAGATGAAAAGATCGCATTCCGCAATCGCCATGATATCGCCTGAGGTGGGCTCGTATGCGTGCACCTCCGTGCCGGGGCGAATCAACAGGCGAATTTCATCGCCCGCATCGGCGACCGCGCGCGCAAAATCATAGCACGGGAACGATGTGCACACGATGCGGATGTTTTCTTCCGCTTCCGTCGCGGCAATACCGCAGGTTATCAGCAGCGCCGCAATCAGCAGCGCGGAAAGCAATCGAATACTACGCATGAATACTCCTGAATTCTATTTTGAAATTCGTTTTCGATTTCATATTATAGAGCTCGATCATCCTAATGTCAAGGCGTTTCTGTTAATTATGGCGTTTTTTCGCGGGGTTATACGCGCAAAAAGGCGGCTGCAACGCAGCCGCCTTTACAATAGATATGTTGATTAGATTTCCTTTGCGTGCGCCAGCAGATACTTCTCCGCTTCGCCGTTCCACAGGTTGTTGTAGCGCGCGCAGATTTCCGCCAGATCCTTGAAGAAGGGATCGGTCTCGCCCTTCTTGGCGAAATCATCGATCGCGGTCAGTTCCATATTGACGTGGGTGTAGATCAGCTTCTTGCCGCCGGGAATCTTGGGCAGATTCATGGTGGTATCGATAACCGCATTCAGACCGCCAACGTGGGTGATCATGCCGGCGGGCTTCAGCTTGCCTTCCGAGAACATCTTCAGCGCTTCGATCATATCATCGGTGTTGCCGCCGGAGGTGCCGACCACGTGGTGCGCTCCGTAATGTACCTCGTAGAAGTTGAACATCGCAGAAAGCTTCGGGTTGGTGGGGCCAGCGAAGAAGTTCAGGCAGCCATCGAAGCCCAGAATCGCATCCGCCTGTTCAATTACAGCGGGAACGGGCGCGAACACCAGAACATCGTTGTAGCCCTTGCCGTCGGTCAGACCCATCAGGGTTTCCACCGCATTTTCCTTCGTATTTGCATAGACCAGCTTTACGCCGTTCTTCGCCGCTTCTTCCACGGTGTAGATGGAAGCCGCGCGATCCAGGCGCGCCTGATCGATATCGGTAACCACCAGCATGCCGGGCTTGCGGTCGCAATGAATGGCATAATCGATCGCACCCAGGCCCATCGGGCCGGCGCCCGCCAGAATCGCCATGTTGCCGCCTTCAACGATGCCCATTTCATGCACATAGCTGCCGGGCTTGGTGTGATACATCGCATGGAAGGTGCCGATGATGCAGCTGAGCGGCTCCGCCAGAGAACCATAGAAGAATTCATCCGCCTTGTATTCCAGCAGGCCATGGCATTCCATCACTTCGGGCATCAGTACCGCATACTGAGTATCGCCGCCGCAGAATTCGAAGGAATAGCCGGGCGCGTACATCGTGCCATGATAGCCGAACGCGGGCTGAATGGCAAACTTTTCGCCAGCCTTGAACTGATCCGCCCACTTTGCGCCGACCTTTTCGATCACGCCGCAGAATTCATGACCGATGATGGTGGGATGTTCCGCGATGTTTTCCGGAATACGCTTATGCGCCGTGCCCTGAATGGTCGCCTTGTAGCTGGACATGCAGATGGAGTCCGAAATGATTTTTACGAGGATTTCGTTTTCCTTGATCTCCGGCAGTTCGAAGGTGTCGAGCCGCAGATCGTTTGCAGCATGAATACGTACCGCTTTGTTCAGCATGATGGTATCCTCCATTATCAATTATTTATAGCCGTTTTTGAACGACTGAATATCCATTGGTATTATACCACTATTTTCATGAAAATCCTATTGATTTTCACAAATATTACAAGGATTTATTTCGAAATAACAGGTGTGCCGTCAATGGCGACCGCGCCCCGCGCCGCCGCCCGAACTGCGACCGCCGCCTAAGCTGCCCCCGCCGAATCCGTTGGCAGGTCCACCACCGAAATGCCGGTTCGGATCGCCGCCAAATTCCCTGTGATGCGGCCCGCCGTAGGGTCTGCCGCGGAATGGATCGCCCCAGAAGCCGCGGCGCATGGGACGGAAGATCGGCCATATGAAAAAGCGCCGGAGCAAACGGAAGAACAACAGCAGCAGAATGATCGTAACCAGTATGCCGCCCAGACCGAAGCCGGACGCAATGCCCGCACCGGAATGCCGGCTGCCGCCGCCCGTAAACGTCGCGCCGCCATAACTTGTCGCATTCGGATGATTCTGCACGTAGGCGTTATAATCATCGATTCCGTCCTGCACGCTGATATCGAGATTGTAATAATCTACGTATCGCTTGAACACCGCTTCAAAGAACTTCCGCGCGCCCTGATCATAGCGCTTCGCCGCAAAATCCGGCTCTAAATATCGATCGGTAAGCATCTTGATCTGGCTTGCAGAAAACACGCCCTGCAAGCCGTCGCCGGGCATCGCGTAATAATCGTCTTCCTTGATCGCCATCAGCAAAAGAAATCCGTTGTTTTCCTCCGCCGAACCGATTTCCCAATTGTTGAACAATTCATAGGCGTAATCATAAGTATCCGCGCCGCCGATGCTGTCCAGCGCGACCACTGCGATCTGACCGCCGCACGCATCCTCCAGCCGCTTGTTCAGAAAATAGATCTCGCCCTCGGTTTTCTCGCTCAGCACATTTGCGGTATCCAGATAATACGCGTCTGCGCCGGGCGATACCACCCGCATCGCCGCCTGCGCGCAGGACAGCGTGAGCAGGATCGTCAAAACCAGTACAAATATTCGTTTCATTGATTTCTCCGTTCAGGTTCGATTATCCGCCGAAGGTTTCCAGTTCTTCCACGCCCCAGAGCTTTGCCGCGGCGCTTGCCGGAAAGCCCTTCATTTCATCGTTAAAGCTTGCCGCCATGCTGCGATAGGGATCCTTTCGGATCAGCTTATCGCTGCCCCAGAAATCATCATACGCCTGCTTGAAATTTGCACGCTTCGCATTCGCATGCTGCGATCCATAGATCGCGTTGTACAGCAAATCCGAACAGGTTTGCATTTGCTGATAGCGCGCGTATTTTTCGGCGATATCCGCATCCTCGAATCCATCCGTCAATTCCAGAAGCTTTGCCGCATCGGCGTTATCATCGCCGAGCAGCAGCTGCGCTTCATACGCCATCACCTGCGCGCATTCCACGCTGCGATCCAGATATGCATCCATGCAAAAGCGCTGGGTCTGCTGTTTTTCCGTGCCGTTCTGGAATACATCCAGCGCACGGTTTCGATCCCTTGCAATCGCCGCGCCGCCCATGCCAAATATGCTGCCCAGAACGCACACGGCGAGCACTGCGCCCGCCAGACGGCGATTTTCCGAAAAACGCATCGGTGCGATCCTCCCTCTTACGAACGAACCTCAAGCATCTTTGCCCGCAGTTCGGCTTCAATATTGGCAAGCTCCTGCTCCGCGTTCCGGCGCTTTTCCCTGCCCTGCTGCTGAATGGTCAGCACTTCATCCATGGTCTGAATCAGCATACGGTTGGTCTGCGTAAGCGTTTCGATATCCACGATGCCGCGCTCGGATTCCTTCGCCGTGTTGACCGTCGCGGTGTGCAGCTTATCTGCGTTCTTCTTCAGCAGTTCATTGGTCAGATCGGTAACAGCGCGCTGCGCTTCCATCGCCTTCTGCGTATGGGAAATGCCCAGCGCCAGCACCATCTGGCTCTTCCAGAGCGGAATGGTGTTCACGATGGAGGACTGAATCTTTTCCGCCATCAACTGATTGCTGGACTGGATCATGCGAATCTGCGGTGCCATCTGGATGGAGATATTGCGGGTCAGCTCCAGATCGTACAGCTTCTTTTCGAAGCGATCCGCCTTTTCGTTCAAATCCTTCGCCGCCTGCGCGTCCTCCGGCAGTCCGGAAGCGGTCGCCTTATCGTATGCTTCCTTCACGGTGGTGGCGCGGAAATTTTCAAGGCACTGCTTGCCCGCCGCGATGTACATCGTCAATTCCTTAAAATAATGCAGGTTCTGTTCATACAGGCGATCCAGCATGGCGATATCCTTCAGAAGCTGCACCTGAT
>CAKUKP010000121.1 GCA_934663625.1 uncultured Clostridia bacterium
GCGCTACCAAACTGCGCTACACCTCGAAATGGAGCCGATGAAGGGACTCGAACCCCCGACCTGCTGATTACGAATCGGCTGCTCTACCAACTGAGCCACATCGGCACACAGCAAGCTCACCGCTGCTGACAGTTAGAGATTATACCACAGGTTACATAACTTTGTCCAGTGGTTTGCAGGGGAAAAATAACATTTAACAATGAAAGCGGAATTCTAGCGGTATTCCGGAACGGATACTCGCAAATATGGAAGAATTCATCTTGCATACGGCGCGGGCTTTGCGTATAATAATTGGAAAAATGTCTTTTGGAAAATACATTTATGGAGATACAGATGACAATGGAACAGGGATTTCCCGTCGGCGAATCGATTACGCCCGCTGAGGGCTTAACTTCCGAAGAGGCGAACTATCGATTGGCGAACGGGCTTGGGAACACTCCCATCAGGGACAATGCGAAAACGCCGCTGCAGATTTTGATTTCGAACCTGCTGACGTGGTTTAACCTGTTGAATCTGGCGCTCGGCGTATGCCTGGCGTTGGTGGGCTCCTACCGCAATATGCTGTTTCTGAACGTGGTTCTGATGAACGCAATCATCGGAACCGTGCAGGAGCTGCGCGCAAACAGCACCATTCGAAAGCTGAAGGTGCTGAATATGCCAACTGCGACCGTCATACGCGACGGGGTACAGGTACGCCTGCGCTCCGAAGCACTGGTAAAGGGCGATCTGATCGTGCTGCACGGCAGCGATCAGGTGCCTGCGGACGCCGTAATCATCGAAGGCCGTGGAAGCGCCAACGAATCGCTGCTCACAGGCGAAAGCAACGCCGTTCAGAAGGGCAAGGGCGATTGGCTGATGTCCGGTTCGTATATCGTTGAAGGGCGTTTAAAGGCGCAGCTGGTGCGTGTGGGAAGTGAAAGCTATGCGGCGCAGCTGACGCACAGCGCCAGGAAGGTAAAGCGCGCCAAATCGCATCTGATGCTGGAGATGAACCAGCTGATCAAATACATATCCATGATTCTGCTGCCGCTCGGCGCAATCCTGTTTTTAAAGCAGATTCTGATCAGCAAAGCGCCGATCGAAATCGCCGTTCCTTCCGCCGTCGCCGCCGTGGTGGGCATGATTCCGGAGGGACTTGTGTTATTGACCAGCGTCGCCATGGCGCTGGGCGTAATCCGATTGGGTAGACGGCGGACGCTTGTACAGGAATTGAGCGGCATTGAAACGCTCGCGCGGGCGGATGTGCTCTGTCTGGATAAAACCGGCACGCTGACCTCCGGAGATATGCAGGTGGATCGAATCGTGCCCGTGGACGTATCCGTTGAAACCGTTCGGGAAAAGCTCGCGGATTTTCTGAGCGCCTTCGATGAATCGACCGCCACGCTGAACGCGCTGCGAACGGTTTGTGCAAATCGCACCGGCACGCATGCTGAAGCGATCGCCGTTTTATCATTTTCCAGCGCGCGCAAGAAATCCGCCGTATCGTTTGAAGATGGAAAAACGCTGATCCTCGGCGCGCCATCCTTTGTGCTGGGACGCAAATATACCGGCGAGATTAAGGCGCAATGCGACGGCTTTGCCGCCGACGGCAGCCGCGTGCTGGCGCTTGCAGAGGCGGACGGAGTCATCGATGGGGACGATGCGCCGGAGGTTACGAGCATCCTCGGCCTGTTTCTGATTACGGATTCCCTGCGCCCGCACGTGCAGGAAACCATGCGCTATTTCGCGCATGAGGGCGTTGAAATACGCGTGATCAGCGGCGATGATCCCAGAACAGTGTCCACCGTCGCACAGAAGGCCGGCGTAAACGGCTGGGACCGCTGGATCGACGCGACAACCCTTAAAACAGAAGCGGAAATTGCGGATGCGGTATCGAAATATGTGGTGTTTGGGCGCGTAACGCCGGATCAGAAAAAGCGGATGGTGGAGGCGCTGAAAAAGCAGGGACACAACGTTGCCATGACGGGCGACGGCGTGAACGATATTCCCGCGTTGAAGGCGGCGGATTGTTCGATCGCGATCGCGGGCGGCAGCGACGCCGCCAAGCAGGCCGCGCAGCTGACGCTGTTGGACGCGGATTTTTCCATCATGCCTGAAATCGTAGGGGAAGGGCGGCGGGTAATCGCCAACATTTCACGATCTGCGACGCTGTTTTTGACGAAAACCATGTTTTCCGTCGCGCTCGCGGTGCTGCTTTTGTTCCTGCCGGGCGCGTATCCGTTCCAGCCGATACAGCTTACGCTGATCAGCGCACTGTTCATTGGCGCGCCATCCTTTGTACTGGCGCTTGAACCGAACACAGAGCGTTGTCTGGGAAGCTTTCTTCGGCGCGTACTTTTGAAGGCGGCGCCGGGCGCAGCCGCCGTTACCATCTGCGCAGCCTGTTCGATGCTGCTGTGCGGCAGGTACGGTCAGGCGGTGTGTTCGACCCTTGCAACGCTTTCCGCCGGTTTTGTCAGCCTGATTACGCTGATACGCATTGCCAGACCGTTTAACGCGCTGCGCGGCGCGCTGGTTGCGCTGATGGCGATCTGCTTTGTCGGCGCAGTGCTGCTGCTGGGACATGTTTTCTATCTGACGCCCCTGAACGGCGAGCAGCTTTGCGTGCTTGCAGGACTGTGCGTTGGCGGACTAATGGTATCAGTTCTGGTGATGTTGATTTACAAGAAAAGAAATATTGATATGCGGTAATGAGCAATGCTTGTATTCAGTAAATTTCAATACAAGAATAACACGAAAAGGTCTTGACTTAATAGAGGGTCAATGTTATAATAACATCGCATAATATTGAAGGCATCTGGTCTTTTTGCTCTGTGGCAGAACATGATCGGATTTGCCGGCAAGGCTAATAGAAAGGGTAGATAACAAATGAACGTTTCCGAAATTTTCGAATCCCGATCCGCTTTTTCTTTTGAGGTATTCCCGCCGAAAACGGATGCAGGTATGGATAAGCTGTGCGGCGAAGGCGGCGTGCTGGATCATCTGTATGAACTGAATCCGGATTACATCTCCTGCACCTATGGCGCAGGCGGCACGAACGTCGGCAAGAATCTGGAAGTTCTGGACAAGATCAAGAAGGACGGCAAGTGCATTCCGGTAACCCATTTCACCTGCATCGCCAACACCAAGGAAGGCATTAAGGAACAGCTGGAAACGTATCTTGCGCACGGCATCGATCACATGCTGGCGCTGCGCGGCGATATTCCGTTCGGCTGGACGGGCACGCACGGCGATCTGCACTACGCGACGGAGCTGGTATCCTTTGTTCGCAAGAACTTCGGCGATAAGTTCACCATCGCGGTAGCCGGTTCTCCGGAAGGCCACATCGCATGCCGCTCTCTGGATGCGGATATTTCCTTCCTGAAGCAGAAGCAGGATGAAGGTGCGGATTACATCATGACACAGCTGTGCTGGGATATGGATCAGTTCCGCCGCTGGATGGATAAGATTCGCGCGGCAGGTATTTGGATGCCCGTAGACGTAGGCATTATGCCGGTGCTGGATGCGGCCGCCACGATCAATATGGCGCTGTCCCGCAATGGTTGCGTGATTCCGCGCGCACTGGCGGAGATCATTTCCAAGAACTGGATCTTCCCGAACGTATTCGCCCCGCAGGAGAGCGAAGAATCCATCGCCGCCAAGAAGGCTTCCTTCAAGGAAGCGGGCATGGAATACACCATCCGCCTGATCGACGAATACCGCACCTGCGGCATCGACGGCATCCACCTCTACGCACTGAATAAGTGGGAGGATGTAACCCGTCTGGTGAAGGAAGCCGGTATCAAGGACATCGTATAAAGCGATATACCGAATCGAATAATCGAGCGTCCCGTGAAGCAGAATCTTCGCGGGGCGCTTTTTCATGCCTTTCAAGAATATGAATATTCGGGAGAGAACGGTCTTGCGGGCAATGTATGCGTCTATGAATTTATGACATACCGACTGCGGTTTTTATAATACCGAAGTCGGTATGTTTGTATGAAGATATGAATATCTGCAACTGCGTTGAAAGGCACCAAACCCCTGAAATCTCCGGTCAAGTGTGACGCCACATCCTGCAGCCTTCAATAAATATGACGCGATTTCATTCCATTTACGGCGTTCGGCGATTCTTACAAGCCGTTTTTGCTGCCCACTTGCATCAGAATAGACAGACAAATTCCTAAGATAAGGGCATTGTGCCGAATCCAGCGTGTTAAAAAAGTGATTTATTGTCCTATATCCTCGACAATTAAATCAAAATTTACAAACTAATCAACTTTTTACTTGACACTTTGCACAAACCGGCATATAATTAGCATGATTTCCAAAGGAAAGGATCGAAAACCATGTATCTTGATCATCGAATCACTTCAAAGATCGCACGTATTCTCGATATGATAGATCTATCCGCACTGTTGCTGGACGCGAACGGCAGCGTTATTCTGCCGGAGGGCGATCAGCGCGTATTCAATCTTCCGGAAGCGGTGCGCACCAATCCCACGATGCCGCTGATCTACGGCGGCGTTACACTGATCGGCACTTCGGAGGATCAGCCTGTGTATATCTGCCTGCACGGAGATTCGGAAGAGATCAAAAAGTGCGCCGTTCTGTGTGCGGAGCTGATCAATACCATTCTGCGCGAGGATCTGACGCATACCAATTGTGAACATTCCCTGCGTCTGATGCTGCGCGGCGAAATCGAAAGTTCCGAATTTGAAACGCTTGCGGCGGAGCACAACATTCCGCTGGAAGAAAAGCGCT
>CAKUKP010000122.1 GCA_934663625.1 uncultured Clostridia bacterium
CTGCGGCGCAGAAAAACAGGCTGCACCACAAAAGAACCGGCACAAGGCACAGGCAGAGCAGCGCCCGCGCCGCGCGGCGTTTGCACAGGGCTAAAAGCGCGCAGAACAGGGCGGGCAAAACCCATTCCGCACAGCTGAAGGAGAGCCGCGCCGAAGCGCCGCTCAACAGATTCAGAATGGGTACAACCACCCAATCGCGCCACCAAACCGCCATTTGATCGCCTCCATGCCCATTATCACACATATAAATGCGCAAATCAAATGTAATTTGTGGTATAATTGCGCGGATTGTGCTTGCAAAAAACGGGAACGTGATTATAATAGAATTATAATCTATCATGGAGGATTTTGTGGCAATGAGAGAACAGATTCGTATAGATGTAAACGCCATGATGGCGGAATATGTGGGGCCGAAGGGCATTGAACGCGAGGATCTGGACGCGCTGAATCCCGAACTGAAGCGCGCGCACGCGGCGGTGGAAGCCGGACGCGGCAAGGGCATGCAGGGCTGGATGGAGCTTCCCTACAATCAGGAGGAAATCATCGCATCCATCGAACGCACGGCGAGCCTGATTCGCGAAGAATTCGATGCGTTCGTGGTGCTGGGCATCGGCGGCAGCGCGCTGGGTCCGGCGGCGGTGCAGCAGGCGCTGAATCATCTGCATTACAATGAACTGCCCGCGGAAAAGCGCGGCGGCCCGCGGCTGTACATCGAAGATAATATCGATCCGGAGCGCATGGCGGCGCTGCTGGATGTGATCGATCTGCGGAAAACGTGCTTCAACGTGATCACCAAATCCGGCGGCACGGCGGAAACCATGAGCCAGTATCTGATCATTACCGATGCGCTGAAGGCGGCGGTGGGCGATGATTGGAAGCAGCACATTCTGATCACCACATCCGAAAACAAGGGCTTCCTGATCAAGATCGCGAAGCGCGAGGGCTTTGAAACCTTCTACATTCCGGATAGCGTGGGCGGACGTTTTTCCGAGCTCAGCCCCGTCGGCCTGATCGCGGCGGCGGTAACGGGCATCGATATCCGTTCGATGATCGAAGGCGCGCGCGATATGGATATGCGCTGCAAGACGGATGATGTGATGTGCAATCCCGCGCTGTTGGATGCGGGTCTGATGTACATCGCCATGCAGAAGAAGGGCGCGAACATGTCCGTGATGATGCCCTACGCCGACAGCCTGAAGCTGATGGCGGACTGGTATGCGCAGCTGTGGGCGGAATCCCTCGGCAAGAATGTAACGCTGGATGGCCAGCCCTGCAACGTGGGTCAGACCCCGATCAAAACGCTGGGCGTAACCGATCAGCATTCTCAGCTGCAATTGTACACCGAAGGCCCGTTCGATAAGGTGATCACCTTCCTGAAGGTGGGTCAGTTCCGCGCGACCACGGTGATCCCGCACGGCTGCGAAGATATTCCCACCATTGCGTTCCTCGGCGGCAAGACGCACAACCAGCTGATCGAAGCCGAGCGCCGCGGCACCGAATATGCGCTCTATAAGGCGCAGCGCATGTGCCAGACCATCCTGCTTCCGCAGGTGGACGCATACGCCATCGGCCAGCTGATCTACTTCTTTGAACTGGTCACGGCGTACACGGGCGCGCTTCTGAACATCGATACGTTCAATCAGCCCGGCGTTGAGGAATCCAAGATCGCGGCATACGCCGTGATGGGCTATGAATCCGAAATCCACACCGCCAAGCGTGAGGAGATGAAGAATCGTCCCGCGCTGAAGGACGAATACATCCTGTAAATATTCCGTATAATTTCACGATCGCGGCAGTTTCTTTTCACGAATTAACAGAAGAAACTGCCGTGATTTTGTACTTTTTGGCAATATATGCGCATATATACTCTAAAAAGGATGAAGGAGTGGGAAACATGGAGAAAGTACGGGTAATGTTGGCGGATGATAATCGCAGTATTCTGCGTCTGATAACGGATTACTTAAGCCGGTGCGGCGATGTGGAAATTGTGGCGGCGGCGCAGGACGGAACGGAAATAGCCGAAACGGTGCGGCGGCTGTGCCCCGATGTGCTGGTGATGGATGTGATCATGCCCCGCCGCGATGGATTCATGGCGCTTCAGGATATCGCCGCGATGGATGCGGAGATGCGCCCGCGTGTGATCGTGCTGACCGGACTTTCGCGGGATGATTTCATTTCGCGCGCCATGGCGCTGGGCGCGAGCTATTACATGCTGAAGCCGTTTGATCTGGAGCTTCTGCACAGCCGGATTCTGGAAATCGCCGGTTCGGGCGATGCGGCGGAGCCGGTCGCCGCGGCGAAGGCGGAAGTGCATACGGAAAATACCGATGAACGGATCACCAATCTGTTCCTTACGCTGGGCATTCCCGCGCACATCAAGGGTTATCAATACCTGCGCGAAGCGGTGCAGATGGTGATCGCGGATCGCGATGTGATCAACCGCATCACGAAGGAATTGTATCCCGGCATCGCGCGCAGGTTCGATACCTCCGCCAGCAAGGTGGAGCGCGCCATGCGCCACGCCATCGAAGTGGCATGGAACCGCGGGCGGCTGGACAGCGTAAACCGCATGTACGGCTATAAGGTGTTCGACGCGATGGATAAACCCACCAACGGCGAATTCATCTCCTGCGTAGCGGAAAAGCTGGGCGCGCATCGTTCGGCGTAAAATGAATATTTGAAGGTGAGAGCAGGCAGCCGCATCGCGCGGCTGCCTGTTTTGAATATAGGTGCAGTAATGTATAAAACAAAGTAAATACAAATATTGCGAATCTGAAATCAACGTGATATAATTTTATTATAATACAGATTGGAATTACACAAAGGAGAAAACCTGATGAACATTGCTGATTTTACCAATAGATATACGGTCAATCGAACCCTGCGCTTTTCGCTGATTCCACAGGGAGCAACGCTGAAAAATCTTGAATTGGGGAAGATACTGGAAAGCGATAAGAAGCGAGCCGATGCATATTCCAAAGCAAAACAGATTCTGGATCGTATGCATAAGGCTTACATAGAAAAAACGCTTACGGACTTTGCGTTTTCGGAGGAAGAACTCAAACAGATTGCGGAAGCCTATTGGGCGGGAAAGACGGATGACTTTGCAAAATATCAGGCAGAAGCAATGAAAAGCATCAGCAAATGCCTTTGCGCAAAGGAGAATGGATATAAGGAGCTTTTCTCAAAAGATAAGTTTAATAAAACGATTGCCGCATATGCAAATGGCGATGAAGAAAAACAGACGGCGGAAATCTTTCAGAACTTCTATACATACTTTACCGGCTACAATAAAAACAGGGAAAACCTGTACACGGGCGAGGGAAAATCCACCGAGATTGCCTATCGGATCATCATTGATAACCTGCCCAGATTTTTGGATAATATCCGGACATGGAAGAAAATCTGTGCGATTCTTCCCCAGGAAACCATCGCGGAAGTCGAGAAAAATATGAAGGATGCATTCGGCGTATGTCTGGACGACGTATTCAGCATGGAATTCCTTAATCGCGTGCTGACGCAGTCCGGAATCGATGCATACAATCAATGTCTGGGCGGATATACGAAGGAAAGCGATATAAAAATACAGGGCTTGAATGAAAAGATCAATCTGTATAATCAGCAGAATAAAACCAACGTTCCGTCTTTTGGCTGTCTGCGCAAACAGATGTTGAGCGACCGTGAAACCCTGTCCTTTATTCCTGAAATGTTCGCCAATGATACGGAAATGATCGCGGCGGTGCGCGAGAGCCTGAATCGAATGCAGCCGTTTGCGGAGGAGCTTCACGAATTGCTGAATCGGCTTGCGGATTTTGACAGGGCGCATATCTATATCGCGCGGGGGCGCGATCTGCAATTGATTGCCAATTGCACCTATGGCTATGGACTGAACATGGAAGAAATTATCCCAGATGATTCAAAGAAGTCAAAAAAAGAAAGTGCGAGCCAAAAGAGTCTGCCCATAGATCAGATCGAACAGAAGGTATCGCAATACGCGGAAGACATGGCGGTGGTTTCGATTGCGGGAAAACTGGCAAAGCGGAATGATGAACGGTATTCTGAAATGATGTGGCAATACGAGGCTGCATCCGAAGTACTGCACAGAGAATATACGGAAAAGAATGCCATATTGAGCGATGATGGGACAATTCAGATATTGCGCGGCCTGTTGGAATCGATAAAGGATTATCAGCGCTTTTCTGCGCTGCTCAGGGGAACGGGCAATGAAGCGGAGAAGGATATGGCGTTTTATGCGCAATACGATGATCTGCTGGGCAAAACCTTTTCTGAAATGGATTTGCTGTTTGACAGGGTGCGCAACTATGTGACGCAGAAACCATTTTCTACGGACAAATTCCGCCTGATGTTTGATAAAAGCGATTTTCTGGGCGGATGGGCGCAGAAGGAGGAATGGTCAAAGCAGGAGGCGCATCTGTTTGAAAGGAACGGAAGGTATTATATCTTTGTCACCAGCCGCACGCTGAAGGAATCGGAATGGAAGGACTGCCTGAATCGGGATATTGATGATGCGCCGGCGATACACTGGACATATGCTTATCAAAAATTAGATTACAGAGATATACCGAGGAGGTTTATACGAACCACTAAAACGAGTTTTGCACCAAATGTCAAAAAGTACAATCTGCCCATACAAGCAACGGTGTACAAGGGGCTACAAGCGGTATAAAGAAACAAGTGGTTTGATAGAGTGGAAAGAGTGTCAGATT
>CAKUKP010000123.1 GCA_934663625.1 uncultured Clostridia bacterium
GGGCGACGTACCGTATCTGCGTCCCACCCCGCTGCCCACGGATGGCACGGCAAATCTGGGCGGCAATAAGATAACCGATCTGATCGAGGACGAATGGGCGAGCGAGAACTAAGGTTCTCCGCCCGGAGGAAACAGTACATTGTTTAAAAGAATTGCGCCGATTTTATCGGTATTGGTCGCCCTGATTCTGGATACTGCCGTAATCCCGCATCTGTACGGCGGAATTTTCGCAATTCCGCTTTCGCTGCCGGTGGTAATCGGCATCGGCATATTGCTGGGACGCGCGCGCGGTATGCTCTACGGCCTGATTTCCGGCATGCTGATCGATATATCGGCGGGCACGCTGGGCATGAAAACCTTCGCTTACATCGCCATCGGCTTTCTGATCGGCTTTCTGCTGGATCAGCAGGAGATTTTTCCGCGCAAGCTGACCCGCCGCGAACGCCGGCATCAGATCGTCATGCGCTTCGTTTGGGTATTTGCGTTCGATGCGCTGTATGAAATCGCCATGCTCCTGATTCAGTACATGTCGAACGCCGTATTTGAATGGAAGTATGTGGGCTGGCTGCTGCTGCGCGCCCTGCTGACGGCGGCGGTCTATTCGCTGCTGCATCCCCTGTTCCGGCGCATTTTCATCGGAAAGTATGCCGCGTCCGCGGCGATCCGTAAAAATCGGGAGGTGAAAAATTATTGAAAACCTTAAAACCGTTCCGAAGCAGAATTATACTGCTGTGCGGCATCATGCTATTGATCTTTATCGCGATCTTTGTTCGGCTGTACATCATGTGCGTCACCGACGCGGATACATATCAGGCCCGTCTGGGTTCCAAATCCGAAAAATCGATCACGCTGTACGGAAAGCGCGGCACGATTTATGATACCAACATGGTACCGCTGGCTTACGATGAAACCAGCTACAACGTAACCTTCTACCGCGATCCCACGAAATCGAGCGAAGAAGACCGATCCGCCTATACGCAGGTGCTGATCGAAACCATCCGGCTGATTGAATCGAACGGCAAATCCACCGTAAACGATTTCTGGATGAAAAAGAACGACGATGGCACCTGGCGCTTTGACACGGGTTCCGGTGTAGACAGCGTGGAAGCATCGCGCGAAAAGCAGTGGCGCGCGAACTTCTATATGAGCAGCGTGGATGAAGCGGATCTTTTCAAAACGCTGTGTGAAAAATACTGCATTCCCGCCGATCTGGACGACGATATGATTTCCAAGGTGCTGGCGCTGTGGCAGGAATCGCGTATGAACGCGTTTAACTCCACGCCGGTCACCATCGCCTACAACGTGGGCTTTGAAACCGTATCCGAAATTGAAGCCCGATCGATGGAGCTGGACGGCATCAACATCGAAGAAAGCTCCACGCGCGTATACCCCGAAGGCAGCGCCGCGAGCCACATCATCGGCTACACCAGCAAGATTTCCCAATCGCAGCTGGAAACCTACCGCAGCAAGGGCTACCCCACCGACGCATACGTCGGCGCGGCGGGCATCGAATATTCGCTGGAGGATCAGCTTTCGCCCTATATTTCCTATCGTCAGGGCAGCCGCGATGTAGAACGCAACACGCGCGGCAAGGTGGTGCGCGAACTGGATTATACCGCGCCCACGGACGGAAATTCCGTCGTGCTGACCATCGATATCGAACTGGAAAAGGTAATGACGGACGCGCTGGTTTCCACCATCAACCAGATCCGTGATGCGCAGGAGACCCAAATTGCGCGCAGCAGCTGGCAGGATCGAAACGCGGATGTGCTGGCGCAGTACGCCGAAGCCGGACGCGAAATATCGCTGGCGGAATCCGGCGCAATGGTCGTGATGGATCCCTACACCGGCCGCGTGCTGGGCATGGTGAGCTATCCCGATTACGATCTTTCGATGTTTAACGGCGGTCAGGTGGATACCGCAAAATGGAACAAGCTGCTGGACAGCAATGATCCGCTGTACAACCGCGCGATTTCCACCAAGGATGCGCCGGGTTCAATCTTCAAATTGTGTACGGCGCTCGCCGGTCTTTCCGAGGGCGCGATCACGCCCGATACCCGAATCAACGATAGGGGCGCATACACCCAGACCAACTCGGTAAACCCTGCAAAATGCTGGACTTCGCACCCCGAAAACCATCAGAACCAGACGATCGTAGAGGGCATCAAGAATTCCTGCAACTATTTCTTCTATGAGGTCAGCAACCGCCTGGGCATAACGAAGCTGTACAAATGGGCGGCGGCGCTGGGGCTTACCTCCAAGACCAACATTGAACTGCCCGGCGAGGCCACCAGCTTCGTGGGCAACCAGAACATGTTATATGATCCTGCGCGCGATATCAACGATCAGTATACCTCCAAACCGATGCTGGCGGCGAAGGCGATTCGCGATCTGATCGCCAAGATCGAGGTGGAGCGCAACACCGAATTCAGTGATGAGCTGATCGATCAGGTGGTCTATTCGCTTTTGAACATCGCGATATCCTATGAGACCAAGAGCGAATGGAACAGGCCGATTCGTGAAGTGCTGCAATTCGATCTGGGTCTGCCCGTAAACTACATTCAATCGCATTATCTGGGCAATACGATCGTTACGTATCTGCAGGATATTTTCTGGACGCCGAACGAAACGATCATGGCGGGAATCGGCCAGTCCATCACGCAGCTGACCCCCATCGCGGTCGCGCGCTACGTATCCGCCATCGTAAACGGCGGCACGGTGTATGATGCGCAGATCGTGGATAAGATCATCGGCGCGGATGGATCCATCGTACTGCAAAAGGAGCCGGTCGTCGCCAATCAGATCGAAACCGAGCAAATTTATTACGATCTGATTCACCAGGGCATGAAGGACGTTACCTCTATGGAGGACGGCGGTACTGCGGCGGATTACTTCGTCGATGCAAAGTACGATATCGCCGCCAAGACCGGTACTTCGCAGAGAACCGAGCTGGACGTGGAAAACAACGCATGGCTGGTTTCTTACGCGCCCGCGGATGATCCGAAGGTGGTCGTGGTGGTATACATCCAGAATGGTTACGCCGGCGCACGTTCCTCCCCCGCCGCCATCAAGGTAATCGAATATTACCTCGATAAGCTGGCGCAGAGCGAAACCAGCGCCATGGAAGGCGAATTTTCGATCAATTACTGACCGGCGCAAACGCGCCGATCCAAGGAGATACGATGCGAAGGATAAAAGCATTTATAAAGCGCATTCGGGAAAACTTTTTCAAGCGCGAGCTGATGCGTTACTTCGATTGGCCGCTGTTTCTGATGGCGGTCGCCATATCGCTGTTCAGCGTGGTGGTCATCTTCTCGGCGACCAGTACCGAAGTTACGGAAAAGCCCGCGACAGTGCTTGAAATGCTGCAAACCCAGCCGCTGACCTACGCGCGATTGCAGCTGATCTGGATGATCGCCGGCATCGTTGCGATGTTCTTCATCATGCTGTTCGACTATCAGATTTACGGCAATTACGCAAATGCGATGTACGCCCTCAATCTGTTCGTTCTGGCGGTGGTTCTTTTGATGGAAAAGGGGCGCGGCGGCATGTCCGCGTTCTTCCGCTGGGGCAGCAACCGAACGTTCCAGCCATCGGAGCTGGGCAAGGCGATCATGATCATCGCCTTTGCGAAGGCGTTCGCCGTGCGCACCCGACCCGTTATGACGCTGCGCGAAATCGTCCCGCTGGTTCTGTATCTGGCGCTGCCGATGATTTTGATCGTAGCGCAGCCGGACGTCGGCACGGCGCTGGTGTATCTGGCTGTTTTCTGCGTCATGGTGCTCGTATCCGGCACCAACTGGCGGCTGATCGGGGGCGTACTGGCGGTATGCGTGGTGCTGGTCATTCCCGTATGGTATTTTTTGAACAATTCATCCGCCGACAGCTTCCGCCTGATGCGCATTCTGATCTGGCTGGATCCCGAATCCTACCCCGATGAGGCGCGGCAGGTAATCAACGGTCAGATCGCGCTGGGCAGCGGCGGCCTGCTGGGCAAGGGCATCGTATCCCCCGGCAGCTTCGCTTCGCTGGGCTATATTTCGGATGACCATACGGATTTCATCTTCTCCATCGTAGGCGAATCGTTCGGTCTTGTGGGCTGCTGCGCGCTGGTGCTTACGTACATGGCGCTGCTGGGCAGGCTGGTATACCACATCATCACGATCGATGATCCGTTCGGCTCCTACATTCTGGTGGGCGTATTCGCAATGTTCCTGTTCCACATCGTGGAAAACATCTGCATGGTCATCGGGCTTACGCCGGTTACCGGCATTCCCCTGCCGTTTATGAGCTACGGCGGTTCCAACATGCTGACGAACATGGCGGCGATCGGGCTTGCCGAAAACGTAATCATGCGCTTCCGGAGCGCCACGAACAATCAAACCATCAATTCGCGCCGCATGCGGCAGATATAACCGCTGGCAGATGGTGCATGCTTTCCCCCACGGCTGCAGTATCCAGATATTGATGCAATGTCTGGATACTTTTTTATGCGCCTGTTGATGCAGTACCCACGGAATA
>CAKUKP010000124.1 GCA_934663625.1 uncultured Clostridia bacterium
GAATTACGATCAGTACATCCGGCAGCGAATAGATGATATCCACGATGCGCATCATGATCATATCCACCTTGCCACCGAAGTAGCCGGAAACGGAACCGTAGATGATGCCGATTACCACGACGATCAGCGCCGATACGAAGCCGACCAGCAGCGATATGCGGGTTCCGTATACCACGCGGATGCAGTAATCGCGCCCCAGATTATCCGTACCCATGATGTGCGGGAACACGCTTTCGCCCTTGTTGATCCGCGCCATTTCCTTCTTGGAATATTCAAACGGCGCCAGATGCTTGGCGGTTACATCCTGCTGGGTGTAGGAGTAGGGATAGAAGAACGGCACGACGATCGCGATCAGCGTAATCACGATCAGTACGACCAGCGAAATCATCGCGATTTTATTTTTGCGCAGGCGGCGCAGCGCGTCCTTCAGGAAGGAAACGGACTGGCGCTGGGTCTGCTGCTGCGCCTTTTCCGCATCGGTTGCGGGCGCGAACAGATTCGGATCAATCTGCAGGGAGAAGAACTGTTTCTTCGGAGCGTTTTTGTTTTCCATGTCCATCACCTCATCAGCCCAGATTGATCCGGGGATCCATTACCTTGTACAGAACATCCGCAAGGAAGTTCATCAGCACCATCATCACCGCCAGGAAGATCGTTACGCCCATGATCATCATATAATCGGTGCGCAGCATGCTGTTGACGAACAGCCTGCCCAGACCCGGAACGGAGAAGATATTTTCAACCACCATCGAACCGGTGAGGATATACGCCATCATCGGGCCCGCATAGGTGATCACCGGCCCCAGCGCGTTCTTCAGCGCATGCTTGAAGATCACGCGCTGATTCTTCAGCCCCTTCGCGCGCGCCGTGCGGATGTAATCCTGACCGAGGACATCCAGCATGGAGGATCGCTCCAGGCGCGTGATGTACGCCATGGGATACAGCGAAAGCGAAACCGCGGGAAGCACCATGCCGCCGGATTCGGTCGCCATCGTGGGCGCCCATTCCAGCTTCAGGCAGAAGATGATCAGAAGGAGCGTGGCGATTACGAAGGACGGCATGCTCACCAGTGCGGTTGTGGTCACCTGAATGACCTTATCCAGCCATTTTCCGCGCTGCAGCGCCGCGAGCGCGCCCAGAATTACGCCGAATATGATCGCCATCGAAGCCGCGAACAGACCCAGCTTGGCGGAATAGGAAAAGCCGCCCGCGATCAGTTCGGATACGGTGCTGCCGATCCATTTGGTGGACAGACCGAAATCGCCGTGCGCGATGTTCTTCAAATAGTTCACAAACTGAACGCCCACCGGCTTATCAAAGCCGTATTTGGCTTCCAGCGCCGCAATGGTTTTATCGGACTTCGCCTTTTCAGAGCTGAAGGGGCTCGCCGGAATGGCATGCATTACAAAGAAGGTGATTGCAATTACCAAGAAGATGGTCAGCACCGCCATGCCGAACCGCTTGATAATGTACATGAGAAACTTTGAATTCATTTCCGCTTTCCTCCGAATCGGCAGCGAGCCGCACTAAAAACCGCGCCCGTCGCTAATATATATATTATTTGTATTATAAAACTGCAAGCCGTTCATGTCAAGCGATTCATATTTTTTCATTGTAAATCTTCTGTTGACGCTTTTAGAGTCAATATTCCGCAGCCCGATTACAAAAATCCGCATTTCACGGACACTTTGGCGCGTTCCGTATTTTGGTTTTGCATCAAAAATTTTTCGATCATTCGTTTTTTTGCCAGCGTCGTAAAATATTATACCATTTTTCAGAATATTTGTACCATCGGCGCGGTTTATACCGCATACCCGCCGCAATTATACAATAAGATTTGGCGGACAGAATCCGTGCCACGGCGGACGGCGCAGCGCGCAGCACGCTTCCTGTCCGCAATTCAGCGACAGTCGTACACAGCATAACGAAAGCCGCCGGTGCGCATCCGACGGCTTCCGTTATTTAATTATTGTTGAAACAACACTGAACTTCATTCTTGACTCCACCTGATGGGGGAGCTGTCGGCGCAAGCCGACTGAGGGAGAGAAACTCCTGCCGCAGAACCTGCATGAATTCGATATGTGCGTTATCTCTCCTTCCGTCAGCGGCAAATGCCGCTGACACCTTCCTCATCAGAGGAAGGCAAGAGTTGCCGAAACAATAGCGCCGTCAAATCTGCTTCATTCAGATTCGTAGAACATCCCGAAATGAATCGGCAATTGCTTAGATAAACAGATCCAGATTGCTGCGCATGACGATCTGGGGATCGATCATGATGTTACCGTGCACGGGTTCATTGTTCGCCAGCGCCTGATAGAGCATGTGCAGCCCGCGCTTGCCCTGTTCATACTGATTCTGGAAAATCGTAGCGGTCACGATGCCGCTCTGGATGCAGGCGCGCAGCTCATCACTGATATCGGATGTGATCATCAGAATCTTGCCCGCCAGACCGCGTTCCCGCACGGCGCGCAGCACGCCGGAAGAATTGAAGGAATTGACGTAAATCGCGCCCAGGTCGGGGCAATCGTCCAGCAATTGGCAGGTGGACGCATACGCCACATCCGCGTTATCGATGTTGTAGCAGATGCGGAACAGATTCAGCGGCATGATCTCCAGCTGCTCGTGGAAGCCCTGATCGATCAGCTTATGAATGCCGATGCCCGCCCACGCCGAAGCCACTGCGATGGGCTTCGTGCGATCCGGCATCAGGCGATAGATCAGTTCCGCCGCGATTCGACCGGCGATCAGGCCGTTGTAACTGACGTAAAACCGGCGCAGATCGGGTTCCACATCGTTTACGGCCGCCGCCAGATACACGCCGCGTTCGGCAAAACGGCGCAGCACTTCATGCTGGCGCGCCAGTACCAGCGCGCCATCGTAGCCGGAGGATACGATGTGTTCCAGCGTATCGTTCAAAAAACGCTCCGCTTCGGGCGTGTCGGAAGCGCCGTCGTTGTAGCTGAAATAATCCACCTCTACGTTGAAATCGCGCAGCTCGCGCCCCGCTTCGCGCGTGCCTTCGATGAAGCGCGAATGAAATTCCGGAAAGCTGGTAAACGCCACGACCGCAATGCGCAGCCTGCGCCGCGCCAGCGATCGCGCCAGCAGATTCGGTTTAAAGCCCAGCTTTTCCGCCGTTTCCAGCACCTGTGCGCGCGTTTCCTCCTTCACGCGGGGCTTTCCGTTCAGCGCGCGGTTTACCGTGGCGGTGGATATGCCCAGTTCGCGGGCGATATCATAGATCGTCGTTCGTTTTTCCACGTTTCCTCCCGAAACCCATCTTTGGTAAGTGTAAAAAAATACTTTACGAATCCGGTTTTGTATGCTACTATATTCGCGTACATGATGTAATAATTATACCTGTTTTCTTTCGATCATGCAAGCATATTACCTATTGAAAGGGGATTTTTGTTATGAATTTCGTACAGGAATATCAATCGACGCAGGTAGAAGCGGGTCACGTTCAGCTGTTCTGGCTGGGGCAGGCGGGCTTTTTGCTGAAAACCGCCTCCGGCCGCGCCATCGCCATCGACCCCTATTTTTCCGATCACGTAATGCGCACGCTGAACAACATCGGCTTCAAGCGCATGACGCCCCCGCCCTGCGCCGCGGACGATATCGTATTTGATGTGCTGCTGATTTCGCACGAGCACGGCGATCATTTCGATACCGACGCCATCGGCGATATGATGAAAAACGGCAAGACGCAGCTGTACACCAACTGCGTGGTTTATGATGAAATGAAAAAGCTGGGCTACGATATGAACCGCGTGCACATGCTGAAAAAGGGTGAATGCGTGGACATCGGCGAATGCAAGCTGACGCCCATGGACTGCGACCACGGCGAACTCGCGCCCGAAGCGCTGGGCTTCATGCTGGATTTCGGCTTCACGCGCGTATACTACGCGGGCGATACCGCACCCACCTGGGATCGACTGACCGTACCGATGCAGATTCACCCCGAAGTCGCCATTCTGCCCATCAACGGCGCGTTCGGCAATCTGGACGGCGTGCAGGCCGCGGAATACGCGGGCAAGCTGGGCTGCAAAATGGTGGTGCCCTGCCATTTCTGGACGTTCCCGCTGCACCACGGCGATCCGCAGCAGATCATCGATTCCATCGGCGAAAAAGCGCCGAACTGCGAATTGAAGCTGCTCCGTCAGGGCGAAAGCTTCTGCATCTGAATACATTAATTGCGGCAGACTGATCAGGCAGTCTGCCGCATCGTTTCTTTGTATTCGATTATTCGATCAATCCGCTTTCCTTCAGCAGAATCTCGATATCCGTTCCACGCACTTTCTTCAGCGCAATCTTCATCGCTTCCTTTTCGATCAGCGAAAGCTTGGCATCCGTCAGCGGCTTCTTATCCAGCGCGTAATAGCACGCGCGGAGCAGTTCGCGCACATCGTATTTGCTGCCCCAGACCTCCGGCACGCCGCGATCGACGTTCAAAAGCGTATACACGGATTCCAT
>CAKUKP010000125.1 GCA_934663625.1 uncultured Clostridia bacterium
ATGGCGGCGTGCCTGAACGGCATCAAAGCCGAAGCCAATACCGTTGTGCAGTTAAAGCATTATGATTCCGTGCTGGATTGGTCGCTGACCGAATCGCGCATGGATCGCGAAACGCTGGATGCGCTGATGCGCGCCATGCGTGAATCCATGCCGATGTTCCGCCGCTATTTCCGTCTGAAGAACCGCGCGCTGGGCAACGAAGGCGGGCTGAAATTCCAGGATCTGTTCGCGCCCATCGGAAACGATACCAAAACCTATACGCTCGAAGAAGCGCGCGATCTGCTGGTGCGCATTTTCTCCGCGTGCTATCCGCCGATTGCCAACGTGATGGCGCGCGCGTTCGATGAACGCCTGATCGACGCCTACCCGCGCGAGGGCAAGGAGGGCGGCGCGTTCTGCGGCGGCGTGCACGCGATCAAGCGCGCCTACGTGCTGACCAATTTCGATGGCGCGTTCGGCTCCGTATCCACGCTGGCGCACGAACTCGGCCACGCCTATCAGGATTCCCGTCTGGCGGAGGTATCGCCGCTGCTGTGCGATCTGCCGATGCCGCTGGCGGAAACCGCGTCCACGTTCAACGAATACCTGCTGGCGGAGCAGATTTTGGCAACTGCCGATGCTTCTACCGCCATCGCCATTCTGGATGAACAGATCGGCGGCGCGGCGCAGGTCATCGTGGATATCATGAGCCGCTTCCTGTTTGAATCGGAAGTGGTGGATCGCTGCCAGGAAGCTGCGCTGTCTGCAGAGGAGCTTTGCGATATCATGCGCCGCGCGCAGCTGGAAACCTACGGCGATGGTCTGGATGAAGATTATCTGCATCCGTATATGTGGGCGTGCAAGCCGCATTATTACGATACGGAATATCACTTCTACAGTTATCCCTACGCATTCGGCCAGCTGTTCTCCGCGGGCCTGTACGCCCTGTATGAAAAGCAGGGCGAGGCGTTCTGGCCGATGTATGATGCGCTGCTGACCGCCAGCGGCTCCGGCACGATCCGCGAAGTGGCGGCGTCCGCGGGCGTTGATGTGGCGGATACCGCGTTCTGGCGCGGCGCGCTGGAATTGTATGCCCAAAAGATCGATCGCATGGAAGCGTTGATCGAAAAGTTATAATTGGTCGCAATGGGGAATAATACGTAAGTACGAAGGAGGCACACCATGAAGAAATTGTATGGCAGAACCCTGTATGATACGGAAGCGTCCGAGGTGATCCGCAAGTATACGCACGGCTTCTTCGGCGATCCCGCGGGCTATGAGGAAATCCTGTACCGCACGCAGGCGGGCAACTATTTCGTGTACGGAAACGGCGGCGAAGAATCCGCCTATCCGCAGGAAACCCTCATCCGCCTGCCCAAGGCGAAGGTAGAAGGCTGGATTTCGGAGCACGAATAATCCATCGCGATTTTATACCGCGCTGCGCTTTACAAAATCGGCGCGGCGTGGTATAATCCATGGTACATTCATGCGAAAGGAGCGAAAACATGCCGGGCGGCAAGAAGGAAATCAAGATCATTGCCCAGAACAGGCGCGCAAGGCATGATTACTTCGTTCTGGACACATGGGAAGCGGGCATCGAATTGAAGGGCACCGAGGTCAAATCCATGCGGCTGGGCAAATGCAATCTGAAGGATTGCTATGCGCAGGTGGTCAACGGCGAAATGCTGGTCTATGGAATGCACATCAGTCCCTATGAAAAGGGCAGCTACTTCAATACGGATCCGCTGCGCCCGAAGCGCCTGTTGATGCACAAGGCGGAAATTCGCAAGTGCCGCCAGCAGGTGATGGAACAGGGGCTGGCGCTGATTCCGCTTCAGGTGTACCTGAAGGAAGGGCGCATGAAGCTGGAGCTTGCCCTGTGCAAGGGCAAAAAACTGTACGATAAGCGCGATGACATTGCCAAGCGCGATGCCAAACGCGATATCGAACGATCCATGAAGGAACGATACTGATCGTTTTTCGGGATCGATATCGTGGGGCCGTATCTGGTTTCGACGGGGATACGGAGGGGTAGAGAAGCGAGCGGCAGCCCTGAACTGCCTCATCAACGGGAACTTAAATGAACTGACAACTACGATAACGTAGAATTCGCAGCTGCTTAATGCGCGAACGTCGACCCTAAGCCTCCTGCGGCGTAGGTCATCGGCGTCATAAAGGCAGGGAACCAGCCGTTCTAAGCTTTGCGGACGGTGGGATTTTATGAAGCTACTGATGTGCAGATCCTGTTTGCGGGAGCTGCGCGGAGGGAATGTTAAAACACAAACTGCGCTCGGAGATGCTCTGGTCGTCTGATCTTCGGACAGGAGTTCGACTCTCCTCGGCTCCACCACCAAAAACCCTTGAAAACACGGTGTTTTCGAGGGTTTTTATTTTGTCTTGACCACACTTTTGACCACACTTTCTACATTTTGATTCAGGATACCGTTGAAGATACCATCGATAATCTGGGCGGCGCGTTCGCGTTCGCCTTTAATTTCGTGGCCGTAGACGCCGTAGGTGTTCATGCTTTCGGAGTGGCCGACGGTGGCTTTCATCAGCTCCAGCGGCATATCCGTTTTATTGATCGATATGAACGTATGGCGCAGTTCATGGATCGACGCATGTACATCGTGCTGGGCACACCATGTGCGCCAGTGATCGTAGACCTGATTGGGGTCGGGCTGATCGCCATCGGCGGTTGGGAAGATCCACGGCGAAATGATGCCCTGCGATTTCAGGTATTCGCGCTGGCGGTTTAAGATATCGGACATGATATGGCTGATTGCGATCGTGCGGCGGGCGTTGGCGTTCTTGCAATCCGTGATTTCGTTCAGGTAATTGATGGAGCGATTGATCGTGAGCGTGTTATCCGCGATATCCGACCATTGCAGCCCGGCGGCCTCGCCGCGGCGCAGACCGGTGGCGATGATCAGCTGCCACATATAGCTATAGGGCGACAGGGCAGCGCGGCCATAGCGGCGGATGGTGGGATCGGCAAACAGAAGGCGGATGAAATCCGGCTGAATGACGCGCTTTTCAGGCTTCGCGGGTGCGGATGCGGGGATGCGCAGATCGCCGTCCTCCAGACGCTGGATCGACCAGCGCGCGCGCAGGGCGTAGCGCACAAACGCCGTGATGGCGGCGCGGATATTGACGCAGGAGCGCCGCGACAGCTTCTTTTTTACGCCCGCATCGATGCAGGATTGCCACAGCAGCGGGGTGACGGCGGAGAGCTTGCGCGCGCCGATGTTCGGCGCGATGTACAATCGGCCGTACTGTTCCGCCTTTTGATACGCGGATTCGCTTACCGAACGGCAGTGATCCAGATATTGCGCCCATGCTTCCGGAAAGCGCATATCCTCCGTGCCGGATTCCAGCCAGGTATCCGCTTTGGCTTCGGCTTCATGCTTGCCTTTTCGGCCTTTGATCGACGAATAGAAGGATCGGCGGCGGCCGTTCTTCTGCACGTTGACCTTCCAGCGGGATTCCGCTTCAATCCATGCGGCTTCTGCGGTGCGTTTTGTGGACATGGTGAAACCTCCTTTTGTTTGATTGGGTATGCAAAAAGCGAACCGGAAGTCGGACTTCCGGTTCGCTTTTTGCGCAAAGAAAGGATTTGGTGGGGCGGCACTCCCACATCGCCTACACGGGCTTGCGCCCGCGAGCCACGGCTGCCCGTTCCGTTGTTCAAATCCTTTGGTACTTCCAATTATAGCTTACGCGGAAGAAATTTGTCAATGATCATTTCTTTGATCATTGCTGAGCGAATACTTGATGTTACATATCCCGTCGATGTGCTCATTCAAATCATCAGAGATATTGCTAAACATGGGATTCAGCAAAAAATCAATGCCTTCACGGCGAGCAAGTTTCGCGGCTGGGACAAAATCGCTGTCACCTGCGATCAATATCATCTTTGTGACCTGCTTCTTATAAGCCATTGATGCAATATCGATTCCGATGCGCATATCGACGCCCTTCTGACGAACGTTCAGGAAGAAATCATCTTCGGAAAGCTGATCTACAGTCAGAGATCCATTTGCCAGCTTTTTACTCGCTTTCATGGTCAGGCAATAGCCGATATCATTATCGGATAGCCTGCCGAGGCGCAATGCAACCTTGCGCTTGCTGCGCAATTCGTTCTGAAAATCAGTCATCCATGTATACAGCGGCTGCTTTTTCATGCTGATGTCTTTCTTCAGTAGCGGATGATATACGTTTCGCTCCATAGGCGGGCAATCGTAGTAAAATATCCTGTAAAGATTATCACGCACAGGTTTTCTCATTTCGGTATGTACAAGATGCTTCATGCAATACTGATGCAGAATATTGGCGCTGTCCTTCGCAGATTGATCTCCCCACAACGTTTTCGCACGTCTTGTGTAGAAC
>CAKUKP010000126.1 GCA_934663625.1 uncultured Clostridia bacterium
TCCGCCGACAGATACCCCGCCCCTGCGACCTCTTCCAGTATCCAACGGAATACGCCTTCGATGACCTCCGCGGTAAAACGATGGCAGAACGCATAGCTGATCGTCGCAAAGTGCGGCAGCTGCTGCGACATTGTATACCCTAGAAACCAGCGATACGCCACGTTTACTTCCGCATCCCGCATCGTCTGCCGCAGCGAGCGAATCCCGAACAGATGCTGGATCAGCACCAGCTTAAACAATACCACCGGATCGCAGCTCGGCCGTCCGTTGTCCTCACTGTACAGATCCTCCACTAGTTCATATATGTGCCTAAAATCCACCGCCGCGTCGATTTTTCGCAATAGATGTCCCTTTGGCACCAGCATATCCGTGCATACCATTTCGATTGCCTGACGCTGTTCTCTTTCTTTCCTCAGCATTTCCATCACCAATTCTATTATATCAAAAAAGGTCGCATTGCGCGACCTTTTTTGACAAGCTGAAGCGGTAGAGTAATCTACTGCTTTTTTTCTTTTTTTCTTTTTTTCGCGAACAAAGCCACAAATCTTCCATTTTTTGCGTCTTATAGATAGAGGCAATAAAAAGGGGGGAACTGCAAACATGCGCAAGCTGATCTGGTTACTGGCACTTCTGATGATGATTGCGTGCGCCGCGCAGGCGGAGGAATACTATTGCACGCAGACGGACGATCTGTACTATCATGTAAACGCAAACTGCGGCGATCTGACGGACATGACGACCCTTTCCGCGGAAGATGCAAAAAACTCCGGCAAATTTCCCTGCCCCGTATGCGTGCCGGATGATAATAAATGGCAGGCGGACATCGCCGCCGTCGCGCGCGGCAATACGATCATTCTGCGGATCGCGGACGACGATCTTGCAAAGCCGGAGCTGACGGGCGTATTCGGCTTTTCCTTTCCGGAAACCGCGCCGGCTTCAGAAGCTGCATCATTCCTTTCTGAGTATCTGCACGGCGACGACTACAATCGCGCCTTGCAGGAAATCGAATCCGGAAGCGTAGACGCCATCGTGCGCATGCCGGATATACTGCCGATCGACGCGGACGGTCAGGACGCGCTGATGATTATGAATCGCCGGCATATCGGAAACGCCTGGTATTACGCCATCCGCCCGAAGGATCAGGTCGGCGATACATGGGATATGTACTGGCGGATCAACGGTCTGAAGCTTGAAATGCGCGATGATGAAATTCTGCTGACCTTTGAACAGCAGACGCCGGAGAGCACCCGTTCGCTGTCCGTTTCGCCGTTTTCCGATTCCGCCGCGTTCAGCAGGCTGTACGACGGCTGCAAGGTGGAGGTATTTGCCGATGCGGGCGCGGATGTATGCGCCAACGTCGCGGTGATTACGCAGTTCGACGCCGATCCGGATTACATGGAAAACAGCACGCTGTGCATCGGCGATCAGGTGCGCGTCCCCGTAAACGGCTACATGAGCGGCGCGGACGGCATTTTCTGCTGCATCCTGACGGATGCGGAATACGCCTGCCTGAAAAACGGCGCAAAGGCGGCCGTATTGCCGCCGGATTACATGGAATCCGCAAGCTTTGAAAACAGCCCCTATGCCGCGGTTCGGAAGGGCGCCGGCGGCACGGGCATCGTGGATCAAAGCGGCACGTTCGTCGTACAGCCGGTATACGATTACATTCAAAAACCCGATGCAGCCAGCTTTCAAACCACCGTTCCCACGCCCTTCTTCTGCACCGATTACGATGGTGCATTGACGGTTCTGGACGGCGCTTCGTTGAGCAGCATCGTACAGTTCAGCCCAATTCATGGGAAAATACGCGCCGAATACATGAATCCTTCCGCATTCGAATGCTATGATGACCATGGAATACGCATTATCTCACTGACCAGTGGAGATACGCTGATGGATATACCCTACGCAGATGATGGCGAACGTCTCATAGATGGCTGGTATCGCTACATGGCGGACGGTTACCCCTCGCGGCTGGTGCAGAAAAATGAATATGAGGCAAGCCTTGTTACGCTCACCGGCGAAACCGTATCGGAATCCTATCCGAATATCACGCCGCTGATCTGGAAGGACGATCGCGGCGCATTTCTGGTGGCAAAACGAGGAACTTCCAATGATCAAAGCGATAATCGCCATCTTGATGGCGATGCGCCGACCACAGCTGACAGCCAAAATGAATGGCTGTACGGCCTGATGGACGAAAACGGCGAAATCATCGTGCCGATCGAATATACCTCCGTAGAGGTGACCGATGATCTTACCGTAAGCTTCGGCGGTGGGGGCGATCCGGTTTCCATCGCGTATTAAATCATCGCATATCAAATTAAGAAGGGAGCTACAGACATGCGCAAGCTGATCTGGTTACTGGTAATTTTGCTGACCATCTCGTGCGCCGCGCAGGCGGAGGAATACCATTACACGCGCAGGGATGATCTGTACTATCACGTGAGCGCGAATTGCGGCGGCGCGGACGGCATGGTTCCCATATCCATGGAAGGCGCACAGGAATTTGATAAATTCCCCTGCCCCATCTGCGTGCCGGACGATACCCAATGGCAGGCGGATATCGCCGCCGTCGCGCGCGACAATACCGTGATCGTGCGCATTGCCGACAGCTTTCTGGAGGAAGCGGAACTGATCGACACCTTCGGCTTTTCTCCGCCGGAACCTCAGCCCGTTTCCGAAGCGCCCGCGCTGATCGCGGAATACCTGCACGGCGACGCCTACAACCGCTTTTTGCAGGAAATCCGCACAACGGGCAGCGCCAGCGCACAGGCGCGCATACCGCTGGTGCTGTCCACCAATACGCGGGAACGCCCCATACTGAACATGAGTACCCGCCACATCGGAAACGCATGGTATGTCACGTTTCTCGCGGAAAATGGGCTCAGCGGCAGCTGGGATCTGGAATGGTGCATCGAAGGCTATACGATTGAAGCAAAGGATGATCAATTGACCATCGCATTGACCGGCAAAACGGATGAGCGCAGCTCCTCCATTCCGCTGGTGGGATCCGCCGATTTGGCAATCCTTCCCGCGCCCAAAAACTTCAGCGTACAGTTCGACGGCTGCCGGATCGAGGTCTATCCCATGATGAACACGGACGCGCGCACCAACATCGCGCGAATCACGCAATTCGACGCGGACGCGGATTATCTGCAAAACAGCACGCTGTGCATCGGCGATCAGATACGCATTCCGATCAATGGCTATGCGGACGGCGCGGACGGCATATTCTGGTGCGCGCTGACGGACGTGGAATACGCCTGTCTGGCAAACGGTACAAAGGCGACCATACTGCCGCCGAATTACATGGATTCCGCGGAATTTGACAACAGCCCCTACGCAGCCGTGCGCCGTGGAACCGGCGGCGCGGGCATCGTGGACGCGAGCGGCGCGTTCGTCGTACAGCCGGAGTATCAGAGCATCGTAAAGTATCGCTCCGCCGATTACCCCACGACCGTGCCCATCCCCTTCTTCTGTACCGACAGGGACGGCGCGATCACGATACTGGACAGCCAGACGCTGGACGTCATCGCGCAATATCCCGCGGACAGCGCGCATTCGTCCGCCGCATACCTCAATCCATCCGCGTTTGAAATCAGGGATGGCACCCGGCAAAAAATCATGTCGCTGATGGCCGGCGATAAGCTGTTCGATGTTCCCGAAGGTACTTCGGTCGATGGATGGTATCGCTGCATGGCGGACGGTTATCCGGAAAGGCTGGCGCTGCGCGATGGCGCGGGCGCGAAGCTGATCACGCTCACCGGCGAACCCGTATCGGAGTCCTATACGCGCATCACGCCGCTGATCTGGAAGGATGGCCGCGGCGCATTCCTCGTAGAAACACGGGATACCGATGATACAAACGCCTCCAGTATCCATTTCGAGCGCGGCAAAACATCATCCGCATCCGGTACCAGCTGGCGCTGCGGGCTGATGGATGAAAACGGCAAAATCATCGTGCCGGTTACGCACACCTCCGTTGAAGTGACCGATGATCTTCGGGTGATTTTCGATGGCGCGGCGGACGCAACCGCCGTCTCGATCGATTAAGCGATCATCTTCCCCCCTCTGCGATCTGAAGGAATAAATCATTCCTTCGGATCGCTCAGGTTGTCAAAAAAGGTCGCGTTATGTAGTCTTTTTTGCTATAATAGAACTGGTGATGAAAATGCTGAAAAAAGAAACGGAACAGCGGCAGGCAATCGAAATGTTGTGCACGGATATGCTGGTGCCAAAGGGACATCTATTGCGAAAAATCGACGCGGCGGTGGATTTTACGCACATCTAT
>CAKUKP010000127.1 GCA_934663625.1 uncultured Clostridia bacterium
CCGACGGGCGATGCGCGGCGTTCCGCAGATCGAAGTGACGTTCGCCATCGATACGAACGGCATTGTAAACGTATCCGCGCGCGATCTGGGCACGGGACGGCAGCAGAACATCACCATCACATCTTCCTCCAACATGAGCCGCGAGGAAATCAATCGCGCCATTCATGATGCGGAGATGTACGCAGCGGAGGATGCGAAGAAGAAGGAAGAAGCGGAGATGCAGAATCGCGTGGACAACCTGATTTATCAGGCGGAAACGGCGATGAAGAAGCTGGGCCGCGAAGATAAGATACGCATGCAGGAGCTGGTCAAGGCGGCGAAGAAGGCATTGAAGGAGAAAGATCCCGTCGCCGTGCGCAATTCCTGCACCGATCTGGAGCGCGCGCTGCAGGCGGCGGGACAGACGATCTGGAATGCGGACGCCACTGCTAGCGCGGAGGACGGCGTATACGATTCCACCTATGAACCAAACGATAAATAACGCTGCGATGGTTCATTGCTAACAATTCTATGGTATTCTGTGGTATGCGATGAAGGGAAAGCTTCGAATCGGAAAGGGGAATGAATGTGTTTGGCTATATACTTGCCAACTGCAAAACCTTGTCCGAGGATGAACAGAAGCGGTTTCGCGCGCTGTACTGCGGCATGTGCAAAACGCTGAAGGCGCGATATGGAAATTTGGGGCGGCTGACGCTCGGATACGACATGACGTTTCTCGCCCTCACGATTTCCGCGCTGTACGAACAGGATGAAATCGCAGGCAGCGAGCGCTGTGCGCTGCACCCTGTGAAGGCGCATCCGTTCGTTACGAATGAAGCGATGGAATACGCGGCGGATCTGAATATCCTGCTTTCGTATCACAAGTGCAGGGACAACTGGCAGGATGATAAAAATCCGCTGTTCGCCGCCGGTAAGCTGGCACTCGAATCCGCGTATCGATCGGCAAAGGCGAAGCGACCGAAGCAGGCGCGCGCGATTCAGGAATGGATGGATGAAATCGCCGAAATGGAGCGCGGCGGCTGCATGGAAATTGATCGTCCGGTCAATTCCACGGGGCGCATGATGGGCGTTCTTTTTCAGTACGGCGATGATCTGTGGGCGGATGATCTGTATCGGATGGGTGATGCGCTCGGCAGATTCATCTATTTTATGGATGCTTACGATGATCTGCGCAGCGATGTGAAACGGAACCGCTACAATCCGCTGAAATCGATCATGGAACAGGCGGATTTTGAGGCAATCTGCAAATCATCCCTTTCGATGATGATGGCGGACTGTGCGGACGCCTTTGAAGGGCTTCCGATTCTGCGGGATGCGGATCTGATTCGCAACATTCTCTATTCCGGCGTCTGGTCGAAATACGCATACATTCAGGCAATGAAGCAGAAAAAAGCCGAAAAGGCTGCGGCAAAGGAGCATCAATAATGCAGGATCCCTATCGAGTGCTGGGCGTATCGCCATTGGCCTCCGAGGATGAAATCAAAAAGGCGTACAGAACGCTCGCCAAAAAGTACCATCCCGACGTAAACAACGGCTCTTCCGAAGCGGAAGCGCGCATGAAGGAGGTCAACGAGGCGTATTCTCAGATCATGAAGATGCGCCGCGAGGGCAATACCGGCGCAAATAACTATGGCGGCGCGGGCTACGGCGGTTCCGGCTACGGAAATTCCGGCTATGGCGGCAGCTACGGCGGCTATGGCAGCAATTACGGCGGGTACGGAAGCTATGGCGGCTACGGCGGACAGCAGAGCTCATCGTATGCAGATCCGAAGCTGACTGCGGCGCGCAATTACGTTCGTTCCGGCAGGTATCAGGAAGCGCTGAACGTGCTGTCGCAGGTGCAGGGGCGCACGGCGGAATGGTATTATCTTTCCGGCGAGGCGAATCTGGGCATGGGCAATCGGGTGGCGGCGCTGAATTATGCCCGTCAGGCGGTTGCGATGGATCCGATGAACTTCGAATATCGGGCGCTGCTGGCGCGCATGGAGGGCAGAACGAACCGGTATGAACAGCAGGGCAGGGGCTTTACGGCGCAGGAGATGATCTGCCGAAACCCGCTGGGGCTGATGTGCCTGATGACGATGCTGTGCAATTGCTGCTGCTGCGGTTCCGGCGGCGGTTGCGGCGGATACGGCCGATACTATTGATCTGACAGGAGGAAATATTCATGTGGCAGAAGTTTAAAGACGGCGTGCGCAATTTCATGATCGGCCGCAACGGCGCGGATCAGCTCAGCATGGCGATGCTGATCGCCGGTATCGTACTTTCGCTGCTTACGGCGATTACAAAGCTTGGAATCTTCAATTTATTGGGGCTGATCGTACTTATTTTGACGATCTTCCGCATGTTTTCCCGCAATCTGGAAAAGCGCAGGGCTGAAAATCAGAAATTTGTGAATTTCAGAGCGAATTTCGGTACGAACGCAAAGCAGCTGATGAATCGCCTGAAGAGCATGAAGAAGTACAAATACTTCAAATGCCCGCAGTGCGGCGCGCGCCTGCGCCTGCCCCGTAAGGTAGGTGAGGTCACCGTAACCTGCGGCAAATGCAAAAACCAGTTCAAACAGAAAGCATAAAACCAAATGCAAAAACAGGAAGGCTTTTCTTTGAAAAGCCTTCCTGTTTTAAATGATCAAAGAGCCTATGCAGAACAGCCTGTAAAATCAAATTCAGCGACATGCGCGGTGAATTTGGGTTTTTCAGTGCATAGCAATGAAAAAACAATACCTACAGTCAGGATTCCGCATCGTGAGATTTTGGAAAATGATTAAAGCTGCGATGTGCAATGCGGGCAGCGGGTCGCGTCGTCCGCGATTTCACTCTTGCAATAGGGGCAAAGGCGCGGTGCTTTGGCGGGTGCGGGCGCTTCCTTCGGCCTGCGCAGCTTGTTTACGCCCTTCACGAACAGGAACACGCACAGCGCGATCAGGAAAAAGTTGATCACGGTCTGAATGAAATTGCCGATGGCGATGGTCGGCGCGTCCTCCGTTTCGCCCAGACGGATCACCAGCGCCGTGAAATCTACGCTGCCGGTCAGCTTGGCGATCAGCGGCGTGAACAGATCGTTTACAACGCTGGTTACGATGGCGGTAAACGCGGAGCCGATCACGACGCCGACCGCCATATCGAGTACATTGCCCTTGAACGCGAATTCCTTGAATTCCTTAAACAGCTTCCCCATACGAATCCCTCCTTATATATGAAAAGATTTTAGCACAAATCGGGCGCGCTGTCTACATGAATCGCGTTTACATTTTCACATCCGTATGCTATAATACGTTCATGAAATGGAGGCTTCCGGCTATGAATTATTTTAAAAATACGCGCCGTCTGGTCGTAAAGGTGGGCACATCTACGCTGACCTACGAAACGGCGCGCCTGAATCTTCGCCGCATGGACAGGCTTGCACGCGTGCTGGCGGATCTGCGCAATCGGGGAATGGAAATCGTTCTGGTATCGTCCGGCGCGATCGCCGTGGGCGTCGGCAAGCTGAAGCTGCCCGCAAAGCCGCACGATCTGGGCGGACGTCAGGCGTGCGCCGCGGTCGGCCAGTGCGAACTGATGTACATATATGATAAACTGTTCGGCGAATACGGCCAGACCACGGCGCAGGTGCTGCTCACGCGCGATTGTGTGGACGATGCGGTGCGCCTGAACAACATTCGCAGCGCCTTTGCGCGGCTGCTGGATCTGGGCGCGCTTCCGATCATCAATGAAAATGATACGGTGGCGACAGAGGAAATCGAATTTGGCGATAACGATACGCTGTCGGCGGTGGTGGCGCGCGCAGTGCGCGCAGACGCGCTGGTAATTTTAACGGATATCGACGGTCTGCACGCGCAAAACCCGAAGGAGTATCCGGATGCGCCGCTGATTCATGTGGTGGATAAAATCGATGAAAATACGAAGCGCATCGCGGGCGGCGCGGGTTCCGCGCGCGGCACGGGCGGCATGTATACCAAGGTGGTCGCGGCGGAGCTGGCGACGGCGGCGGGCATTACCACCGCCATCGTAGATGGATCGGATCCGGAAATATTGTATCGCCTGCTCGGCGGCGAGGCCGTCGGCACGGTGTTTACGGCAAATGGAGGCATGTAATATGAAACTGGATATGCAGGCGATTGGAGCGCGCGCAAAGGATGCGGCGCGGGCACTTGCGGCGGTCGATGCGAAAGCCAAGCGCAGCGCGCTCCGCGCGATGGCGGACGCGGTCATGGAATCGGCGCAGGAAATATTTGCGGCGAACGCGGAAGATCTGGAAGCGGCGCGCGCGGGGGG
>CAKUKP010000128.1 GCA_934663625.1 uncultured Clostridia bacterium
GGAGCGGTAGACGAGACTCGGACTCGCGACCTCCACCTTGGCAAGGTGGCGCTCTACCAACTGAGCTACTACCGCATATCATTGATCAAACTGGTGCGGACGAAGAGACTCGAACTCTTACGCCGTAGACACCAGAACCTAAATCTGGCGCGTCTGCCAATTCCGCCACGCCCGCACAACCGACGAATCGCCGCGGTGCAAGCACCTTGCAGTGATCAACGAATGATATTATAATCCATTTTGCTCCACTTGTCAATACTTTCCGGCACGAAATTTCAATCGATTTTTTGAATCATTCGACGAAATGGATGCGGTTTTCCAGAATCGGATGCGCTTCCTTCGTGGCGGTGGGATTTCCGATGGCGATGCCGATGGCGAAATGGTGCCCCTGCGGGAAGCCGAATCTGCGTTCCCATTCCGCGCCGCACGCCGAATTGAATACCTCCATCGGGCGACCGACGATCACGCTGCCCAGTCCCATTCCCTGCGCGGCGATCGCCAGATTTTCGGCGGCAATGCCCGCATCAACCTGCGAAAAGCGCGATTTCGGGTTTTCCGGCAGCGTGATAAACACCACCAGCGGCGCATGAAAGAACAGATGATATTCGCGGATGAGCTTTTCCGCGCGCTCCGGTTCCATATCTCTGGCGATAATCGCGCAGTAATCAGCGCTGAACGCATCGAGCATATCGCGATTCGTGACGAAAGTAAAATGCCAATCCTGATAATTCTTGGCGGTCGGCGCGGCGAGCGCCACATCCGCAAGCGTTTTGATCTGTTCCGCGGTAAGCGGCTGACTGGAAAATCCGCGGTTGCTGCGGCGGTCAAATATGGATTTCAGCGTTTCATTCATTGGAAAGCCTCCTTATACAGTTGTTTGGGCAGCGCGAGACATTCACGGATAAAGCGATCCACATATTCCCGCGTAATAAATCGAATCGGATCGTTTTTCGGGCACGGCCGATCATAGAAACGGAACATTTCATCCCGCCACGCGTCGATTTCATTCGCGGTCAGCAGCGGATGATCCTGCGGCGGCACGGCGCGATTCAGCATTTCGGCAAAGAAGCCGTCGGGCGCATATTGATCGTACAGTTCAAAATCCACGCGGCAGGTATCATTGTAATAGATATCCGGATTCGGCTTGCCGCTGGGCAGCAGCATTTCGGGAAAATCCCGACGAAAGCCCACCGCCCATTGACCGTCGATCAGCACATGCACGCCATAGCCGATATCGAACGGTGTTCTGTGCAGTCGCCAGTATTCCAATACGCGCTCCGGATTTGGCACGCGCCAGTTATTCAAATGAATTTCATCCTTATGGGATTTATCGTTGCCATCGCGAATATGGATGGCGTCGGGCGAAAGCGTGCCCAGATAGTATTCCGGACAATTTGCGTATTCCTGCTGATCCTGCGCCCACATCCGTGCAGCCACCAGATGCACCATCGGCAGCGCCATGTACCTCACCTGCTTCCTGTTTCATTATTCTAGCAACTGCCTGCGCAAATGTCAAGATGTTAACCTTTCGTTCCAGTTTTGTGAAAGGTGCAAACTGCGCTTGACAAGCTTGAATTCGATCTATATAATCTATACGACAACAGAAAAAGAAGCCTTATCAAGAGTGGTTGAGGGACGGGCCCGATGAAACCCAGCAACCGGTCGAGCGATCGACGAGGTGCCAATTCCCGCGGTGCAAACCGAAAGATGAGGCGGGATTGATTTATTTCAACTCGCCCTCTGGGCGGGTTTTTTTGTTGAATACAAGCTATAAAGGAGATTTACCATGCGTCATCTGTTTACTTCCGAATCCGTTACCGAAGGCCATCCCGATAAAATCTGCGACCAGATTTCCGATGCGGTTCTGGACGCGATTCTGGAAAAGGATCCCAACGCGCACGTCGCGTGCGAATGCGCCACTACGACCGGCCTCGTGCTGGTGATGGGCGAAATTAGCACCAGTTCCTATGTACCGATCGATCAGATCGTGCGCAAAAAGGTGGTTGAAATCGGCTATGACCGCGCGAAATTCGGCTTCGACGGCCACAGCTGCAGCGTACTGGTCAGCATCGATGATCAGTCCCCCGATATCGCGCAGGGCGTAAATCGCGAGGTGGATGAAGATCAGGGCGCGGGCGATCAGGGCATGATGTTCGGCTATGCCTGCGATGAAACGAAGGAATATATGCCGCTCGCCATTTCGCTGGCGCACAAGCTGACCCGCCGTCTGGCTGCCGTTCGCAAGGACGGCACGCTGTCCTATCTGCGCCCCGACGGCAAGGCGCAGGTCACCGTGGAATACGATGACGATACGCCCGTGCGCATCGAAGCCGTGGTGGTTTCCACGCAGCACGCGCCCGATGTGACGCAGGAACAGATTCACGCGGACATTTTGGAACACGTCGTGCGCCCCGTGCTTCCGGCGAACATGCTGGATGAAAACACCAAGTATTTCGTCAACCCCACCGGAAGATTCGTGGTCGGCGGCCCGCAGGGCGACAGCGGCCTGACCGGACGCAAGATCATCGTGGACACCTACGGCGGATACGCGCACCACGGCGGCGGCGCGTTCTCCGGCAAGGATCCCAGCAAGGTGGACCGCAGCGCGGCATACGCCATGCGCCATGTGGCGAAGAACCTCGTCGCGGCGGGACTTGCAAAGAAATGCGAAGTCGGCGTCGCCTACGCGATCGGCGTCGCCCGCCCCGTTTCCGTGTTCGTGGACAGCTACGGCACCGGCAAGTTCAGCGATGATGTGCTTGCGCAGATCGTAGAGGAAGTGTTCGATCTGCGTCCGGCTTCCATCATCCGCGCGCTAGATCTGAAGCGCCCGATTTACGCGCAGACCGCCGCCTACGGCCACTTTGGCCGCGACGATATCGATCTGCCGTGGGAACAGTTGAACCGCGTAGAGGATCTAAAAAACGCCGCTGCAAAGCATTGATTGGATGAAGTAAAGTTCAAAGACAGCACAAAGTCCGAAGGCAAATCGCCATCGGGCTTTGTTAATAATCTGATGCGTATATTATTCTGTACTGCGATGTGAAGCGGAAGCGCGCTTCCCGAATGTTAAAAACCTCAAAAAAAGCATCTGTATCTTTCGCAGAAATCGGTGTTTGAAGACACGCTTACCGAAGCGCAGTTAAAAAGGCTGCATCGCGAAATATCGAGAATTATCGTACAGGGCGAGGACGCCATCATGATCTATCGAATCGAAACTCCCCCTGCCCTACAGCGCATCCAACGGGGCGTTATCACCACCGCCGATCCGGACGGCATTCTGTGAAATGCGATCTCATACGTCGAACGGCTGATTGCCGGTTTGTACGGCACATTGGGTTCACTTTCGGGTTTATATGCACGCTCGGACGATCAATTTTTTCGTTAAACGACTTTTCTTAACACGGAATCACGCATCAAAATGTATATAATTCGCCCTTGACCATGGGATTAACTAAGTTTTTTGGACGATTTAGAAGGTTTCACATTGACAAAGCCCGTATATCGTGGTATAGTAAATTCACGAACATAAAATGTTCAAGTTTCGCGTTCCCATTGGGAATTAATACCCGGAGGCTTTGCAAGGCAAAGCTCCGGCAGCAGGTTTCGCGTTCCCATTGGGAATTAATACGGCTTCGCAAGGGAATCATCGATGAGAACTTGCTTGTTTCGCGTTCCCATTGGGAATTAATACGAAAGACACAGCTTCCACAGCCGTAAGGTCAATACCATGTTTCGCGTTCCCATTGGGAATTAATACTTGCCACCCCAGTTGCACCAGCATGTGAAAGTACCATCAGTTTCGCGTTCCCATTGGGAATTAATACTCGCTGTCGTCCGGAATTTCGGATTCCAAAGCCGGATGTTTCGCGTTCCCGCAGGAACCAATTCCGGCTCCACCTGATGGGGGAGCTGGCATCGCGGAGCGATGACTGAGGGAGAGAACCCGTTTGCAGAGCCCGAAAACCAGCGTAAAACGGCAGGTACGTTATCTCTCCTTCCGTCTGCCTTCGGCATCCACCTTCCTCATCAGAGGAAGGCAAGGCGCCCTGGTTCCGAGAAAGCGGACGACCCAGAAGTAATTCGATCGGTACGTTATCTCGCCTTCCGTCAAAACCTGCGGTTTTGACACCTCCCCCATCAGGTGGCACGGCTGCTGCGTCAAATTACGCATCAATTAAATATATTACAATTATATTACCAAAAGGATTTTAAGGAGGGGATG
>CAKUKP010000129.1 GCA_934663625.1 uncultured Clostridia bacterium
GTGCTGAGCGTCGTCATCGCAGAGTTGGCTTTGTATCTGATCGGCATGACGAAATACGCGGTCTATCTCCAGTCGGTATTCGATACGGGTCAAACGGCTTACGTCATGCTGGCGATAAATCTCATATTGCTCGTATTTGAGAGCGTTTTCTATCAGGACAACGCTCAATACCGGATGTATTACAATTTGCAGCTGATCGCGTTGTGGACGACGATGTTCTCCGGCCGGATTGTGTTGATGCTGCGCCTGCTATGGGCGTTCGGTCTGCCCAGCGTGATATCGTTGCCCCTGGCGACAGCAGGAATTGCGAATCAGAAGAACAGAAAGCTGATCGCATCCGTGATATGCTTGCTCTACGTGCTGTATTTCATAATCACGGTCGGCGTTAATAACAGCAATACGGTTTTGCCGTATCAGACGATTTTTAGAAGATGATGAATAACGAAAGAATCAGCGTAATCATACCCGTATACAACGCTGCGCCGTATCTGGAAAAATGCGTGAATTCCGTGCTCGCGCAAACCTACCCGGTACACGAAATCATTCTGATTGATGATGGTTCGACCGATGCGAGCGGTGCAATCTGCGATCGCTATGGGGCGCGGTATCCGGAATTGATACGGATTATCCATCAGGAAAATCGCGGCGCTGCGGCTGCGCGAAACGCGGGTATTGAAATAGCTTCTGGCGATTTTTTTTCATTCGTGGACGCGGATGATTATCTGGAGCCGGAAATACTGCGCATATCTATCAATCTGATTCGCAAATACGGTGCGGATATGGCTGCCGTTGAAAAATGGGTGGAATATGCAAGCGGAGAAAGATATTGCAGGCAGACGGAATCAATTGAAGCGTGCTGGAATACAAAGCAAGCATTGATATGGCTGAACAGTTACCGGTATTTATATACGGGCTTCCCATCTTCGCTGATGTCCAGAAATGCTTTCGGCGATCTGCGCTTTCCGGAGGGTGAACGATCGGAGGATTACGCGTTGCAATATCGGATTATTGCACGATGCAGAAAAATTGCCTACACCTCCAAACCGCTGTATCATTATGTACAAACGAACGAAAGTTGTTCGCGCACCGCAAACATCTGCCTTGCGCCGATGAATATTTCCATGGAGCAGCTGGAGTTTTTTAAGGCACATTTTCCCGACATTGTTTTTGCTGCGGAAACGAGCTGCGCCTTTGAACACATGGGCATATGGACGGCATATCTTCGAAACGGCGCGCCCTGTCCGCGCCCGCTGCTGCGCAAGCTGCGCAGCGTGACGCGCAGGTATTTAAAGAGCGTGCTGTGCAATCACTATATACCCGAAATCAAGAAGCTGCAGGCGATCGCATTCTGCTATGCGCCGCCTGTCTACAAGCGGATCATCGTTCGAACGAAACATCGATAAACGATATGCTGAAGAAAATCCTGAAAAACAGAATCGCACAAAACGCCGCGTGGATCATCGGCTGCAAGCTGGGGCAGTGCGTCATCGGTGTGGTCATTTCGATGCTGACGGCGCGATACTTCGGGCCGTCCAACTTTGGTCTGATCAATTATGCCGCATCGATCGTTACATTTATAACGCCGGTCGCCATATTGGGCTTCAATTCGACGCTGGTGCAGGAACTGATTCGCAATCCAGAGGATGAAGGCGAAATCATGGGTACCGCGATCACGGCTTCGCTCTTTACAGATGTTTTGTGCATCGCGGGCGTCGCATGTTTTGTGCGCATCGTGCAGCCGAACGAGCGAAACACGATGATCATCTGCGTGCTGTACAGCACCATGCTGTTCTTTCAATCGCTGGAATTGCTGCAATACTGGTTTCAGGCAAAACTGCGATCGAAGTATATGGCGATCTGTACGCTGGTCGGTTATGTGCTGGCGTCTGCGTACCAGATCATTCTGATGGCAAAGGGAATGTCGATCGAATACTTTGCCGTGTTCAAAGCACTGGAATACGCCATCGTTTCCGCCGGACTGATGTGCGTATATCTGCGCAAATATCGGGCGCGGTTCCGGTTTTCACTGAATCGCCTCAAACAGATGTTTCACAGCAGCCGACTTTACATGATATCCATGCTGCTGGTGATGCTGTACGTGCAAACGGATCGCATCATGATCAAAATGATGCTGGGCGATGAACAGCTGGGCTATTATTCCGCTGCGATCAACGCCGCCATGATTACGGAATTTGTGTATCTGGCGATCATCGATTCCTTCCGCCCTGCAATTCTTGAAAGCCGTCTGAACGACCGATCGGAATTTGAAAACGGAATGCGGCGCATGTTCGCGTGCGTCGTCGGAATTTCGATCTGTCAGGGCGTTATCTATACGGCGTTCGGCAAATGGATCATACTGCTGCTGTACGGAAATCAGTATCTGAACGGTGTTTCTACGCTGCGAATACTGACATGGTATTCTCTGTTTGCCAATATCGGCTCCGCGCGCATGGTATGGATTCAGGCAGAAAATCAAAGCGGCGTATATTGGAAGATCAATCTGTGCGGCGCGGCGCTGAACATCGCGCTGAACGCCCTGTTTATCCCGATTTGGGGAATTAACGGGGCTGCAATTGCATCTTTTTTCTCACAGGTCTTTACAAATTATTTGATTTGCCATATAATAGTATCATTAAGGGCTGGTGTGCATTTATTGCATCAGGCGCTGAATCCAAAATATCTGTTGGGTGAAATCAAAAGGCTGTTTGGAAGATAGCATGGCTTGCAGCCATGGATTTCATAGTCGCACGACTTGGGATTTGATTAGGAGGTCAATATGCGCAAGGATAGAATTCGCAGAGCGATCATTTTCATTACGGCGATCACCGTGCTCACGACGGGCATGGGTCTGTCTTCGCTGTCCATGGCGGAAGATATTCCGGATGATCAGCCCGTAGTATACGAAGAGGTATACGAAGAACCGGTTGTGGAAGAACCTGTCGTCGAAGAAGAACCCGTGGTCGAGGAAGAACCGGTTGTGGAAGAAAAGCCCGCGGAAGAGGAAAAACCCGCCGAGGAAGAAAAGCCTGCGGAGGAAGAAAAGCCTGCGGAGGAAGAAAAGCCTGCCGAAGAGGAAAAGCCCGCCGAGGAAGAAAAACCTGCCGAGGAAGAGCAGCCCGCCGCGGAGGAAAACGGCGATATGCAGCCGGAGGAAGAACAGCCTGCCGAGGAAGAGATGCAGGAAGAAATCTTCACTGCCGGTTATGTTCGCTTTGCCGAGGATACCGCGCTGCTGGACGATGTGAAGGGCAAGGAAGAACTGGGCGTGGTCAAGCGCGGATCCATCGCATATGCAGAGGTCGTTCGTCAGAATGAAGAAGATCATTCGAAGGATTGGCTGCTGATCACGCTGGATACCGAGGATCTTGCGCTGGAAGATGGCTCCTTCGTAAAGGGTTATGTGCAGGAAAAGGACGTTCGGATTCTTTCTGTGAAAGATACTGAAGCGCTGCTGGAAGAAATCGCGGATGATGATGATCTGCGCGATTACAAAGGAAATCTTCTGCCCGCCGCCGTATACGAAGAGAAGGCAGCAGATGAAAATGAAGCGGAAGTTCCCGTAATTTACGAAAACAATACGATGGCAGAATCAGATGCAGCGGACGTTGAACTTGCGGAAGATATCTCGGTCAACAGCGTTGAACAATCTGATACGATTATCGATGTTTGGTACAACAATGCCATTGAAAAGCAGAATACGGAAATTACGGTTACAACGAGCCTTGAAATGAATACCGTATCCATGTATCTGGGTGATGACCGCCTGAAAACGTGGAACAATGGCGATGAGGGTGTAACGGTCAAGGATTATGCCAATTATCGCGAATGGCAGATGACGTATCAGTTTGAATACCCGGGCGTGTATAATCTCTCATATAAAGCGAGCGCGGCAGGAGAGGATACGATTCCGTATTCCAAGCCGGTGACTGTCAAGCGTCCTGCGATCATTGATATCTG
>CAKUKP010000130.1 GCA_934663625.1 uncultured Clostridia bacterium
TAATAGAGCAGGCAATGGCAATAGCCTTCGAATTCGGGATCCTTGATCTGATCGCGGAATTCCCTGCACATGCATTTGTTTTCCTCGGTGCGTTCCAGGCGGCATGGGCAATAACCGCCGGTGCGCTTCAGCCCTTCCTTGACCGAAGCCACGATTTCCGGATTTTCATTATAGCGTATCTTCATATCGTTCCCCCTGCGCGGGCGATCAGTAATTTTCCGCGCGAATTTCGAAATAAGCCTGCGGATGCGCGCACACGGGGCAGATTTCGGGCGCTTCTGCGCCCATCACCAGATGCCCGCAATTGCGGCATTCCCACATCTTCTGTTCGCTCTTTTTGAAAACCTCCTGCATCTGCACGTTGCACAGCAGGCGGCGATAGCGTTCCTCGTGGGATTTTTCGATTTCCGCTACCTGACGGAATTTCTGTGCCAGTTCCACGAAGCCTTCCTCCTCGGCCTCTCTGGCAAAGCGAACGTACATATCGGTCCATTCGTAATTTTCGCCCTCGCGCGCGGCGGCGAGATTTTCCGCGGTCGTTCCCAGCCCGCCCAGCGCCTTGAACCACATCTTGGCGTGTTCCTTCTCATTTTCGGCGGTCGTTAGAAAGATTTCGGAAATCTGTTCGTAGCCCTCCTTTTTGGCGACGCTGGCGAAATAGGTATATTTGCTGCGCGCCTGCGTTTCCCCCGCGAATGCAGCCATCAGGTTTTTTTCCGTTTTGCTTCCCTTCAGTTCCATGATAACACCTCCAAATGATTATGATGGATTCCAATTCGATTCTAGCATAAATTCCCGCTTTGTCAATGATTTTGCTTGAACGATTCAAAGAATCATCGTATAATAGTCCCTGTTGAAACAGGGGGCGAAAACATTGTTCGGCGATTGTCATATACATATGATTTTGGACGGCATATATTACCGCGCGGCGATCGATGCGCAGAAGGATCATCCGGACGATCAATTGATTCGCGCGCGGCTGGCGGCATATCGCGATGCGGGCATAACCTTTCTGCGGGACGGCGGCGATGCATGGGGCGTGGGCAGCTATGCCGCGCGCATCGCGGGCGAATACGGCATCGATTATCGAACGCCGGTGTTTCCCATCTATAAGCGGGGGCATTACGGCAGTTTTATCGGCTGCGGCTTCGATACGATGCGCGAATACGCCGATCTGGTGCAACAGGCGGCGGAGCGCGGCGCGGATTTTATCAAGATCATGATTTCAGGACTGATGGATTTTGATTGCTACGGGCGCATTACAGGCGATCCGCTGACCGAATCTGAAATTCGCGAAATGATTCGCATTGCGCACGATTCGGGGTTTTGCGTAATGGCGCACGCCAATGGCGCGGACGTGGTAAAGGCCGCCGTGAACGCGGGCGTGGATTCCGTCGAACACGGGGCGTATCTGGATGATCGCGCCATCGATGATCTGGCGCACAGCGATTGTACCTGGGTGCCCACGCTGGTGACGATCGGCAATCTGATTTCGTGCGGCAGGTATCCCGATTCGGTGCTTCAGCCGCTGCTTGCGTTTCAGCAGGCGAACGTGCGAAAATGCGCGTCGCTCGGCGGGCGCATCGCGTTGGGCAGCGATAACGGTGCGTATCGGGTGCTGCACGCGCAGGGCACGCTGGATGAATACGGCTATCTGCGCGCGGCGCTGGGCGATGCGTGCGATGCGGTGCTGCGGCGCGGCGAAGATGCGATACGCGAAAAGTTTAAGCGCGGATAATGCGCGAGGGGGAGGGGTTTTCATGCCGCTGATTTGCCGCCTTGCCGCGATGGATGGCATGAGCAACGCCGCCTTTCGCAGCGTCTGCTTTGAATACGGCGCGGATGGCGCTTCCACGGAAATGGTGCAGGCGCTGGCGCTTTCGCGGCTCAAGCGCAAAAGCCGCGTCTGGCTGGACGCGCTTCTGGCGCGCCGGCCGGAGGAGAAAAGCCTGTTTGTGCAGATCATTGGAAACGATCCAACGGTGATGGCGGAAGCAGCGCGCCGGATCGATGCGATGGATAAATTTGACGGCGTTGAAATCAACATGGGCTGCCCTGCGCGGTGCGTGGTGGGCAGCGGAAACGGATCGGCGCTGCTCTGCAATGTGCCGCTGGCAAAGGATATTCTGCGCGCGGTCTGCGATGCGGCACGGCTTCCGGTAATTTTGAAAATGCGCCTCGGCTGGGATGCGGATCACATCACCGCGCCCGAAATCGCACAGGCGGCACAGGATGCGGGCTGCGCGGCGATCATACTGCACGGGCGCACGCGCAGCGATATGTATCAGAATGAAGTGGATTTGAATGCGATGCGCGAAGTGCGTGCTGCCGTTTACATTCCGCTGTACGCAAACGGCGCGGTGAAATCCGCCGCCGATGCCGCCGCCTTTGCCGCGGCGGTGCGCGCGGACGGCGTGTGCATCGGGCGCGCGGCGCTGAAAGCGCCCTGGATATTTGATGATATTCGCAGGTTGGCGGCGGGGGAGCCGGTTCCTGCGCGCGATGCGAACGAGCGAATCGATCTGCTCCTGCGCTTTGCCGGTCGGCTGTGCGAAATCAAGCCGGAGCGATTCGCCATCGAACAGATGCGATCCTTCAGCGCGTGGTATCTGGATGGACTTACGGATTCCGAAGCGGCGTTTCGGCAGCTGCTCTGCGATCATACGCTTGCGCATTACCGGCGCACGCTGACGGAATACTTAAATCGCCTTATACAGAAAAACGATACCCGGCCGCATGCACATCTGATGCAATATGCGACGCTGGATACCGTTGATCGCGCCTGATTTTGCCCTAGTCCTGCTTTTTTTCTTCGTTTTTGGATTCGACCTTGGTCTGTTTTGGCTTGCGGCGGAACATGGTGGAGGCGAAAAGATCGGGAACGGCCTGATCATTCTTCTCCGGATCATCATAATTTACGGTGCTTCCGCCGCGGCGCTGGCCGATTTTGCGCGTGAGAATCAGGCAGAGATACAAAACTACCATGGCGATGGCGAGTACGACCATATATTGGATCAGCGGCGGCAGTCCGCCCAGCAGACTTTTCAACAGGGAATTCAAGGTGTGCACGCTCCTTTCCGCACCATTATAGCATCTGACGCGCAAAAGTACAATCCAAAATATCGTGACAAAATCAAAAGTTCGTGTATAATAGAATCAGCAACAATAAAAAAGGAGGAAACCCCATGCTGAAAGGAATACCGAAGAGTTTGTCACCGGAGCTTTTGAAGATTCTCTGCGAAATGGGCCACGGCGATGAACTGACCATCGGCGATGGCAATTTCCCCGGCCATACCAACGCGAAGGTGGAAATTCGCATGGACGGCCACGGCGTGCCGGAAATTCTGGATGCGATCCTGCAGGTGATGCCGCTGGACGTATATGTGGATCACCCCGTAATGCTGATGGAAAAGGTGCCCGGCGATACCGTGGAAACGCCCATCTGGGATACCTACAAGCAGATCGTGGCCAAGTATGATTCGCGCGGCGCGGAATGCTTTACCGGCATTGAACGCGGCGCGTTTTACGACCGCACGCGGGAAAAATCCTGCGTGGTGATCATGTCCGGCGAATCCGCCCTGTACGCGAACATCATCCTGAAAAAGGGCGTAATTACCGACTGACGAAGAATTTCATTTTTGTTCAGACAGCTCGTTTTTGCGGGCTGTTTTTTTGTGTACCGAAAACCCCACGCTAGGCGTGGGGTTCAAAGAAGCTTAAGCGGTGAGGTGAAAAGAGAAACTCC
>CAKUKP010000131.1 GCA_934663625.1 uncultured Clostridia bacterium
ATGATAGGCGGCATTCAGCTTGATGGATCCGAGATTGGAAATAAACACGGACGCATAGTTCGGGTCGGACTTGATCAGGCTGTAGGGCACGCGGCCGTAATAATCCAACCGGTGCAGAATGAATACTACGATGCGCAGCAGCCAGCGCGGTATCTTCATCAGCATATCCATACCGGCAGTGGAATTATCCACCGCATCCTCGCGGCGGCATTCGAAGATTTCCTGCATCACGCGATCGTGGAAGGAATCCAGCGTGGTATCCTCCGGAAATTTAATGAACGCCAGCGCTTCCTTGCCCTCGTCGGAAAACTGCTTCTTCACCACGAATGCCAGCGACAGATGATCGCGGCTGTACAGGCGGTTGCCCTGCACGAAGTAATTCATCTTCGGGCGCAGCGTGAGCGTCTTAATCAGCGCCGCCGCCACGCAATGGAACAGCGTATAGCGGTGCGCCTTATCCAGATTTGCATTCTTCTCTTCCAGAAATGCGTTCAGCGCGGTCAAATCCACCGCTTCGCGAATGAATGCTTCGTTATCGGCGCGATGCGGATACAGATAGGGCACGAAGCCGTGCATCGGATCCGCGTCCCGAAGCCATGTGGCGTCAAATCGATCGCCGCGGCGCTTTTTCTTCTTTTCCATAATCTTCCCTACATCCTCGGTTTTCTTCCTGCAATTTCCTCCCAATCATATCATAATTCACAGAAAATTTCCACCTGTATGATCCCGAAATCGGCGGTTTTCATTCAGAATTGACGTACTTTTTACGCTTCTCATACGCTTTATGGGTCTGAAATGCAGGAAATGTAGTCGGAAGCTTCATAATCGTGTTCTGCACCGCAAGCTAATCTTGTTTTTAAAACCAGATCAAAAGATAATGTGCCGTGAAAATCAGGGTTGAATTTACCGCCAAATTCGGCTATACTATACCTATAAGGAGGGATGCCGCATGACAAATATTGTGCCGATTTCCGATCTGAAAAATTACAGCGAAGTGCTTCGCTGCTGCGATGATGGTTCAACCGTCTATCTTACCCGTAACGGGCGCGGCAGATATGTTGTGCAATCGCTTGCCGAATATGAAAAGCTGCAAGCCGCCGTAAAGCTGCTGGCTGAGCTTTCCAAGGGCGTAGAATCCATCCGCAGGGATGGCGGCATGACTCTGGACGATGCGTTTGCCGGTCTGGAGGATTGATCGTGAACATTGTCATTTCAAAGGAAGCTCGCAAAGATCTGATTTTAATCCGCCAATACATCGCGGAAGAATTATGCAATCCCGATGCGGCAGCGCGCATTATCGGTTCGTTGAAAAAGAGCATTTCTGCCCTGAGCAGCTTTCCTGATAGAGGGCGTCCTTTGGATGCGCTCATCTCTGTTCACACGGAATACCGGTATCTGGTGTGCGAAAACTATTGCATATTTTACCTTTGCTGTGAAAGTGATGTGTTGATTATCCGCATTTTGCATCAGCGACAGGATTGTTTGCGTGCGCTGTTCGTTGAACATTGAATTTGTTTATCAAATTACGCCCCCGATCGCGCGGATCAAGGGCGTTTTGATGTTCGGATTACAGATTCTTTTTCCTTTTCAGATAGATCACCATGGAAATCTGGAACAGGGTCATCACCAGCCAGCCAATGCCTGTCGATACCGCGATGGCGCGCAGCCCCATCGAGCCCACCAGCATATAGGATAGCACGGCGCGTACGGTGATGTGCAGCGTGGTGGCGATCAGGGGCGTATATACCGCGCTCACGCCGCGGAAATAGCCCACGAACGTATTGCCGGTAAAGCACATCGTATAGACGAACGCGATCGTGTGCAGATAATCCACGCCGAAGGCGATCGCCTGTGTTTCCGATGCGTCCAGGAAGATGCGCACGCCGGGCAGCGCGGCAAAGTACAGCATGGTGGAAATGGCGGCGCCGAACAGCACAGCCATGATCAGGCTGTCGCGGAATCCCCTGCGCACGCGATCGATGCGCTTTGCGCCGAAATTCTGCGATATGAATACGGAAACCGCCGCGCCATAGCTGGTACCGAACGAATTGGCAAAGCCCTCGATGCGCATCGTAGCGGTATAGGCGGCGATGCCGGACGTGCCCAGCAGGTTCACCGCGCCCTGCACGAAAATCTTGCCGAGGTACAGGCTGGATTGATGCAGCGCGGAGGAAAAGCCGAATACCAGCGTATCGTGCACCATGCCGCGTTCATATTTGAAATCCGATCGCGTACACATCAGATTGCGATCGCGTTTCAGAATGTAGACAAGGCTCAGCGCCGCGGAAACCGCCTGTGAAATTACGGTCGCCCATGCCGCGCCCGCCACGCCGAACTGCATCGGCCCGACGAACAGATAATCCAGCACGGCGTTGACCACGATGCCCACGAACAGGAAAAGCGTGCTGGCGTTCGTATCGCCGATGCCGCGCAGAATGGCGGAAAACAGATTGTACCAGAATGTGGCGACCATGCCGGTGATGATCACGGTCAGATAGCTTTCGATGTAGGGAATCAGATTTTCCGGCGAATTGATCAGCCGCAGCGCGGGATGCATCAGCAGCATGAAAACGCAGCTCAGCACGATGGTGATGATCGTGCCCAGCGTACCGGATACGAATACCTCACGGCGGAAGGAGCCCTGATCGTTTCGGCCGTACATCTGGCCGAACAGGATCGTAATGCCCACGCAGAATCCCGCCAGCACGAAGATGAACAGATTCATCACCGTACCCGCGATGCCTACGGCAGAAAACGCATCCGTGCCGAGGAATTTGCCGATGATCAGCGAATCGATCGTATTGTACAGCTGCTGCAATACGTTGCCGATCAGCAGCGGCATCGAAAGGCGCAGTATGTGGCGGCGGCTGTCGCCCTCTAATAGAGATGTATTGTGCATAATATCAACCTTTGTACAAGTGTAAAGCAAAAATTCAGAGCGGCGCAGCGATGCGCCGCTCTGGATGTTGACAAAGTCAACAGACTGACAGACGCTGAAAAACGTCGCAAGACAAGGAAACAAACTTGCAGATGAGGGCGCATACACAAAACGCACCGAAGACCCGCAAAGCGGGTTTCGGCAGCGCGCCGAACGAATCCAAAGGATTCGCGGCGGCTGGTCGCGCTTGCCGCAGGCAATAGCGCGACTGCTTCGACGTATGTAACCGAAATCTGCAAGTTCTGTTGACGCAGTAAGCAGAATTTTTACTTCGCAAGAAGTATTTCCAAAAAATTCTGCGGTTGCGGGGTTTGTCAGTGGTCTGAGCGGCGCAGCGATGCGCCGCTCCAGATAAACCATGGATAATCGCTTTTTGCGAAAGGACGGCTTACAGCCTTGCCAGCGATGCATCCAGCCTGCGCAGGGTTTCATCCTTGCCCAGCAGATAGGCGATTTCGAACGCGCCGCCGGGCGTGGACATCTGCCCGCTGATGGCGATGCGCAGCGGCCACAGCACCGTGCCGTTCTTCATGCCGGTTTCGGGGATGAACGCCATCACGGTATCGTGCAGCGTTTGTTCCGTCCAATCCTCGATGCCCGCCAGCACGGGGCGAACCCGTTCCAGCGCGGTCTTTGCCGTTTCCAGCGTGGACTTCTGCTTCTTATTGACGTACAGATCGTTTGCGAATTCGGGCATTTCCGCGAGGAAGCGCACCATATCGGGCAGCTGATTGAACACCTCGGTGCGCGCCTGCAAAAGCTCACCCAGCCGCTTGAAATCGAACTTTTCGGGATCGAGCGT
>CAKUKP010000132.1 GCA_934663625.1 uncultured Clostridia bacterium
CCTGCGAGGGCGCTGCTAGTATTCTAGGGCTTTGCCCGCATATGAAAAACCACCGGCTACGCCGGTGGATGATTATTGTATTGTATGCCGGCACAAGTTTTCGCATATCACTGTATATTTATTGATTTGTACGATAAATGCGAGCGGATACGGATATTTCGAAAAAGCGGCGATATTCATTGAATTGTTGTATGATTATTCATCAAATTGAAGAATGCGCGTAAATAAAATCGATCAAAGTTCATAGAACTTTACTCTCTTAACGCTTTACATATGTAAAGGAATGCGATATACTATAAAATGGTTGTATATTATGTATACAGAGGGAGAGAAGGGTTTCATGGAAAAGAAGAATCGCGCGCAATGGGGCAGCAAGATCGGCTTTATACTGGCCGCGGCTGGCTCCGCGGTGGGGCTGGGCAACATCTGGAAGTTTCCGGGCAAGGCATATGAGGGCGGCGGCGGCGTATACATCGTTCTGTATCTGCTGATCGTAATCTTCATCGGCATGCCGGTTATGCTCAGTGAACTGACGCTTGGCCGCGCAAGCCAGGCGAACACCGTGGACGCATTCCGGAAGTACAATAAGAAATATGCGTGGATCGGCTACATCGGCGTAATTTCGGCGTTCATCATCACCTGCTATTACGCGCACGTGGGCGGCTGGGTAATGCGCTACATCGTAAGCTACATTACCGAAGCGCCGACCGTTTACGCGGATCCGCTGGGCTATTTCTACAACATGCTGGGCTACAACGCGGCGAGCGGCGCAACCTACATGCCGTGGGTCGCGATCGGCTTTGCGGCGCTGTTTATGGCGATCAACGCCATCATCATCATCAAGGGCGTTGAGGGCGGCATTGAAAAGTTCAACAAGGTGGGCATGCCGGCGCTGTTCGTGATTCTGATCATCCTGCTGATTCGCTCCGTGACGATGGACGGCGCAGGCGAAGGTTTAAAGTATCTGTTCTCCTTTGATTTCAGCAAGCTGACCTTTGAAACGCTGCTTTCCGCGCTGGGTCAGGCGTTCTATTCGCTGAGCCTGGGCATGGCGATCATGATTACCTACGGCAGCTATCTTTCCAAGAAGGAAAACATCGCGAAGAATACCGTGCTGATCTGCGGCATGGATACGATGGTTGCGCTGATCGCGGGCTTCGTGATCATCCCCGCGGTATTCGCCACGCTGGGCGCGGATGGCGTCGGCAAGGGCGGCGGATTTGCGTTTGCATCGCTGGCGGGCGTGTTTGAAAAGATGCCCGGCGGCTTCATCTTCGGCATTCTGTTCTATTTGCTGCTGCTGTTCGCGGCGCTGACCAGCTGCATTTCCCTGATCGAGGGCATGGTGGCGTTCCTGACGGAGCGTTTCCACTGGAAGCGCACGTCCACCACGATCGGACTGTGCGTTGTGATGTTCGCGATCGGCTGCCTGTACACCATATCGCAGGCGGCGTTCCCGATCAAGGGCATCTGGTTTGATTTCACCAACGGCATCACCTTCCCGGCGTTCGGCGATTTCATGGAATATCTGACCGACCGCCTGCTGATCCCCGTATGCGCGCTGGGCGGCTGCATCTTCGTCGGCTGGGTATTCAAGCCGAAGAAGGTGTATGAGGAAATCGAACAGAACGGCGCCTTCCCCTTCCGGGTGAAGGGCATTTATGAAGTGCTGATCAAGTTCATTGTGCCCATCTGCATCATCGCGATTCTGCTGGTGAGCCTGATTACGGGCACGACCCTGTCCTGATTCAAAGCATTCGAAAAGCCGACCATCGTCAATTGAATCGATGGTCGGCTTTATATAGAGTGTGTTTCTAAAATTCCCATGACAGCAATTTCGGCGTCTTTTCCACCATTTCTGCGTTGAAAGTCCTTGATTTAGTGCCGCTAAACCTGCGGACTTTCGCCTTGAACTGCCGTAAAATCCACTCGAACTTGCAGCCACTCCTTTTAGAAACCCACTCTAGCGAAAAACCTTCGGAATTTATAGAACTTTTTCGATTTAGCACTTTACATATGTAAAGAATTGCGGTATACTTTAGCTTGGTTGCATATTATGTGTATACAAGGGAGAGGGGTAGTATGAAACAGGTGGATTGCGCCCGACGGGGCGGCATGCCGAACCTTCGAAGGCATGCGTTAGATGCGAAATGCCGGAAAGAAAACGATGGGAGGGAATACTGATGAAAAGAATGAGCCGCCGTGACTACATCTACGTCGCCAGCATGCTCTTTGGCATGTTCTTTGGCGCGGGCAATTTGATCTTCCCCGTTCACATGGGACAGATGGCGGGTAGCAATGTATGGCCTGCCGTGCTGGGCTTCTGTGTGACGGGCGTGGGACTTCCGCTGCTGGGTGTGGCGGCGCTGGGCATCAGCCGTTCCAGCGGCTTGTATGAGCTGGGCAGCCGCGTGGGGCGACCCTATTCCATGTTCTTTACCTGCCTTTTGTACTTAACCATTGGGCCGTTCTTTGCCATTCCCCGCTGCGCGACCACATCGTTCACGGTCGGCCTTGAACAGGTGCTGCCGGCCGGCAATACGAAGCTGTATCTGCTGATCTTCTCCGCCGTTTTCTTTGCGTTCGCGCTGTTCTTCTCGCTCCGGCCGGGCAAAATTCTGGTCTGGGTCGGCAAGATTCTCAATCCCTGCTTCCTGGTGTTCCTGGGCGTTCTGGTGATCGTTGCGATGCTCAACCCCGGCGCTTCCGTCGGATCGGTGGTTCCGGAGGGCGATTATGCTGCGCAGCCGTTCTTTACCGGCTTCCTGGAGGGCTATAATACGATGGATGCGCTGGCGAGCCTCGCCTTCGGCATCGTGGTGGTGCAGGTCATCCGCGATCTGGGCGTGACCGAGCCGGACGCCGTGGCGGGCAGCACCGTTCGATCGGGCATCTTCAGCTGCCTGCTGATGGCGGGCATCTATGTTGCCGTGACCATCGTGGGTGTGCAGAGCCGCGGGCTCTTTGCAACCTCGGCAAACGGCGGCATCGCGCTGGCGGAGATCGCGCAGCACTATCTGGGCTACGCGGGATTGTTCGTACTGGCGGCGACGGTGACGTTCGCCTGTCTGAAAACCTCCGTCGGCCTGATCACGAGCTGCGCGGAAACCTTCCGCGGCCTGTTCCCGAAGGGACCGAGCTACCGCGCGTGGGCGATCATTTTCAGCATCGTTTCGCTGCTGATCGCCAATTTCGGGCTCAGCTCCATCATCGCCTATTCCATACCGGTGCTGATGTTCCTGTATCCGCTGGCGATCACGCTGATCCTGCTTTCGCTCATCGGGAAATTCTTCGATTACGATCGCGCGGTGTTCATCTGCACCACGGCGCTGACGTTCATCGTTGCGCTGTATGATTTCATCGCCGCGCTGCCCGAAAGCGTGTTCCATGCGCTCGGCGGCGAAGCGATCCAGAAGGTTGTGCTGCGTTATCTGCCGTTCTCCGGCATCGGGCTGGGCTGGCTGTGCCCCGCGCTGCTGGGCTTCGTGATCGGGCTTGTGATTCACTTCGTTCGCAAGCGGAAGGGCGTTCAGGCATAAGGTTTATAAGTCAAAAGCAAACTGACCATCGATTCATTTCGACGGTCAGTTTTTTTAGTGCGCCCGGCACGAGCAACAACTAGGTGGTGCAAGACCACTACGCGCTCGGCAGTAGGAAGCGTTAGCCGA
>CAKUKP010000133.1 GCA_934663625.1 uncultured Clostridia bacterium
GGTCGCATGGCTCAGTTGGTAGAGCACATCGTTCACATCGATGGGGTCACAGGTTCGAGTCCTGTTGCGACCACCAAAATCCCAGGTCGAAAGGCCTGGGATTCTTCTTTATCCCTCGGGTTTAAGTCTCGTTTCCCGCACCATCAGCACTGACAATAGGTGCTGCAAGCGAGCTCATCAGAAATGATGGGTTCGCTTTTCTTTATGCAAATCCCGGCCCATTGCCGCCCTTATCCCTCGTATTCCGCAGGAATACACGATTGGGCCTGCATCATGGGCCGGGTTCGTTTGTAAATCTTTCGGATCAGCCACGCCGGGATTTTAATTCCCGTGGATTTTTCCGAATTTGCCGTGTGCCGCGTGTACGGCGTGTAATCCGTGTAATTCGTGTAATCCGTGTACGGATAGCGAAATATAGAATTTTTTCTATTGACAAAAGCCCAGCCACTTTATATAATATAGACACATAGAATAAATTCTATTTATCGGAGGTGGAAATATGGAGCAGGTTTACACCGATACTGCAAAGGTGCTTAAGGCCATTTCCGACCCCAAGCGGCTCAAGATTGTGGATATGCTATCCTGTGGCGAACTGTGCGCCTGCAAGATCCTTGAAGCCTTTCATATCACCCAGCCGACGCTTTCCCATGATATGCGGGTATTGATCGAGGCCGGGGTTGTCATTGATCGGCGGGATGGGAAGAACATATACTATTCACTGAACGCCGACAGGTTGTCCGCATTCCATAAGACGCTTGAACATATCTTTGAAGAAAAAGCAGACTGCATCTGCCATCGTATGGAGTAAAGATCGACCTGGAGGAATCACACCGATGTTGACGGCATCGGTTTTTCTCAGAACAACATATCGAATAATTGCAATATATCAATATTATGGAGGCGTCAAATGAGCATTGGGACTATTATTCAGGATGAAGTATTGGGCATGAAATGGCTGAACAGGCTGATCGGGACGCTGCTCTCTTTCCTGGGTTTGAATGTGGACAGTCGAATCGGCGCGAGTGTTCAATTCTTTCTCTAGGGCGCAATGTGTCTGCCCTTCAAAATCTGCGCGGCAATGGCGATATCCTCCACGCGCCCGCCGGTGCAGCTGCCGATATAGCCCTGATTGAGCCTGACCGGCGCGCCTGCCGTCACATCGCGCAGGGGATGCACGTTTTCCACGCTGCTGGGGCATGCCAGATTCGGCTCGATTTTCGACACATCAAATATGTAGCTTTCCTCATACCGGAAATCCGCATCGGTAAACTGCACCTCGTATGGGCGCACAGCGCGGCGATTCACATAATCCAGCACCGCCTGATTGGGCTGCATATAGGCGGTTTTCGCGCCCATTTCCACCGCCATATTGCAAATGGTCATGCGCCCCGCCACATTGAGGCCGTCCACATAGCTGCCGGTAAAATCAATCGCCTTGTATACGGCGCCGTCCGCGCGAATGCGCCCCAGCACCTCCAGTATTACGTCCTTGGGATACACGCCCTTCTGTGCCTCGCCCTCCAGACGAACCTCGATAATTTCCGGCACGCGGAACCACAGTTCGCCCGTCATCAGAATGGTAGCCATGTCCGTCGCGCCGCAGCCCGTGCCCATTGCGCCGAAGGCCCCGTGGGTGGTGGTGTGGCTGTCCGTGGCGACGATAATCATGCCGGGATAAATCAGACCCGCTTCGGGCATCACCTGATGGCACACGCCGCAGTTGGTATCAAAATGAAAGCGCAGATCGTTTTTTTGCGCAAATTCGCGCATGGCCTTGTGGTTGGCGGCGCTCTTCGCATCCGGACAGGGGGCATAATGATCGAATACAAAGGCGGCGCGTTCATTATCCCACACCTTTTCGCCGCCCATTTCATAAAAGGAATAGATCGTCTGCAGGTACAGATCGTTAATCTCGGCAAAATCCACCTTGGCGGTCACGATTTCCCCCGCGTGAACCTGAGCCTTTCCGCTGTTCCGTGCCAGGATTTTTTCAATGGCATGCATGGCGCATTCCTCCTGTTTTACGTCTCAGAATTGAATATCGTATGCAATCAATATTCAATCGATGACACTATCTTATCACCATTCTCCTCCTCTGACAAGGGAAAAAACGGCCCGCAAAATCATGGCGCTGCACATCGGCCGCAGCTTCGATAATATATCGAAGGCTTTCGGCCGCAGATAACCATAAGCCATCGCAAAGCGCCCTCGTCCGGAAGAATGCCGCGCGCGATTGTGCTTGCGAATTAACGCTTTCACGGATATAATGAAGAAAATGCACGCAGGCGGGAGGTTTTTCAAATGCAGCAGGCTTATTCTTCCGGCAATCGCAAACGGCGGTATCCGCGCATGGGTGCGGGCAGCCTGATCGCCATTTTTTCGGGAGAAGCGTTTTGGAATGCCGATTCCGTGCATCTGACGGGATTGAAATACAAATCCGCCGTTGTGCGGGGAGAAGCATAATGGAGCGCGTTATTCTTTGGATTCTGGCGGCTGGCGCGGTATTGGGCGGGCTGGATCTTTTGATCGGCAATCGCTTCGGACTGGGCGAACGCTTTGAGGAAGGATTTAAGCTTCTGGGGCCGACGGCGCTTTCGATGGCGGGCATTCTATGCCTTGCGCCGCTGCTTTCGGGCGCGCTTGAATCCACGCTCGCCCCGCTCTGGCGCGCGCTGGGGCTGGACCCCGCGATGCTCGGCGGCATTCTGGCGATCGACATGGGCGGCTATCAGACTGCGAAATCACTCGCGCTGGACGCGGCGATCGGGCGCTATTCCGGCATTCTCGTGGCGGCGACGCTCGGCTGCACGGTTACATACACGATTCCGCTGGGCGCGGGCATGCTGCGCGGCACGGACGCGACCGGATTCTATCGGGGAATGCTGATCGGGCTTGGCACATTGCCGATCGCGCTGCTGATCGGCGGCGCGGCGAGCGGGATCGGCGCGTTGGCGCTGGTCGTTCAAACTTTGCCGGTCGCGCTGTTTTCCATCCTGCTGATGCTGGGGCTGAAGTTCTTTGCAAAACAATCCATTCGCGCGTTTTCCGCGTTTGCGACACTGCTGCGCTGGCTGTCCATATTGGGATTGACCGCAGGCGCAGCGCAGTACATTGCAGATATCCGGCTGATTCCAGGCCTCGCGCCGATGGAAGATGCGATGAAAACGGTGTCCTCGATCGGCGTTGTAATGCTCGGCAGCCTGCCGATGGCGGAGCTGCTGCGCCGTGCGCTTTCGAAGCCGCTGATGCGTTTGGGGCGAAAGCTCGGCATGAAGGATTCTAGCCTTACCGCGCTGCTGGTCGGTTTTGTAAGCATTACGCCGGCGCTCGCGATGATGAAGGAGATGGATCCGCGGGGACAGACGATGAACGCCGCGTTTTCGGTCTGCGCCGCCTCCGCGCTCGCCGCGCATCTGGGATTTACGCTGAGCGCAGAACCGCAAATGCTCCTGCCGCTGCTGCTGACAAAGTTTTTCGGCG
>CAKUKP010000134.1 GCA_934663625.1 uncultured Clostridia bacterium
CTGCCGCTCTCCATGATCTGCTCTACCGCCGTGTTTACGAATTGATCTCGGTTGTAGTCGTCGATGATGGCGGGGTTGAGAGAGAATCTTTTGCTCTGTTCGCCGTTGACAAGTCCACTCTTTTGTGGTAAGATCGACCTGTCACTGAGGAAGGCGGCATGTGGATTTTCAGATCCATATCGTCCGGCGATGGCCTCGGTGACGTTTTCTATTTTCGTAACGTCATGGAAAATCCTCTCTCCACTGTCCATCACCTTTACATTTACAATACCTTCAAACCATTCATTGCCCACCTTGAACAGTGTCGAATAGTATTCAAAGCTTGCAACACCGTGGTGCGTGTGCCCATCTTTTCCATCTGGTGCAGACGACTTTAGTATGCCAGCTTCGAGCAAATTGTCAAGTTCTGTCGAAGCACGCATTTTTCCTTTCATTACTTTGGAAAGCTTTTTTGGATTCGAGGGATGCGTGTATTCTCCGGCTGTGGTTCCAACAACTTTTGCCTGGTTGGTATCGCCAATATACGTTCCTACCGGAAACAGTGCCTTGATTTTCGCATAGGCTACCTTCTGCATTTCCTTTACGGTAAGCCCGTCAAAATCCGCCTGTTCCGTATCCACGTTGACAAACTTTGTGCCATCGTCCAGAACATTCAGGGAATACCGGATATCCGGTTTTTCAGCGTCGAATCTCTGCGACAGCGGGATAACGTTGCCGGCATCATCGTATGTAATCGCGTCGGCAGATTTAATCTGCGCAGAATCTCGAATCACGTAAGAATCGCCGCGATATACCGGCTCGCCGTTCACCATATCTCCGCCTTCATCTAACACGATACAGTCATAATCAAGCCCGTTTTCTTCGATGAATTCAGCAATGTCATAGCCATCCGTCCAGTCGGGCAACCCACGTTCACCGATCTCAGAAAGCCCATATTCGCTGCGCATCTGTTCAAAAACACGCCGTGCTTCCGCATCTGTGCGCGTATCAAAGGGCTTTTCGATCTTCACGTATGCTTTGTACAGCCCCGCGTTGTCATCTCATTTGGTGTATCGCGCCGCGTACCCCTCATTCTCCGTGAAGTACGACCAGTCCCTGAAGGTATTAAATCCCCCGCCATCTTTTGCGCCGTGATACATCAGCACAGAATATCCAGCATTCTTCGCCGCTTCGTCCACCAGCTTCTGCTGATCCTCCGCAGTCCCATTCTGCACGGCTGCCATGTATCGCTCGTTCAGTTCCGCGGCGTTCAGCGAATATTTCAGCATGGGCGTAAATTCGCCTGCCTTTCGTTCGATACCAAGCGTAAAAACGACATCAGCAGACAAAACATCCGAAAACTTTTCCTTGACAGCGTCCAGCATATCTGCTACACTGATGGTGGAGCTAGAAGGCGGTATACTGGATTTATCCAGCACCTGCCCCGCTGAAACATTGCGGCTGGCTCCATCTTTTTTACCATATACCGCATACAAGGAAATATCTTCTACTTGCCATGTAGATTGATTTACGATTGATCTAACATAGACTGGTGTGTTTTGATCAGATGCAACCCCCAGAAGTATCCAAGTCGTATCAACGTTTTGTTTCTTAGGAGTTGCTTCATTAATGACTATAGAATTCTTGAGGATATCTCCAATGTTTGAGATAACGGGCAGCTGCGATGCTGTGCGCCTGCTGCCCAAACCGTGTTGCAAGGCATGACGCCCAACAATTACTTTTTTGCCGAGATCGTCAACATAAACCTTAGGAGCAGCGTTGTTATCCGCGTTCGGGTCATATTTTCTTGCATTCTCTTGCCCATCGTTAATCGCATCTGCCCTTGTCTGAGCAGTGCTGTTGCTGATATCCACCACATTCAAATCCGGCTTTGCAGCCAATGCTGCATAGCTATACTTCTGGTCATCGGAAAGTTCATTCAGCGAATAGGAAATATGCCCGCTTTCCCCCGCACTTCCCTGCTCACCGGTCGCCTTCACTGCATCCATCAGCACATCATAGATTTTCTGCAGCGCCTTGCTCTGCCCGATCAGCGCCTGCTGCTCGCCGGTCTTGTTCTTTCCCGCTACCGATCGCGCGATGGTCTGCAGCTTCTCCCAGAACCGAACGAAAGCGTCGCGGAACGCGCTGAATGCGTCGGCGTGCTCCCGCGCAAACGTGCGCATGTTCTTCTGGTCGGTCAGCACCAGCGCGGCCGATTCCGCCACGACCTCCTCCTGCGCTGCCTCGTAGTCCAGCATTTCGCCCGCCTGTGCATACGCCGAAAGCTTTTCGCGGATCAGCGCATCCACGTCCTCGCCCGCGCGCTCCAGTGCATCGAATACCACCTGCGTTACCCCGCCGTATCCATCCGCGTTGTTGCCGCGCAGCCAGTGTACGACTTCGTGCATGCCGGTCTGCACATAGGCGTGGTCGATCGCGTCCAGCCCGATGTGAATCGTATTGCCTTCAAAATATACGCCGTTGCGCGCGCCCGGCACCGTGGATACCGTCGGATGTGCCACGATTTCAATATTGCCGTCCTTCGCCAGCGCGTCCAGAATCTGAAGCTGCAGCTGATCATCCTCGGAAAGATTGAACGCGCTTTCGCTGTACGCGCGGGTCAGCCCCGCCTTGCCGGTCGCGCCCGTTTCGTTCTGAATCGTCACCTCGGAAGCGTTCGTGCGGATGCCCGCCGCCGCGCGCAGCATCGCGCGCACCTCCGGGCTGCCCTCCGATTCGTTCCATGCCGCCGCCAGCAGATTTGCCGCGCAGATCTATTGTTTGAGCCAAATCAACTTTTCAAATTCAAAGTAAGAGTTGCAAAAAAGTTGCACCACGGGGATCAAATGGGTAAAAAAGTGTGGTCAGGCAAAAAGAAAAACCCTCGAAAACGCCGTGTTTTCAAGGGTTTTTGCTGGTCAGTATGTCTGAAAACGGAAACGAAACGCCACTAGTGCCAACGAAGAAAAATCTCAAAAACCAAAAGGAATTTCGCCCAACATGTCGAATGAAATAGATATGGGAAGCGTTAGACATGGAGGGGATTTCGTGAGGTATGTGGTGGGAAGGGACAGCCGTCAGATGGCGAT
>CAKUKP010000135.1 GCA_934663625.1 uncultured Clostridia bacterium
CGACCCACTCCATTTGGTTGTCTGCCTTGAGTTGCTCCGTGACACCTTCCGCCTCGGCCATCTGCTTTACCAGCCGAAGAAACATATCTTCCGCCTGCTTGTCAATATCAGCAAGATGGCTGTTCAGCTTGCCGCTTGTGAGCAGGTTGGTAGACACGACTTTATTATAGTAGGAGTTAAGCAATACGCTGGTGGAGGCGTTTCAGGACAAGCTCAAAAAAGACGAATAAAAACGACAAAAAGCCCTTAGCTATGAGCAATTACCCACAGCTAAGGGCTTTCTAATATGGACTTCTTCTGCCACACAAGCCGCCTTTTATCATTCTGTAACCCGTAAACCACTGGGCTGCAAGAATAATGGCTCTTGTATGGCTGTCATCAAATTGTTATCAAAAAACTTCTCCGAACGCCGCAAACCCGCATAAACACTGGGTTTTTACAGCGTTTCGTTTTATTCCCACTCAATCGTTCCGGTGGGCTTGGGGGTCACGTCGATCAGGACGCGGTTTACGCCCTTGACTTCGTGCGTGATGCGATCGGTGATCCGATGGATCAGGCTCCAATCGAGTTCTTCGACGGTGGCGGTCATCGCATCGACGGTATTGACCGCGCGCAGCACGACGGGCCATTCGAAGGAGCGCTGGTTATCCTTCACGCCGGTGGACTTCATATCGGGCACGATGGTGAAATACTGCCACACCTTGCCTTCGAGGCCGGCGTTTTTGAATTCCTCGCGGAGAATCGCATCGGATTCGCGCACGGCTTCCAAACGATCGCGGGTAATCGCGCCCACGCAGCGCACGCCCAGTCCGGGACCGGGGAAGGGCTGGCGATATACCATGCCGTCCGGCAGACCCAGGGCCGCGCCGACCGCGCGTACCTCATCCTTGAACAGCATCTTCAGCGGCTCGACCAGTTCAAACTTCAGATCCTCAGGCAGGCCGCCCACGTTGTGGTGGCTCTTTACCGCCTTCACCGTGCGGGTGCCGCTTTCGATGATATCGGGATAAATCGTGCCCTGACCCAGGAAGGAAATGCCTTCCAGCTTGCGCGCTTCTTCTTCAAATACGCGGATGAATTCCGCGCCGATGATGTGGCGCTTTTCTTCGGGATCGGAAACGCCCGCCAGCTTATCGAGGAAGCGGTCGACCGCGTCCACATAGATCAGATTCGCGCCCAGTTCATGCCGGAACACCTGCACCACCTGTTCCGGTTCGCCCTTGCGCAGCAGGCCATGATTTACATGCACGCAGGTGAGCCGATCGCCGATGGCGCGAATCAGCAGCGCCGCCACGACGGAGGAATCCACGCCGCCGCTGAGCGCCAGCAGCACCTTGCCATCGCCAACCTGCCTGCGGATGCGGGCGATCTGATCTTCGATGAAGTTTTCGGTGTTCCAGGTCTTGCCGCAGTGGCAGGTATCAAACAGGAACGTGCTCAGCAGCGCGCTGCGCTGCGCATCGTCCGCCGGCCATGCCGCCAGCTTTTCGCCGAGCTTCGCTTCATGATCCACCGCCAGCACTGGCACGTCCAGCGCATAGATGGCATCGGAAGCATTGATGGCGACGCCGTCCACGACGCGGTTCTTGCCGCCGTTCAAAATGATGCCGCGGATGTTCGGGATCTCCGCGAGCTGCGCCGCGGTCAGATCGTGGGGGTGAATTTCGCTGTATACGCCCAGCGCACGGATTTCGCGCGCAATTTTCGGGTTTTCTTCGCTGCCGAGATCAAATACCAGAATAACGTCCTGCTGCATGTGCCTCTCCTCCTGTAAATCGCGTGTAGAATGCTATCCCAAGTATAGCGCGAAAAACGGGGCGATTGCAACGCATTTTTGATTAAACCTGCATCGCCATGCATTTTTATGCAGATTCGCTTTTTCGGGATTTCACCAGTTCCCCGACCAGCGCGCCGCCCAGAATCAGCGCAGCGCCGATCCATTGGCGTGCGCTCAGCCGATCGCCCAGAAACAGCGCCGCGAAGCCCAGCGCGGACAGCGGATCGATGTAGCTCAGCAGCGCCACGCTCTGCACCGAAAGATGGCGGGTCGAGGAAAAATACATATACAGCGCGCAGCCCGTGTGCAGCACGCCCAGCGCCGCCATGCACGCAATTTCCCGAAGCTCCGGCGCGCGCCACGCGCCCTGATGCGAAATCAGCGCGTAGGGCAGAATCACGATCAGCGCGCCGCACAGCTGGCCGATGGTGATTTCCAGTCCGGAAAGATCGCGCAGCCGTTTGATCGAAAGCGCCACGCCCGCGTACAGCGCGCCCGACGCGAGCGCCAGCAGCACCCCGCGCACCGGATCGCTGCCGCCCATCACGGCGGTGGTGACCAGCGCCATGCCGCAAAGCGCGGAAACCATGCCGACGGCGCGCCATACGGACAGGCGCTGTTTAAAGAACAGGATCGATCCGATCATCACAAAAACCGGCTGGATATAATAGCACAGCGTAGCGATGCTGGCGTCCACATATCGATAGGAGGCAAACAGCGCCACCCAGTTCAGCCCCATCGCCGCGCCGGAGATCAGCATCTGCGGAAGCTGTTTGACAAAGATTTTCTGATCCGCCTTGTTTTTGGAAAACGCGTACACGATCAGCAGAAACGCAAGGCCGGTCACGATGCGCGCCAGCACAATCTCCGCGCTGGAATAGCCGATTTCATTGACGAACAGGGCGAGCGAGCCCCAGATCAGCATGGACAGTATCAACATGATATAGGCGATGGTTTTGCTGCGCATGGCTTTCCTCCGATGGTTTCTGTTTCAGGAATGAGAGCATTATAGCGCGGAAATGTTGAAATTGATCGGGGGTATTCGTAGAGATTATGCCTTGCAGAGCGCGGCGGCCTGTGCGCAATGCTGTGCCTGATCTACGCATCCACCGCGCGAAAACAGCGCGGTTTTTTTATGCCGGAAATAAAAAAGCATCCGCGCAGAACCGTTTTTACGCATTAAAAAACCCGATCCAATGATCGGGTGATGGCGATGCGGAAGGGGCTCGAACCCTCGACCTCCAGCGTGACAGGCTGGCATTCTAACCAACTGAACTACCGCAC
>CAKUKP010000136.1 GCA_934663625.1 uncultured Clostridia bacterium
ATCTGTGCCCATGACCTGGATTATCTCTCTTCTGCCGTTGACTTAATACTTTTGTAATTCGTCGTTGTGGCCGTGGGTCTGGAGCGCGTCGCGCTTGCCAAATCCGCGCGCAGGCTGTATACTGGTGCATGAACTTAAAATGCATCGGAGGCAGCTATGCGCGCATCTGACAGACGAAATTTTGAATTACTTTCCCCTGCGGGCGATATGGAACGATTGCAGACCGCACTGCGCTTCGACGCGGACGCGGTGTACTGCGGCGGCCCCATGCTGCAGCTGCGCGCGGGCGCGGTGGGCTTTTCCATGGATGATCTGAAAACCGCCGCCGATACCGCGCACGCGCTGCATAAAAAACTATACGTAACGGTAAACGCCTTCGCGCGCAACGATGATATCGACGCCGTGGGCGAATACGCGCGGGCGCTGAAGCGCGCGGGCGCGGACGCGGCGATCGTATCCGATCTGGGGCTGATCCGCACGATGATCCGCGAAGCGCCCGATCTGGATATCCACGTCAGCACGCAGGCGAATTGCCTGAACTACGCCGCCGCAAACGTCTATTACGATATGGGTGCAAAGCGCGTGGTGCTGGGGCGCGAAATGACGCTCGATCAGATCATCGAACTGCGCAGGCGCGTGCCGGACGATCTGGAGCTGGAGGCATTCGTGCACGGCGCGATGTGCATGTCCTATTCCGGCCGATGCATGATCAGCGCCTATCTTACCGGACGCAGCGCGAACCGCGGCGCGTGCACGCAGAGCTGCCGCTGGAAATATCACTTGATGGAGGAAACCCGCCCCGGCGAATACTTCCCCGTAGAGGAGGATGAAAACGGCATGACGATTCTATCCTCCTTCGATATGAACTGCATGGATTTCCTCGATCGGCTGATGGACGCAGGCATCACATCATTCAAGATCGAAGGGCGCATGAAATCGCCGTTCTACGTCGCCACCGTGACGAACGCCTATCGGAAGCGCATCGACGCGCTGCTGGACGGCACGGCGGACGATCATCAGCTTGCGCTTCTGCAGCGCGAACTGAACGCCGCCAGCCATCGTCCCTATGCAACCGGCTTCTATTTCGGCGAAATGAAGCGCCACGCGCCGGATACGGGCGCATATCTGCAGGATACCACGTTCGTAGGCATGGTGAAATCGTATGCGGACGGGCGCGTGGTATTTGAACAGCGCAACCGCGTATTCGACGGCGATGTGGTAGAGATATTGTCCCCCGATACGCTGGGCGCTTCCTTCACCGCGCGCGATATCGTCGACGCCAACGGAATATCCTGCTGCGTTGCTTCCCGCCCCAGCGAAATCTATTCCATGGCGTGCGATGTGCCCGTGCGCGCGGGGGATCTTCTGCGCGTACGGCATTGATTCTCCACAATCTCCCTGATATAAACCACCCGCTCCGGCACGTGATGCCGAAGCCCTTTTTTCGATTCAGATCGATTTATCGGTTGCCGCTCATGGAGCGCTCCTGCGCCTCGATCATCTTCTTCACCATGTTGCCGCCGATGTTGCCGGCGTCCTTCGCGGTGATGTTGCCGTTGTAGCCCTTGTTCAGGGTGATGCCCAGTTCGTTGGCGACTTCCTGCTTCATGTTCGCCATTGCCTGGCGTGCCTCAGGCACGTTGATCTTGCTGTTATTCATTGCATTTACCTCATTTCAAAATTCTGCCCGCATTCGGGCGGGGATAGGGATTTCAAAGATACGGCTTCAAATCAGTTACTGATTTGCGTGCTGACGCTGATAATCCTCGATCATCTTCTGAACCATGCGTCCGCCGATGTGGCCGTTCTGCTGCGCGGTAAGATTACCGTTGTAGCCCTTGACCAGATTCACGCCCAGTTCGCGCGCAACTTCAAACTTCATGTTTTCCATCGCCTGCTTGCTTTCAGGGTTCATCATGCTCGTTTCACCTCCCGTTTCAGTCTGATGCTATTGTGACTGAAACGCGATGCTTTTACACTGGCAATGATCTCCTGTTAAAATTTGAAAGGACGAACGCACATTTCTGCATTCGTCCTTCGTAATATAAAAACGCAAATCAATTGATCGCCGCATCGCGAAACGCATCCGCGTAGGTATCCCGCGCGAGCTGAATCAGCGATGCGTGATCCGCATCCTCCGGCTCCGCCAAAATCGCGCGCGCCTCATCGTGCACGGTCGCCAGCAGCTTCGTATCGCCCGCCAACGTGCCTACGCCGAACGCCAGCGTGCCGGATTGCCGCGTGCCGAACAGATCGCCAGGGCCGCGCAGCTCCATATCGCGCTGTGCCACCTTGAAGCCGTCGTTCGTGCTGCACAGATATTTCAGCCGTTCGTTCGGCTCCGCCATCAGAAAGCACCAGGATTCCTCCGAACCGCGCCCCACGCGCCCGGCCAGGTAGCCGAACAGGTAGCCCAGCAGGTTGTGACAGATGACCACCGCGATGATGAGGGCGCCCGACGTGAGGATCTTGTCGACCGAGCCCGACACGACGACGACCAGCACGTAGCAGATACCCAGCACGGAGATCCAGGGCAGAAGCGGGAGGATCTTCTCCACGAACGTGCCGGCGAGGAAGCGGACGATGAAGCCGCCCAGGACGGGGGCGAGGACCATCAGAAGGATGTTCTTGGCCATTGCCGCGCCATCAACCGGCATGCGCGAACCCACCAGCCAGGCGGTGAGCAGCGGCGTCATGAGG
>CAKUKP010000137.1 GCA_934663625.1 uncultured Clostridia bacterium
TCATATATGTGCCTAAAATCCACCGCCGCGTCGATTTTTCGCAATAGATGTCCCTTTGGCACCAGCATATCCGTGCACAACATTTCGATTGTCTGACGCTGTTCCGTTTCTTTTTTCAGCATTTTCATCACCAGTTCTATTATAGCAAAAAAGACCGCATAACGCGACCTTTTTTTGACAGGCTGGGGCTTCTATTCTTATAGAAGCCCGTTTTTTATCGCCGCTTCTGAACAAATCATGACTTTTCCTGAAACGATACCGCAAAACACTTTTTATATGCTGCGGAATATGCTATAATGCATAATAGTGAAATATGTATTTGGGGTAACAGGTATGCAGACGGATGCAAAACAGGATTTCAGATTGATTCTGGCTTCGGGCAGTCCCCGCAGGCGGGAGCTGCTGACGAAGATGGGCTATACCTTCGAAATCATCAAGCCCGATGTGGACGAACATGTGAAAGGGCTCGCACGAGATGTGGTGCGCGTCCTTTCTCAGCGCAAGGCCGAAGCCGCTGCGCGCGATGTACACAGCGGCGTGATCATCGCATCGGATACGCTGGTATCGCTGGACGGCGCGGCGCTGGGCAAGCCGGAGGACGAAGCGGACGCGCGCAGGATGCTGCATATGCTGTCCGGACGCACGCACGAGGTATTTACCGGCGTTACGATCATCGATACGGATCATCACCGCGCGCAGACGCGCGTTGTGCGCACGGGCGTTCAATTTCGAAATCTGACCGATGCGGAAATCGACCAATACATATCGACCGGCGAACCGATGGATAAGGCGGGCGCTTACGCCATTCAGGGCGGCGCGGGCGCGTTTGTGGAAGCCTACGACGGTTCCTATGAAAATGTAATCGGATTTCCCGTAGATGATATTCAGGCGATGCTGAACGGCATTCGCGAAAACGGCTGAATCAGGAGGCAATAATTATGGGCGTTTTTTCCAGCGGCGGCGTGGGCATCGATCTGGGCTCCGCCAACGTTACGATATGTCTTGAAAACGAAGGTATTGTATTGCGCGAGCCGAGCTACGTGCTCACGCTGCGCGATGATATCGATGACGTGCTGGCGGTCGGCCGCGACGCGCGCCAGATGCTGGGGCGTACGCCGAAGGACGTAACGCTGATCTCCCCCGTGATGGATGGATCCATCGCGGATATCGATCTGGCGACGCTGCTTCTGCGTTCGCTTGCCGAAAAGGCGCTGGGCAAGCGCCGCGCACTGGAGAAAAACCGGCTGGTGGTTTCCATGCCCACGGGCATCACGCGCGTGGAGCATTCCGCCATTGAAAGCGCGGTTCGCGGCGCGGGCGCAAAGCGCGCCGCGCTGATTCGTTCCTCGATCGCCGCCGCGCTGGGCGCGGGCATGTCCATCGAGGAAGCGCGCGGAAGCATGGTAGTTCTGATCGGTGGCTCCACCACGGAAATCGCCGTGATTTCCATGAACGGCATCGTTGCGGCGCGCACCACGCGCACGGGTTCGTTGGCGCTGGATGAAGCGATCATGCGCTACATCCGCCGTGAAAAGGGGCTGATCATCGGTCAGCGCACGGCGGAGGATCTGAAGCTGGATCTGGGCACCGCGCTGGAAATTCCGATGACCGAGGTTGAAAACGTATCCCTGCGCGGCCGCGACGCGCGCACCGGAAAGCCCTCCGCCGCCGAAATCAACGCGCTGGACATTCAGCGCGCCATTCTGCCCGCGCTGGACAACCTGCTGGAAACCATCCGCGAAGCATTTGAAAATACGCCGGCGGAGCTGGCGGAGGATATCTTGACGAACGGCATTCATCTATCCGGCGGCGGCGCGCTGCTGACGGGGCTGCCGGAGCGCTTATCGGCGCTACTCAACATTCCCGTATCGATCGGCGAAGCGCCGCAGGACGAAGTGGCGCTGGGCGCATGCATCGCCGCTGCCGACGATCGAATTTATCAGAAGCTGTCCGCCAGCGGCAGCATTATCGAAGCGGTATAAGGCGCATCGCCGAACCACCGCTTTTGCCAATTTGCGTTATTAAGGAGCTTATCATATATGGCCATCAAAAAATCAGCCCGCAAGCGCTACAAAACCCACCGCACGCCGGAGGAAAAGACCTCCCGCCGTACCAGAGTGCGCGCCATACTGTTCGGCGTAATCGTGCTTTTGATCGTTGCGGCGGTGCTTTCCCTGCTGGTATTGCGCAGCGGTTCGATATCGCTGACGGAAAACGCCATCGGTACGGTGCTCGCGCCCGTGCAGAATTTTTTCGGCGGCATAACCGACAGCGTAAAGGGCTTTTTTACCAGCTGGCGCAACTATGACAAGCTTCAGGATGAATACGACGCCCTGTCCACCGAAAATCAGCGGCTGAGCCTTGAATTGTCCAGCGCGGATGAAGCAGTGCAGGAAAACGATCGCCTGCGCAGCCTGCTGGATGCGCAGGACACCTATGAAACGATGGATCCCATCTACGCCAAGGTGATCGCGCGCGATCCCGGCCCCTGGTTTACCACGTTTTCGCTGAACCGCGGATCCTCCGACGGCGTATACAGCGGCATGGCGGTGGTCAACGGCGATGGCCTGATCGGCCGCGTATATGAAGTGGGTCTGAATTACAGCAAGGTGATCAGCATCATCGATACCCGCAGCAGCGTCGCCTGCCTGATGCAGCGCACGCGCGAAAACGGCGTAATGCGCGGTCAGA
>CAKUKP010000138.1 GCA_934663625.1 uncultured Clostridia bacterium
GAGCGCGGCGCTACCTACTTCAACACCGAAACCAGCACGGCGGACTGCCCGACGGTAAAATGGTGCAGCTGGAAGAAAGCGCACAACCGCACGGACGACCCGCTGGGCGCGGATGCGACGAAGCTTACCTACACCGACGGCAGCACGGTGATCGATGTAACCGGCGTTTCGCTGGACAAGACCGAACTCGCGCTCAAGACCGGCGATACCGCAAAGCTCACCGCGACGGTAACGCCCGATAACGCGACGGATAAGACCGTGCGCTGGACTTCCTCCGATGAAACCATCGCCACCGTTTCCGAGGATGGCACGATCACCGCGAAGAAGGCGGGCGCCGTGACCATCACCGCGGCGGCGGGCAGCTTCACCGCGAAGTGCACCGTAACGATCACCGAAGCGGACGCAATCAAGGTAACGATCTCCGTGCTGGGCGATAGTGCGCACGGCAGCGGCAAGGTGCATACGCTGAAGAACGGCGGCCTGTCCACCTGGGTCAAGGCTACGGAATACAGCGTGCCAGGCGGCAGCACCGTATGGGATGTGCTGAAGAAGTGTCTGGATGAACACAACCTCAGCTACAGCAACCCCACCGGCAATTATGTATCCTCCGTCAACGGCCTTGCCGAATTCGATAACGGCAAGAACTCCGGCTGGATGTACACCCTGAACGGCAAATACCCGCTGAACGGCGTATCCAAGCAGAAGGTGAAGGACGGCGATAGGATCATCTTCCATTACACGGATGATTACACGCTGGAGGACACCGGCTTCAGCCCCGATCCCGAACCCGGCGATAACGAACGGGTTGCCGAGGTTGAAAAGAAGATCGACGCCATTGGCGATGTTACCTACACCGAAGCCAGCAAGGCGAAGATCGATGCCGCGCGCAAGGCTTACAACGATCTGACCGTTTCCGAACGCAAGGACGTAGATAATTATCAGAAGCTTCTGGATGCGGAAAAGAAGTATTCCGATCTGAAGAAGCAGGATGATCAGGCGAAGGCGGATGCGGTGAAGAAGCTCATCGATGAAATGGGCAATGATCAGGATAAGATCAAGGAAGCGCGCAAGGCTTACGATGATCTGACCAAGGATCAGAAGAAGCTGGTAACCAATTATAACAAGCTGACCGCCGCGGAATATCAGCGCGCGAGCAGCACCGCCACCAGCAGCGATCGCAAGTCTGCGCAGGACACCATCGATCTGATCGATAAGATCGGCGATAAGGTAAGCGATACCTCCGGCGCGAAGATCGATGCGGCGCGCAAGGCATATGATAAGCTCTCCGATACGCAGAAGGCGCTGGTCACCAATTATGAACAGCTCGAAGCGGCGGAAGAAGCGTATGCGCGTCTGGCGGGTCTGAAGGGCTTTGAAAACCTGTATCGCGAAACCGGCAATCTGCTTACCACGCTGGGCGAACCGGGCGTCGGCTCCGTCGGCGGCGAATGGATGGTAATCGGACTTGCGCGCAGCGGATGCGAAATCGATGCGGATCTGTATTACACGCAGGTATCGGAATACGTCGCGCAGAGCATCGATGAAAATGAACGGCTGCACCGCAATAAGAGCACCGAAAATTCCCGCATCATCCTGGCGCTCACCGCGCTGGGCATGGATGTACACGATGTGAACGGCCACGATCTTACGGCGGGTCTGAACGATATGGCGTACATCCAGAAGCAGGGCATCAACGGCCCGATCTGGGCGCTGATCGCGCTGGATAGCAATGCGTATGAACCGGCGGAGGGCGACGTCACCCGCGAAGCGCTGATCCAGTGCATTCTGGATGCGCAGCTTACCGACGGCGGCTGGGCGATCTCCGGCGAAAACGCGGATTCGGATATGACCGGCATGGCGCTGACGGCGCTCGCGCCCTACTATGTACCGGAAACCGAAACGGAAGATGGTACGAAGCTCGAACTGACGCAGGCGCAGATCGCGATCAACGAAGCCGTTGAACGCGGTATCGAATGCCTGTCCGAGCTGCAATTTGCAAACGGCGCGTTCGGCACGTTCGGCGGCAACGGCGAAATCGTGGAAACCAGCGAATCTACCGCACAGGCGGTCGTGGCGCTCACCGCGCTGAATATCGACCCCGATACGGATGAACGCTTCGTCAAGAACGGCAATTCCGCGCTGGATGCGCTGGTAAGCTACGGCCTCACCGGCGGCGGATTCAAGCATCTGATGGACGGCGAACGCGATGGCATGGCGACCGAGCAGGGCTATTACGCGCTGACCGCCTACGCGCGCTATCTGATGGGTCTGAATCGCCTGTACGATATGCGCGATGCGTTCGATCCCGAAGCGGAGCTGATCCAGCCTCTGGATCTCTATATCCGGATCGTAAAGTAAACCAAATCGCAAAGGAAGGCACAAAACGTGCCTTCCTTTCAGACTGTCAAAGAAGCCAGATTGCGAGCGTGCAATCTGGCTTCTTTGACAGTCTGAGACTACTCTTGTAGAGAAGTAGTCTATTCTCGGTTGTTTTGCTCGTCTATTTGTACTTTAGCCACGCACCGAGTCTTCTTCCGTCGAATACCGTTTTTATCCGATTCAATATTGCTTCTCCGCTTCTTTTCCTTCTCTACGACTGTGAATCACGTCA
>CAKUKP010000139.1 GCA_934663625.1 uncultured Clostridia bacterium
ACAGAAGCGTGACGGCTGTACAGCAAGCAGAAATTTTCACTTCGCAAGAAGTATTTCAGAAAATTTCTGCGGTTGCGGGGTTTGTCAGTGGTCTGAGGGCGGACATACTCTGTCCGCCCCTCAATTGGATACTTACTTATTGCAGTAATCGCCGATTACTGCCTTGATGCGGCGCACGCCTGCGGAGGAAGCTTCTTCCTTCTTGATCTTGAAGCACTTCAAATCGCCGGTGTTTGCTGCATGGGGGCCGCCGCAGATTTCCTTGCTGTATTCGCCCATGGTGTACACCTTTACGCGCTCGCCGTACTTGGATTCAAACAGACCCATTGCGCCCTGTTCCCTGGCTTCGGCAACGGTCATTTCCTCGCAGGTGATCGGAACGTTCGCCTGAATGGCGACGTTCACCAGGCGTTCTACCTCCGCCTTTTCTTCTTCGGTCATTTTGCGGCCAAAGCTGAAGTCGAAGCGCAGGCGTTCGGCAGTGATGTTGGAGCCCTTCTGATGTACCTCCGGACCCAGCACCTTGCGCAGCGCCGCCTGCAAAAGATGCGTCGCGGTGTGCAGCTTCGTGGTTTCTTCGCTATGATCCGCCAGACCGCCCTTGAAGCGCTGTTCCGCGCCCGCGTGGCTGTTTTCCTGATGCTTCTTGAAGCGCTCGTCAAAGCCCTCGGTATCCACGCCGACGCCCTTTTCCGCCGCCATTTCGCAGGTAATTTCAATCGGGAAGCCGAAGGTATCGTACAGCTTGAACGCGCTGCGACCATCGATCTTCCTGCAGCCCGCGATCAGCTGATCCAGCGTTTCCGCATCGATCGTGCCCGCCTTGATCTTTTCGATGATCGGCAGGTTTTCGGGGGACGGGGGCAGAATTTTCAGCGCCGCCGCAACATTTGCTTCGCTGGCTTCCGCCTTCAGCGCTTCAAACGCCGCCTGCCTGCGCATCAGATTGCCGTATACCTTTTCGAATTCCGCCTGCCCCTTCTTCAGGGTGCGCTGGAAACGTTCTTCCTCCAGCGCCAGCTGTTCCAGAATGTGCGCGCCGTTGCGCTCCAGCTCCGGATAATTCTCACGATACTGATCGATGATCACCTTGGCGATTTCACAGGTGAAGCCTTCGGGCATGCCCAGCTTCATGCCGTGGCGAACCGCGCGGCGAATCAGGCGGCGCAGCACGTAGCCCTGATCCACGTTGGACGGGGTCACGCCGCGATCGTCGCCGATGATGAAGGTCGCGGTGCGCATATGGTCGGAAACGATGCGGATCGATTTGGTTACTTCTTCGCTTTCGCCGTACTTCTTGCCGGACAGTTCCTCAATCTTGCCGATGATGCGGGCGAAGATTTCGGTATCGTATACGCTCTTTACGCCCTTCAGCACGCAATAGGTGCGCTCCAGACCCATGCCGGTATCCACGTTCTTCTGCTTCAGCGGAATGAACGTGCCGTCGGCCTGCTTTTCATACTGCATGAATACATCGTTCCAGATTTCCAGATAGCGGCCGCAGCTGCACGCCGGAGAGCAATCCGGTCCGCACGGCGCTTTATCGGTGATCCAGAACATTTCGCTGTCGGGGCCGCAGGGGCCGGTCACGCCGGCGGGGCCCCACCAGTTATGCTTTTTGGGCAGATAGAATACGTGATCCTCCGCCACGCCCTGCTGCTTCCACAGGTTGGCGGCTTCTTCATCGCGCGGGCAATCCTTATCGCCCTCGAATACGGTAAACGCCAGACGATCCTTCGGCAGACCCAGCCATTCTTTGCCGGTCAGGAATTCCCAGCTCCACGGGATCATGCTTTCCTTGAAATAATCGCCGAGCGACCAGTTGCCCAGCATTTCAAAGAACGTAAGATGGCTCAAATCGCCTACATCGTCGATATCGCCGGTGCGGATGCACTTCTGCACGTCCGTCAGGCGCGTGCCCATCGGGTGCTTTTCACCCATCAGATACGGCACCAGCGGATGCATGCCCGCGGTGGTGAACAGTACGGTGGGATCGTTCTCCGGAATGACGGATGCGCTGGGGATCACCGCATGGCCGTGGGATTCGAAGAACTTCAGGAACAGGGCGCGCAGATCGTTGTAGGTCTTGATGTTTGCGTTCATTGATATTGCCTCCATTGATATTGCTTCCATAGAAAATTTCTTCCATAGGGAAAATGCTTCTATAGAAAAGAATAAACAGCATCCTTCGCACTCAAGGACGAAAAGATGCCGTTCGCGGTACCACCCTGATTGACCCGCAATCGCGAGCCCTCTCAAATGCCGGTAACGGGGCTTCCGCCGCGCCATTTCCTGCGCGGAGCTTCACGAAGATGGCCGCTGATCACGCCCAATACCGCCTCGCACCCAACGGCGGCTCTCTGAAATCGCGCAATGATCGCTATTTCTCCGTATGCCTTTTGATTTCTCCTATATTATAACAACCACACATCAAAAAGTCAAGTGGACTAAGTCCACCTGCCACGGCCGCATCATCGAATTACGCATTTATTACGAATACTACATTAGTATTACCAAAAGGATTTTAAGGAGGGAATGTAGAATAAAGACAGCGAGGTGAACAGCATGATGAACGAAAGTTTCAACA
>CAKUKP010000140.1 GCA_934663625.1 uncultured Clostridia bacterium
CGCGTGCACTACGCGGGTCTTTTGCGCCAGCACGGCTTCCGCGTAAATGGTCGCCATGCCGAAGAATGCGATGATCCACATCCAGAAGATCGCGCCGGGGCCGCCGATCAGAATCGCGCCGCACGCGCCGACGATGTTGCCCGTGCCAACCTGCGCGGCGATGGCGGTGGTCAGCGCCTGAAAGGAGCTGAGACCGCTCTTCTGCTTTCCGCCGTTCATGTTCAGATTGCCGAATACCTTGCGCATGCCTTCGCCGAAGCAGCGAATCTGCACAAAGCGCGTCCGGATGGTGAAATACAGTCCGGCGCCGATCAGCAGAATGATCAGAATGTAATCGGATAGGTAGGCGTTGATGGTTTGTACGATCTTGAGCAATGCGTCCATGTCAGTCGATCTCCTTCTTATAATCGTGTATGTGCAGCAAAAAAGCCACCATCGATTCGATGATGACTTTGAAGGCGCACACAGCAGACATTTGCACCAATCGCAGCTATCGATCGATGCAAAATGCCTAACTTTGTCCTTTTGCCTGAGAGATTCACGCTTTCGCGCTTGCCCCTTCGGCCCCCGATGCGTTGGATCGGGCTTCTCCAAAGTCACACCAGTTCACAGTCCTCATCCCATGTGGGACACCTGAGAGTTTTACTCCTTCGGTCACGGCGCGCCGTATTTCCTGCAAACTTCGTTTTCTATGAAATTGTATGCATTATAGCACACACTTGTCCGCGTTTCAAGTACAAATTTCAGATTTAATGGAAAATCAATAATGCGCGATTTTCCCTACAGATCGATTCTCTGATCGCACGGAAGGTCGATCGCATCGTGCGTGGTCAGCAGCACGATCTTTGTATCCGCCGCGCGCAGGATGCATTCGGCAGCGGCGGCGCGGTTTTCCGCATCCATGCCGGTAAAGGGTTCGTCCAGCGCGATGGCGTCGCAGGGCGCAAGCAGCGCGCGCGCCAGCGCCAAACGCCGCTTCATGCCGCCGGAATAATCGCGCGCGCGTTTATCGCCCACATCGGCAAGTCCCAGCGTTGTAAGCAGTTTCGCCGCGCGCTTTGCATCGTATGCCGCGCCGAGCGCGAATCGCAGATTGCCCGCTGCATCCAGATGTAAAAGCAGCCGATCCTCCTGAAAAACCGCCGACCAGCGGATATTTTCGGGCGCAAATGTGCCGCTGTCCGCATCTTCCAGCCCCATCAGAATGCGCAAAAGCGTGGTTTTCCCCACACCGGAAGCGCCGCCGATGCGCGTTAAGCCCACCGGCGCGGCGAAGGAAAGGCGATCCAGCACCGTTTTTCCATGATATGCCTTGCACAGCTCATTTACAATCAGTTGCATCGCAGCCCATCCTTTTTGCAAATCTGTCAACCGTCAACAGAAACAGCTTTTCGAACAGCGCCGACAGCAGCACGATGACCGCCGTCCACGCAAACAGATCCTCCGTCTGAAAATACACCTTGGCGGTGTAGAGCCGTTCGCCGATGCTGCCGCCGCTCAGGCCGATCACCTCCGCAGCCGTGCCCGCCTTCCAGCAAAGCCCCAGCGCCGTGCGAATCGCCGAACGGAAGTAGGGCAGCGTCTGCGGCAGATAAATCCCCGTGATCTGCCGCCGCAGGGGAACGCGGAAAACGCGCGCCATCTCCAGAAGCGATGCGTCCGTGCGCCGAACGCCCTCCAATACATTTGCGTACACCGGCGGGAAAACGATCAGCGCGGATATGAAGATTGCCAGCGTTCGGCTGGAGAGCCATACCAGCGCCAGAATGATAAACGATGCCACGGGCACCGATTTGACCACCGCGATCGGCGGCGCGAGCAGCTCCTCCGCGCGGCGATAGCGCGCAGATAGCGCGGCAAGCGCCACGGCGATCGCACAGGCGATCAGAAAACCGCCCAGAATGTGCGCCGTGGAGTGCAGCGCCGCGCGCCAGAACGCCGCCGTGCCCGCGAGGGCGAACAGCCGCCGCAGAACCGCGATCGGGGAGGCGAGCAGCAGCGCGCCATGCGGATACGCCGCGCGCAGCGCCATCGCGGAAAGCTGCCATACGATCAGCCAGAAAACGACCGCCCACAGGCGGATGGAGCGTGATTTTCTGCGCACGGTTTTCCTCCTTCCCAAATCACGGCTTTACGGGTTGTAATTATTCGAAATAGAAATCGTCGTCCGGCATTGCGCTGCCGATGGCGGCGGGATCGGCGTTATAGAGCACCTGCAGATAGCCGCGCAGCTTTTCCGATAGCTCCGCGCCGGTGATGCACACGATGTTGCAATGCGGCAGCGCGCGTTCCGCGATCGGCGCGTCCACGATGCCGTATTCGCCGATGATCGCCGCCGCGTCCGCAGCGTTTTCATTCGTCCAGGCAACGCTTTCTGCATATTCGCGCAGGAATGCGCGCGCCGCTTCGGGATTTTCCTCTACCGCTTGACGGCGGGCGACGATCACGCCCGTGATCAGCGCGGAGCCGTTGTCCAGCGCGTTCCAGACCTCGT
>CAKUKP010000141.1 GCA_934663625.1 uncultured Clostridia bacterium
AAGCCCATGGTGATCGGGGATCGCATTCTGCGGAGCGGTTCGGAGGGCGATGATGTGCGCCAGCTGCAAAGCATGCTGATTCAATTGGGTTACGATTGCGGGCGCTGGGGCGCGGACGGCGATTTTGGCGATGCGACGGAAATGGCGGTGCGCGATTATCAGCGCGACCACAATTTGACCGTGGACGGCGAAGCGGGGCCGGATACCATCGGATCGCTGATCGATCAGCTGCGCGATGATGCGCAGGAGGGCGCGGTCGTGCGCATCGTGGGCGGCAAATGCTACGTGCGGGATGCGCCGAACACGAATGGCGCAAAGCTTGGTACGGCGCAGGAGGGCAGCGCGCACGTCTATGCGGGCGAAGCATCGGAGGATGGCTGGCTGAAGATTCAGTACGCGGACGGTACGGGCTGGGTTTCCGGAAAATATGCGCATCTGGAAAAGAGCGCGCAGGGAGAAAAATGATGGAACAGATCAAAGGCATGGAGGACATTGCGCGGCTGCGGGAGATCGTAGCGGGGCACGATGCGGAGCACAAATCCTTCCGCCGCCGGCTGGATGCGCTGGAGGAATCTACCCGCCGCCAGAACGATATTCTGATCACATTGCAGCGGCAGGGGGATGCGATCGAAAACATGACCCGCGCGCTGCGTGAGATCAAGCTGGCGGTGGAGCAGGTGGATCAGCGGGTGGGCAAGATCGAACAGGAGCCCGCGGAAAGATGGAAAAAGGTCACGTTTGAAATCATCAAATATATCGTGATCGCCGCAGTGGGCGCGGCGGTCGGGATGATCGTGAAATGAGGTGGAAGCATGGAATTTTTTGAATGGAGCTATCTGGGCACCTATGCGGGCGCGATGCTGGCGACGGCGGTGCTGACCCAGCTGACGAAGGAATTGAAGGGCATATCCCGCATTCCGACGCAGCTATGGTCGTATGTGCTGGCGCTGGTCACGCTGCTGCTGGCGACGGTGTTCTCCGGAAGCTTTACGCTGTCCAACGCGGTGCTGACGCTGTTTAACGCCGCCATCGTATCGCTCGCCTCCAACGGCGGATATGAAATGATGAAGCGTGTCGGCGGTACCGACAGCAAGTAAGCGCAAGCGCAGTGCGCTTGACCACATTGGCTGCCGCGCCGTTGATTGCGGTCGGCAAGAATGACCGCAATCAAACGACGTTTTTGAGGCCATAAAGCCAAGCCTCAAAAACTGCGATTGTACAGCGATGAATGGGTTTATGGACGGATGCGGGCAATCCCGCATCCGATCTGACCGATGACAACGCAGCGCCATACACGGGAACATAGGATACAGGGGAAAACATGCAGGTAGAAATCTTCCGGAGATCATCCGTTCATGCCGCACATTCAAATGCATTTCGGCGTTTTTGCTCCATTTGTTTTTCATTGTTCATGTTCACATACCGGTTGATACCGTGGCGCATGTTCGTTGCCGGCGGAGGTGGGCATTTGACCGAGGAAGTACGGAAAGGAGGTGGTGCCCTTGATTGCTGCATAGCGTAATCGAGAAGGACAATTGAATAGAAGATATTAAATTCGAACTACTGTAACAGGAGGATAAAATGAGTACCAATTCTAATGTTGATGTGTATATTCGTATTACTTGCCCGAAACCGGGTACGCAAACAAAAGCATTTAATGTAGATTACTCGCCGAACATCGGGCACTATGATCTGGTTATTGATATGCCGATTGTATTTAATGGGCGTTTTAACATACCTGAGCTGAATAGTGATAATAGCAATCGAATTGAATTTGTGCAGCCGACGTTTTCTTGGAGTACTCAGAGTAACGTGGAAATATCAACTCTAGGAAATGCAAAGGATCGAGATAATGGAAAGTGCAATTTTTTCAAGTGGAAGTTTTCAACTACTATAGACAAGGTTGAAGATCTCCTTGATGCGTTGGAAGGAATTACTGATCCTCAAAATCCTCCTACAATGATCAACGGTAATACAATGATAATTTTTCGCCCCAATGATGCGTGTACATTCCATACCTATTCGGTCTACGATAGAAACTGCTTTGCTGCAGCTTCGGTGTGGATGAAAACGCTGGGAATTGATGATCTTAAGAACATTGTTGATAGTGCGCCCACAAAGAGGACATATACGCGTGTTCTTGATGTACAAATCGGTGCTTTTGCCAATTGGAATGTTGTTCATTAAAGTAAAGGAGAAAATAATTATGGCAACTTGTTATGTAGGCTTTTATATTCCTAAGAATGGTGGCAGTATTGATCCGGGAATTGTTGATTTGAGAATTGCTGCAACCGTTAAGCATCACGGTGTAGATGTCAATCAACCAATTTATTCATACCGAAAAGGCAATAGGATTGATGTATTTGAAAGTGCTTATATTGCACAGAATTGCAG
>CAKUKP010000142.1 GCA_934663625.1 uncultured Clostridia bacterium
CGGCATGGACGGCATCCTGACCATGGAAGGCTTTGATACCTCTCTGGCCGAGGGCGTTATGCTGCTGACCCCCTTCGCGGCGGATGCGCAGGACGAACGCACCCAGAAATTCGTTTCTGAATATCAGGCGAAGTACAACGATATGCCCACTCAGTTCTCCGCTGACGGCTATGACGCGGTATACACGCTGTATGAAGCTTGCCAGAAGGCGGGCGTCACCAGCGAAACCTCTGCTGAGGACGCATGCGAAATGCTGGTTGCCGTCATGCCGACCCTGAACGTTTCCGGTTTGACCGGCGATATGGTTTGGAATGCTGAAGGCCAGGTTGATAAGGAGCCGAAGGCGGTTACGATCGTAAACGGCGCCTATGTAGGCAACGTTAGCGAAGCAGAAGAATAATATAGAATCAAATAAAAACTGATTAGTATTTGTACAATTATTCATCTGTAATCAATCGGGAGAGTGCCGGTATATGGCATTCTCCCCTTTGGAATAATTAAGGCTTGCGCAGAAACGAATAAATTTGAACGGGGTTGATAAAGCATGACCTTTCTTTCCTACCTGATCAACGGCATCAGCCTGGGAAGCGTGTACGCGATTATCGCGCTGGGCTATACGATGGTTTACGGCATCGCCAAGATGCTGAACTTCGCGCACGGCGATGTAATCATGGTAGGCGCTTATGTCGCGTTCTGCGCGATGCAGTATCTGGGGCTCCCGCCGATCGCGGCGGTTCTGGGCGCGATGGTGGTATGCACGATTCTGGGCATCAGCATCGAACGGCTGGCGTACAAGCCGCTGCGCGCCGCGCCCAAGCTGGCGGTGCTGATTACCGCTATCGGCATGAGCTACCTTCTGCAGAACCTTGCGCAGCTGATCTGGAGCTCCAATCCCAAGAGCTTCAATTCGGCGATCAACATCGGCTCCCTGCGCCTGTTCGATGGGCAGCTGCTGATTTCCGGCGAAACCATCGTAACGGTGCTTTGCTGCGTTGTAATCATGGTGGGACTTACGCTGTTCACCTCCCGCACGAAGATGGGCAAGGCGATGCGCGCCGTATCCGAGGATAAGGGCGCGGCACAGCTGATGGGCATCAACGTAAATCTTACGATTTCGGTCACCTTCGCCATCGGTTCCGCGCTGGCGGCGATCGCGGGCGTGCTGTTGTGCAGTTCCTACCCCGTATTGCAGCCCACGACCGGTTCCATGCCGGGCATCAAGGCGTTTACCGCAGCGGTATTCGGCGGCATCGGATCCATCCCCGGCGCGATGATCGGCGGTATCCTGCTGGGCGTGATTGAAATCTTCGGCAAGGCCTATATCTCTACGGAGCTGGGCGATGCCATCGTATTCCTGATCCTGATCATCATGCTGCTCGTGAAGCCCACGGGCCTGATGGGCAAGAAGATCAGCGAGAAAGTGTAGGGTGATCCAATGAAAAAGCTGAGCAAAAACACAATAAGCAATTTCATCACCTACGGCATCGTGATCGCGGCGTTCGTGATCGTTACGATCCTTTTGAACGCGGGCGCGCTTTCGCGTTCGATGAAGGGTCAGCTGGTGCCGATCTGCGTATACATCGTGATGGCGGTTTCGCTGAACCTTACGGTGGGCATCTCCGGCGAATTGAGTCTGGGTCACGCGGGCTTTATGTCCGTGGGCGCGTTTTCGGGCGTGGTTGCTGTGGCGTGCATGGCGGACAGCAGCATTCAGCCCACGCTGCAAATGGTCATCGCGCTGGTTTGCGGCGGCTTGATCGCGGCGATTGCGGGCGTGATCATCGGCATTCCGGTGCTGCGCCTGCGTGGCGATTATCTGGCAATCGTTACGCTGGCGTTCGGCGAGATCATTCGAAACGTATTAAACTGCCTGTATGTGGCGCTGGACGGCGGCAAGCTGCTGGTCACGTTCAATACGCCCATTACGCAGAGCCTTGAATCCATTCAGGCGGGCAACCGTTTCATGATGGTCATCAACGGTCCGCAGGGCGGCACGGTCGCCACCAAGCTTTCCAATTTCACCATCGGCTTCGCGCTGGTGATGTTTACGCTGATCGTGGTGCTGAACCTCATCAACAGCCGCTCCGGCCGCGCGATCATGGCCATCCGCGATAACCGCATCGCGGCGGAATCCGTGGGCGTGGGCGCGACGCGCTATAAGATGATGGCGTTCGTCATTTCCGCGACGCTCGCGGGCATGGCGGGTGCGCTGTACGCGATGAATTATTCCAGCGTGGTCGCCAGCAAGTTTAAATTCGATACGTCGATTCTGGTGCTGGTGTTCGTCGTTCTCG
>CAKUKP010000143.1 GCA_934663625.1 uncultured Clostridia bacterium
TGACATTTCCCGCGCGAAACGTATAATTATACTGTATACATATGGAAGGGGGAATTCCCTTTGAAAACAGCATTGATCATACCGGCGTATCAGCCGGATCATAAAATGCTGGATTTGCTGGAACAGTTTCGCGGAAACGATGCGTTTGTGCCGATCGTGGTGGATGACGGCAGCAGCGAAGCGTATCGATCGATCTTTGATGCGGCGGCCGATCTCGCCATCGTGCTTCGACATCCACAAAATCGCGGCAAGGGCGCAGGTCTGAAAACCGCGATGCAGTATGCGCTCGATCAATTGCCCGAATGCGGATTTGCGCTCACGGCAGATGCGGATGGGCAGCATAAGTATGAAGATATTCTGCGCGTGAATCAAACGGCGATCGAACACGCCGATGCGCTGGTGCTCGGCAGCCGCCGCATGGTGGGCGATCATATCCCGCTGCGCAGCCGGCTGGGCAACGGCATCACGCGGAAGGTATTTTCCGCCGTAGCGGGCAAGCGCGTATACGATACGCAAACCGGCCTGCGCGCGTACAGCCGCGATACGATGCGGAAGTTCGTACAGATTTCCGGCGATCGCTATGAATATGAAATCAACGAACTGCTGGAAGCGGCGCAGAGCAATATGGATATCATCGAAGTGCCGATCGAAACGGTGTACATCGATGAAAACAAATCATCGCATTTCAATAAGTTTCGGGATTCCTTCCGGATTTATATGTGCATATTGAAGTTCGCCTGTTCATCGCTGATCGCGTTCGGCGTGGATTATGTTCTGGTGCTGCTGATCAGCGCAATGACGAAATTCCTGCCGCCGCGGCCATCGCTGCTGATCAGCGTGGTATGCGCGCGCATCATCAGCGGAACGGTGAATTTCATGATCAACCGCAAGCTGGTGTTCAAGGGCGATGAAAGCCGCGGCGCGGCGTTTGGCAAATATGCGCTGCTGGCGCTGGTCATTCTGGGATTGAATTATCTGCTGATGGATCTGCTTACATTGCGGCTCGGCTGGGCGCTCGCGCCGTCCAAGCTGCTGGTGGAAGCATCGCTGTTTGTATTCAGCTTCCTGATACAGAGCAAGCTGGTTTACCGCAAGCAGAAAAAATAACCGCCCGCGGGCGCTGAGAATGGATTTGGAAAAATGAAGGGGAACAATCGGGGACAGGGACGCAGGCGCAGGGGACGCAAGCTTTCTCTGCTGCAAATGTTTTTGCTGGATTTTGCACTGGTATGCGTTGGATTGACAGTATTCTCGCTGTTTCACCATGTGATTCCGCGCATGGCGGATATGTCCAACGCGATCGTGGTGGATCGATATGCACATCAGGCTTCGCCGACGCAGGTGCCCGCAGCGACTGCAACGGTGGCGGAAAATGTAATGGCAAGCTCCGTATCGAATGATTCTGCGTTGGTGACGCAAGCGCCCGCGGAACCCACCGCGGAGCCAGCGCCGGTGGGCTATTTCGGCGATAAATTCGCCGATAAGTTTACCAGCGGCGAGGTGTTCAACGATGGTCAGGTGTTCCGCAACCAGAATGTGAATGTCACCATGAGCACTGACACCTACGAGGGCGCGACCTATTATCTGGCGGATATTTACATTCGCGATATTTCCAATCTGGTCACGGGGCTTGCCAAGGATAGCTTCGGCAAGAATACCAGCGAAAAGCCCGCTGCGATTGCGGAGAGGCTTGGTTCGGTCGTGGCGATCAACGGCGATTATTACAGCGTGCACAGCGCCGGCGTGGTGATCCGCAACGGCACCGTATTCCGCACCGAGGTAGATACCACGATGGATATCTGCGTTCTGTATTACGATGGCACCATGGAAACCATTTCGCCATCGCACTTCGATGCGGATGCGGCGATCGAAAAGGGCGCGTACCAGGCTTGGAGTTTCGGCCCGCGCCTGCTGGTAGATGGCGTGGCGCAGGAATTCTTCAATACCACCGTAGCGCCCGCGAATCCGCGCGCCGTAATCGGTTATTATGAACCGGGACATTATTGCTTCGTGGTGGTGGACGGTCGAAACGCGCAATCACAAGGGCTTACGATTCGCCAGACCTCGCTCTTGATGGAATCGCTGGGCTGCCAGGTCGCATTCAATCTGGACGGCGGCAACACCGCGCAGATGATCTGCGGCGGCACCGTGATCAACAATCCCAGCGGGGATCGCAATTGCAGCGATATCGTTGCGATCGTGGGCTAAAGGAGGAAACGCAATGCTTCGTAAAATACTGCCCCATGCGGCGATCATCCTGTCCATGATGTATTTCGTGT
>CAKUKP010000144.1 GCA_934663625.1 uncultured Clostridia bacterium
GCTGAACGTCGCGCCCAATTACGCGCAGGCGGTGAATATCCCCCACTACGGATGGATGGCGGTAGTGTTCGCCGTGCTTTCCTATCTGATTTACGTATGTTCGCTGCTTTGTTCGCACCTTTCCGCCTTCCGCGTGGCGACGAATCTGCGGCTCACGGTTTCCGAACATCTGGCGAAGCTGCCGCTGGGCTTTACGGAGCGCTACGGCAGCGGCAAGCTGCGCAAGGTGATTCAGGAAAGCACCGGCGCGGCGGAAACCTACCTCGCCCATCAATTGCCCGATCAGTACAACGCCATGGCGACGCCGGTGGGGCTGCTGGTGCTGCTGTTCGTATTTGACTGGCGGCTGGGGCTTTTGAGCCTCGTGCCAGTACTGCTGGGATTTTTGATCATGTCGGCGATGACCGGCAAGCGCATGGCGGAAAAAATGCGCCAGTACGGCAACGCGCTGTCCGCCATGTCCAACGAAGCGGTGGAATACGTTCGCGGCATTCCGGTGGTAAAAACCTTCGGACAATCGGTGTTTTCCTTCAAGAAATTCAAGGCCACGATCGATGAATACGAAAAATGGGTCGTTTCCTACACGAAAGATCTGCGAGACCCCATGATGTTCTATACCGCCGCCATCAACGGCGTATTCGCCTTCCTAATCGCGGGCGGGCTGCTGCTGACCCGCGGCGGCGCAACGAAGGAATTTCTACTGAACCTTCTGTTCTACATCATCATCACGCCGGTCATTTCGCTTACGCTGACGAAGATCATGTACATGAGCGAAAGCAAGCTGATCGTCGCCGACGCGCTGGAGCGCATCGATTCCGTGCTGGATGCAGAACCCGTTTCGGAAAGCGATCGCCCGCAGCACCCCGCGGATGGATCCGTAACGCTGAAGGATGTGCATTTCAGCTACGATGGCAAGACGGATGTGATTCGCGGCATTTCGATGCACATTCAACCCGGTCAGACCGTTGCGCTGGTAGGACCCTCTGGCGGCGGTAAATCCACGCTCGCCAGCCTGATCTGCCGCTTCTTCGATGTGCAGGGCGGCAGCATCTGCATCGGCGGCGCGGATGTGCGCGATATTTCCAAGGCAGAATTGATGGATACCGTTTCCTTCGTATTCCAGAACAGCCGCCTGCTGAAGGGCAGCATTCTGGAAAACGTAAAGCTCGGAAAGCCTGATGCGACCGAGGATGAAGTGCTGTCCGCGCTGCGCGCCGCGCAATGCATGGACATCATCGAAAAATTCCCGAACGGCGTTCATACCATGATCGGTATGAAGGGCGTATATCTCTCCGGCGGCGAACAGCAGCGCATCGCCATTGCGCGCGCGATGCTGAAAAACGCGCCCGTGCTGATTCTGGACGAAGCCACGGCGTTTGCCGATCCCGATAACGAAGCCCGCGTACAGGCGGCGTTCGCGGAGCTGGCAAAGGACAAGACCGTGATCATGATCGCCCATCGCCTGTCCACCGTAGCCAACGCCGATTGCATCTACGTGGTGCAGGATGGCACAATCTGCGAATCGGGCACGCGCGATGATCTATGCGCGAAGAACGGCCTGTTCGCCAAAATGTGGCGGGATTATCAATCGTCTGTCGAATGGAAAGTTGCAAAGGAGGGATAACCGTGATCGAAAGAATCCAGAAGGCAACCGCAAGTTCCAAAGAGGGCGCGCGCGGTCTGGTAAAGGGCGTGCTGGCGTGCGCCTTCCAGAACATCGCGTTTATGCTGCCCACAAGCCTGCTCTACTGCCTGATTCGGGAACTGCTGGCGGGCGTATCGCCCATCCGGACGGCGTTTTATGTAGTCGGCTGCGCGGTTTGCTTCGCGCTGATCTTCCTAACCACCTGGTTTCAGTATAACGATACCTATTTTACCACCTACCGCGAGAGTGGCAAGCGCAGACTTGCGCTCGCGGAACGGTTGCGGAAATTGCCGCTGTCCTTCTTCGGAAAGCGCGATTTGGCCGATCTGACCAGCACGATCATGGCGGATTGCGAAGTGCTGGAAAAGACCTGTTCGCACTTTATCCCCGGCCTGTTTGGTTCGCTGATTTCCACGATTCTGATTTCGCTGGGGCTGTTCGCCTTCGATTGGCGCATGGCGCTGTCGGCGCTGTGGGTGATCCCCGTATCCATCGCCATTCTGCTGGGCAGCTATCGGGTGCAGGATCGCGTGCAGGCAAAGACCATGGCGGTGAAAATGACCTGTGCCGACGGCATTCAGGAATACATCGAAACGATTCGCGATCTGAAGGCCAGCAATGCGGAGGATACCTA
>CAKUKP010000145.1 GCA_934663625.1 uncultured Clostridia bacterium
ATCTGCATGATGCAGCAGATGCATCCAACCAACATGCTGGGCATGGAAATGAACATCATCGCGGGCGTGGTGCTGGGCGGCACCGCCATCGTGGGCGGCAGCGGCACGCTGTTCGGCTGCCTGCTGGGCACGGCACTGATCGTTACCGTTGAAAATTCCATGATTCTGATCGGCATTCCCACCGTGTGGAAGGATGTATTCGTCGGCGCGCTGATCGTAATCGGTACCGGCATTTCCGCTATGCAGGTCACGCGCGCAAATCGCGCCGGCATGCGCAATCTGAAGAGGGAGGCGGCAAAATGAAAACGTTGGGTAAGCTCTACCGCAGGGATCGCCACATTTCCCGCCTGATTCTGATGCTGATTCTGTGGCTGGCGTTCATGGCGATTACGTGCTTTGATAAGTTCTTCACCATCAAAAATTTCCAGAAGATCGCTTCCGCGTTCCCTGAGTACGGCCTGATGGCGCTCGGCGCGATGGTGTGCATGATCACCGGCGGCATCGATCTGTCCTCCGTGGGCATTGCAAACCTGACCGGCATCGCGATGGCGACCTTCATGAAGGGACAGGTAAACGAGGCGGGCGAGGCCGCGGGCTGGGTCATTCCCGCCGCGCTGATCATGTCGATCATCTGCGGCATGATCGCGGGCGGCGTAAACGGCGTGCTGATCTCCAAGATCAAGATCCCGCCGATTCTGGCGACCCTCGGCGTAAACCAGCTGCTCACCGGCATATCGATGGTCATCACCAACGGCAAGGCCGTCAGCGGTATCCCCGCGGCGTATTCCGAACTGATCAACAATAAGGTGCTGAACGTTGTGCCCGGCAAGCGCGGCACGGTATCGGGTCTGATTCCGGTGCAGCTGATCATATTCGTGCTGATCGCCGTGCTGATCTGGTTCGTGCTGGCGCGCACCACCTACGGCAGTAAGCTGTACATGATCGGTACGAATGAAAAGGTCGCGCGCTTCTCCGGCTTGAAGGTCGACCGCATTCTGATCAAGACCTATGCGCTCTCCGGCATCTGCGCGGCGCTGGGCGGCATGATCATGCTGGCGAACTATTCCGTGGCGCGTTCGGATTACGGCAGTCAGTACACACTGCAATGCATCCTGATCGCCGTGCTGGGCGGCGTAAGCCCGAACGGCGGACGCGGCAAGCTCAGCGGCGTTATGCTGGCGATCGTGCTGCTTTCGCTGCTCGAAGCGGGCATCAACCGCTTCCCGCAGATTTCCAGCTATTACATCACGCTGATCTGGGGCGCGGTGCTGCTGCTGGTTATGGTATTGAATTATTTCGTGGATCATCCGATCATCCGCACAAAGAAGGCGTAATAAATCGATCGGTATCGGGCGCGGCGGGTTTCTGCACGGCAGATATCCGCCGCGCCTTTTCGTGTTTTACGGAACGAAGGGTTCCGATAGAATGCACAGGCAATTCTTCTTAGGTATAAAAACGATTTATTTGGTTAAAATTCACAGCAGAGCCTCGGAATACCGCGAATTTGCTTGACATTGCGGGGATTTGATGCTATGATTTACTGGTTCGGGTATGTCTGAAAAAAGGAGTGTGTACACAATGCTGGAAATGTTGAAAAACGCATCGAAGGTTGTAGGCACCCGCAGGCTGCTCCGTGCGATTCAGGCCGGCGAAATTGATACCGCCTTCGTGGCGCGGGACGCCGATCTGTTCATTGTCCGCCAGATCAAGGCGGCGTGCAATGAACACGGCGTGCGCATCTGCGAGGTGGATACCATGAAACAGCTGGGTCAGGCGTGCGGCGTCGAGGTCAAAACCGCCTCGGCAGGTCTGAAAAAGTAGGAAGCCCCGATTACATGCTATCCTCTTCCAGGGTTGCGGAAGTGCGTATAGAGCAAAGATTAGAATTTAGTTCAGGAGGTGCTTTTCTTCAATGCCGACGATCAATCAGTTGATCCGCAAGGGTAGAGAAAAGGTAACCAGCA
>CAKUKP010000146.1 GCA_934663625.1 uncultured Clostridia bacterium
AAGACCACGCTGACCGCGGCGATCACGATGACGCTGGCGCAGGTGGGCGGCGCGGAAGCAATGCGCTATGACCAGATCGATAAGGCGCCCGAAGAGAAGGCGCGCGGCATCACGATCAACACCGCACACGTAGAATATGAAACTGCGAAGCGTCACTACGCGCACGTAGACTGCCCCGGCCACGCTGACTATGTAAAGAACATGATCACGGGTGCTGCGCAGATGGACGGCGCGATCCTGGTTGTATCTTCCGCAGACGGCCCGATGCCGCAGACCCGCGAGCACATCCTGCTGGCGCGTCAGGTAGGCGTACCGTACATCATCGTGTTCATGAACAAGGTAGACCAGGTAGACGATCCTGAGCTGCTGGAGCTGGTGGAAATGGAAATCCGCGAGCTGCTGAACGAGTATGATTTCCCGGGCGACGATATCCCGATCATCAAGGGCTCCGCGCTGCAGGCGCTGGAAGCGCTGACGAACGGCGCAGATGCGAAGACCGCACCGGAATGCAAGTGCATCTTCGAACTGATGGACGCGGTAGACGAGTACATCCCCGAGCCGGAACGCGCGACCGACAAGCCGTTCCTGATGCCTGTAGAAGACGTATTCACGATCACCGGCCGCGGCACCGTAGCAACGGGCCGTGTAGAGCGTGGTCAGGTGAAGGTAGGCGACGCGGTAGAAATCGTAGGTCTGACCGACGAGAAGCGTTCCACCGTTGTAACGGGCGTAGAAATGTTCCGCAAGATTCTGGACTACGCAGAAGCGGGCGACAACATCGGCGCACTGCTGCGCGGCGTACAGCGTTCTGAAATCGAGCGCGGCCAGGTACTGGCGAAGCCCGGTTCCATCCATCCGCATACGCACTTCATGGGTCAGGTATACGTACTGACCAAGGAAGAAGGCGGCCGTCATACGCCGTTCTTCAACGGCTATCGTCCGCAGTTCTACTTCCGTACCACGGACGTAACCGGCAACATCAAGCTGCCCGACGGCGTGGAAATGGTAATGCCCGGCGACAACATCGATATGGAAATCACCCTGATCACCCCCATCGCGTGCGAAGAAGGACTTCGTTTCGCAATTCGTGAGGGCGGCCGCACGGTAGGTTCCGGCGTTGTAACCAAGATCCTCGAGTAATCGACAGTGTCGATGGCCAGCTGCTGCCGCGCTGGCAAACACGAACCCTTGCCTCCACTGATTCAAGAGGCAAGGGTTCTTCGTTTCTATCCGGTTCAGGTGTATTACTGATTCACGTTTTGAAATCCATTGATTTAAGATTTCAAAACTCATGTCGGGCGGGCGGTACCCGCGGCCAGCTGCTGCCGCGCTGGCAAACACGAACCCTTGCCTCCATTGATTCAAGGGACAAGGGCTCTTCGTTTCTATCCGGTTCGGGTGTATAATCATATACGCGCATGAAAGCCCATAGATTTATGGCTTTCATGCTTAACTTGAAATGGGTTTGCCCAATGGCGTAACCCTTGCCTTCCTCTGATGAGGAAGGTGGCAAAACCGAAGGTTTTGACGGAAGGAGAGATAACGTACCTGTCGAATTCCGCTG
>CAKUKP010000147.1 GCA_934663625.1 uncultured Clostridia bacterium
ACCTGGTGCCGTAGGGCCCGCGGCGGTCTCCGGACGACGAATTCACGCTGCAATCATGAATATGATATATGATAACGTTCGGATTTTTGACCAAAAAGGCGGCAAAAACCGGCCTGGCGAGAAAATATTGTTCGTTAATTTACACAACGCACCCTCAGTTCATAACATTCATCAAGTATGATATACGCGTTTCCTAATCAACCACGACTTACAGGAGGATTGAATCATCATGAAGAAACTGGTTTCGCTGGCTCTGATTCTGACCCTGGTTCTGGTCGGCATGTTCGCCGGCACTGCGTCCGCCGAGGTCACCAAGGACACCATCAAGGTGGGCCTGATCCTGCTCCACGACGAGAACATCGGCTACGACGAGATTCACCTGAACGGCTTCATGGACATGGTCAAGAACCTGGGCCTGACCGAGGATCAGTACGTGATCAAGTACAACATTCCTGAGAACGAGCTGTGCTACGACGCGGCGGTCGACCTGGCCGAAGCGGGCTGCAACATCATCTTCGCCGACTCCTTCGGCCATGAGTCCTACATGCTGCAGGCGGCCACCGAGTATCCGAACATCCAGTTCTGCCATGCCACCGGCTATCAGGCGGCGACTTCCGGCCTGAAGAACATGCACAACTTCTTCTCCGCCGTGTATGAGTCCCGCTACGTCTCCGGCGTGGTCGCGGGCCTGAAGCTCAACGAGCAGATCGAAAAGGGCGAGTTCACCGCGGACGAGGCCGTCATGGGCTATGTCGGCGCGTATCCCTACGCCGAGGTCATCTCCGGCTACACCGCCTTCTATCTGGGCGCCCGCTCCGTCTGCCCCTCCGTCACCATGAAGGTGCAGTACACCAACTCCTGGGCTGACATGGCCATGGAGCAGGAAGCGGCCAGCGCGCTGATCGCTCAGGGCTGCAAGCTGATTTCCCAGCACGCCGACACCACCGGCGCTCCCACTGCTTGCCAGGCTGCCGGCGTTCCCTGCGTGGGCTACAACGTCTCCATGATCTCCGTCGCTCCCGACAGCGCGCTGACTTCCGCCGCCGTCGTCTGGGCTCCCTACTACAACTACGCCGTGAACTGCCTGATCAATGGCGAGGAGATCGCCACCGACTGGTGCAAGGGCTTCTCCGAGGGCGCCACTGAGATCAAGGAGCTCAACGAAAAGGTCGTCGCCGCCGGCACTGCCGAGAAGGTCGCCGAGGTTGAGGCCGCTCTGAAGGACGGCACCCTGCACGTCTTCGACTGCTCCACCTTCACCGTGGACGGCAAGACCCTGACCGACGCGGACAGCCAGTACATCTGGGACGGCTACTTCCATGAGTCCGAGCTGGCCTCCGCTCCCTCCTTCGATTTCGTCATCGATGGTATCTCCCTCAGCTAATCAATCTCGTGTCGTGAAAAAGAGCCGCGATTGCGCGGCTCTTTTTGACTGCACACTGACGGACGAATTGGGGCCTCCTGCGAAAGCGGGAGGTTTTTGCCGTATTTATGTCAAATTCTGCTTGCAAAATGATACAATTCGTGCTATAATCATACTGCATATAGT